>JAJYLC010000065.1 GCA_021787935.1 Chloroflexota bacterium | reverse complement strand
GGAGACGCTAATCAGGGTATCGAAACGCACCGGTGAACTCATCACCCTGCGTGAGCTGGTAGAGGAGGTAGGAGCAGACGCCTGCCGTTTCTTCTTCCTCTCCCGTTCCGCAGACAGCCAGATGGATTTCGACCTGGAGCTGGCGAAGAAGGAATCGGCTGACAATCCTGTTTACTATGTCCAATACGCCCACGCACGCATCTCAAGCATCCTGCGACTTGCCGAAGAACAGAAAATAGACTTCTCCAAAGGCGATGTGGGGTTACTGACCCATAAGTCTGAACTCGACCTGATACGCCAGATGATGTCGCTGCCGGAGATAATAGAGCTTACAGCACAAAAGCTAGAGCCCCACCACCTGCCGTACTTCGCCCAGGACCTGGCGACCTTGTTCCACACCTTCTACAAGCAGTGCCGTGTCGTCTCGAAAGATGGAGCTTTGACCGCCGCGCGGCTCAAGCTGGTCAAAGCAACGCAAATCATCCTCGCCAAGACACTGAGCCTCATGGGGATGACCGCGCCGGAGCGTATGTAAGCTGCTAAAGCCTCTCGTCTTTGTACTGCTTGGCTAGCGGCGGATAAAAAGCAAAATGCCCGTCCGTCCAGCCTCTCTGCTTCTCGGTAACCTGCCCTTTGACTCGTGCCGGCACACCCACAACGAAAGAGTTGGACGGTATTTTCATACCCTCGGTAATCACCGAGCCTGCAGCGATAACGCAGTTATCGCCGATCTCGGAGTTGTGCAGAGTAGTAGCGTTCATTCCGATTAGCACATTGTTCCCTATCCTGGTGCTGTGGACTACAGAGCCGTGCCCCAAGATAACATTATTGCCGATCTCCATATTATTCCCGGCATGCAGGGTGCAGTTATCCTCTATATCCACATAGCGCCCTATCTTTATCCTGGCAAAATCCGCCCTGACCACCGCACCGGGCCAGACATTGGAGTAATCGCCAATCTCAACATCACCTACAATATAGGCTGCCTCGCTGATGAAAGCCGACTCAGCTATCCTGGGTAACTTTCCGTTAAAACTCCTTATCACCTGAAACCTCCTGGTCTCCGCAAACAATGTGCGGGTATTATAGCGGCTTTTCCCGACAGGTGCAAAGATGATTTTTGAGGGTGTTTAGAAACACAATTACCATTCCGTGCTTGACACGGAATCCAGAAATATCAGCTTCAAAATTACGGCGAAGGTATCTGGATACCGACTTTCGTCGGTATGGTAGACTCATTGCTAAACGACCTCATTTTTGTATCTTTCCGCCAGGTAGAGGATCAAAATTGTGAGCCCCTGCTCAGGTTATCCGACTTCCTTGACAGATGAGCACTCGAGTAGTATAAGCAGTCAGGTAATCAAAACAGGAAAGCAATATGACTGAGCCTGTTAGCACTTCGCCCATTTACCAACGTCCGGTGGAACTACTGCAAAACCTCATCCGTTTCGACACCACAAACCCGCCTGGTAATGAAGCAGAGTGCATTACTTATGTCAACAGCTTGCTGACAGAGGCTGGTATTGAAACTACCCTGCTGGCCAGAGACCCCAACCGCCCCAACCTTATCGCCCGGCTGAAGGGACAGGGCAACGCTCCGCCTCTGCTGCTGCAGGGGCATGTTGACGTGGTCACGACCACTGGACAGGCCTGGACACGCCCTCCCTTTGAGGGCGTAATTGCGGACGGTTGTGTCTGGGGCCGGGGCTCTATTGACATGAAAGGCCCTGTCGCCATGATGCTGGCTAGCTTCCTCAGGGCAAAAGCCGAGGCCTTGCCCCTGTCAGGCGATGTAGTGCTGGCCGTCCTATCCGACGAGGAGGGAGGCAGCGACTATGGTGCCAGATACTTGGTAGAGAACCACTCTGACCTGTTTAATGGTATCAGGTACGCTCTCGGAGAGTTCGGCGGCGTCAGGTTCTACCTCGGCCGCAACAAGCTCTACCCTATCATGGTCGCTGAGAAGCAGCTTTGCTGGATGCGGACGCATGTACAGGGGCCGGGCGGTCATGGTTCGATACCCATGCGTGGCGGAACTATGGCGAAACTAGCCCGTCTACTTCAGCAGCTAGACCGGCGGCGCTTACCCGTGCATATCACACCTTCGGTGCGCAGCATGATCGAGGGTATGGCTTCCGTACTTCCATTTCCCCAGAGCCTTGTCCTGCGCCAGCTCCTCAGACCCCGGCTGACCGACACCGTACTGAGGCTCCTTGGCGCCAAGGGACAAGGCTTGGAACCGTTGTTTCACAACACCGTGAATGCGACCATAGTCCGCGGCGGAGAAAAAGTCAACGTGATTCCCAGCGACATCGCACTGGAGTTGGACGGGCGTCTGCTCCCTGGCTTCAAACCGGACGACATGATAGCCGAACTGCATCGTATAGTGGGTAGTGATATAGACTTTGAAGTGATTCGACACGACCCCGGTCCCCCCGAGCCCGACATGGGACTGTTCCCCACCCTGGCAGGCATTCTGCGCGAGGCAGACCCTGGCGCTGCCACCTTTCCCATGTTTGACCCCGGAATTTCAGATGCGCGCTTTTTCTCCAGAATTGGCATTCAGACCTACGGCTTCACGCCGATGAACCTGCCTCACGGCTTGGACCTGCTACAGAGGGTGCACGCAGCCGATGAACGCATCCCCCTCGAGTGCCTCGACTTCGGCACCAACGCCATCTACAAAACCCTACAGCTTTACTGGAAAAGCTAGGGTGGGTGAGCCCTGTATCTTATACAATATTTCCAGGAGGTGAGAAAATGAAAGTCGCAGAGAATCAGTGGAAGCTCATGCAAAAACATCTAGGTTATACTAATGAAGAGATGAAGCTTTTCAGACGGAACCCCCGGAATAAAGATGTGTTGTCTAAAGCTGCTGCGTTAATGAATAAGACCATCATTGCAGAAGTAGTCGCGTCAAACGGGTGCAATAGCCAGCACAATATAGGCGATAAGTTCTATTTTGATGGAGCAGGCAACCTCATAACCAGTCTCAGTCCTAAGAGGATTTGCATCTACGCCCTAACCGCAGTAGCACCGTTAATTTTTACATCAAATGAACTACTTTATGCCGGAGTTGACCCGAATGAAATGAGATTCAAGCGGACTGGTTGCTTCGACGTAGGTATACAATGTAGAGGTTGGGGACACATAGTCTTGGAACTGCGTGTGGAAGAACGCCAGAAGCAATGATACCGGAGAAAGCACGGCCGGTCCGCTGTACCTCCACTGATTGAAAGCTATCCTTTTCAATTGAACAAAGTTGTAGGGGTGACCCGCCTGAGGCAGGTCACCCCCAAATATTGAGATCGTTAAACAATTAAACGAACCATGACTCTTAAGATAAGGGCTTTGATAACAAAGCGCATAAAAGGTTATAATAACTTTTGTTGTTTGCCAGTCTGTCGAATATCAGAACAGTAAAAAACGGGAGTCGGAATGCAAATATTAAAGCAAATCAAGTATGAGCCTGCCAGAGTGGTAGGCGGATACACTGACCGAATACTCACGGTCAGCCTGGGCACTCAGCAAATCGGTATTCAAAAGTTGCCACCTGACTTTAAGAACAAATACGTAGGCGGACGGGGATATGCTTTAAAACTCATCTGGGACGGGACGACACGTGATACCCGTTATGACAGCCCTGAAAATATCCTGGTCATGGCCAGCGGGCCGCTCGGCAATGAGCCCGGATTCCCCGGGACCGGTAAATTCATAGTCGGCACCATCTCACCTTTGACAGACACGTTTATCGATTCGAACGTCGGAGGGCATTTTGCACCGCTGCTGAAACTAGCAGGTTTCGACGCCCTGGCCGTTTCCGGCATATCTAAGGAAGATGTAATCATTCTGGTTGACGGCGATGCAGGCACCATCAGCATCGCTTCCGCACCTTCTTACGGCAAAGAAATAGACGACGGCTCTCTCTCCTTTGGCCAGAGGCTGCTGAAAGATGTTAACAGCGGTGAATACAGTGACACCGCTGCTGCTGTTACTGTGGGAAAAGGCGCACGCAGTGCCAGGTTCGGCATCGTTAACAGCCTCTTTTTTGATAGAAAACGCAACCGTATTCGCTGCAAGCAGGCTGGCAGGGGTGGTACAGGCACCGTCATGCGATTCAAGGGGCTCCGCGCCATTGTTGCCCGCTCCAGCCTCCCTAAGGCAAATGGGAACAACGCAGTTGACAAGGAAGGCGTGCGGCAGGCGGGCGCCCTGCTCAAAGAGGTTGTTACCCAAGCTGACCCCAAGCAGCTTCACCTCTCCGCATGGGGCACCACAGTTTTATCCGAGTACATGGACAAATTCCATCTCTTCCCCATAAATAACTATCAGTACGGTCAAAGTCCTGAGTCTTCGAAGCTCTTCGCCAGCGTTTTTCTAGACAGGTACTTCAGCAAGAAAATCCCCGATGGCTGCTACTATGGATGCAATCTTGCCTGCGCCAAAGGAGCTGAGAACGTCGAGTTGACGCGGGGCCCTCGTGCAGGCCAGAAAGTCTCCATCGACGGACCTGAGTATGAAACCGTCGGCGCAGTCTGCTGCATGGGGATTTTCGACCCCCATTTTGTCATGGAATATAACTGGTACTGCGATGAATACAGCCTCGATACTATCTCTACAGGCGTCACAATTGGTTTTTTTATGGAATGCTTCCAGCGCGGATTTCTGACTGCCGGTGACATAGGCTATGAATTGACTTTCGGCAGCATAGCGGCTGCGGACAGACTGCTGCATGAAATAGCCTCGGGAGAAGGTTTCGGCAAGGTCGCTGGCCAGGGTGTAGCCAGGGGTAAGAAATGGGTTGCTCAGAAGCACGCTGCCCGACACGGCACTTCTGAGCAAAATGCTATGGCCGAGCTGAATAAATTCGGCATGGAAGTAAAAGGACTCGAGTTCTCCATGTACATCAGCAAAGAGTCACTCGCCCAGCAGGGAGGCTATGGCTTCGCTCTTAAGGGGCCTCAGCATGATGAGGCATGGCTCATCTTCATAGACCAGGTCCATAAGGAGCTGCCCACTTTTGAGCAAAAGGCCAACGCCCTTAAGTGGTTCCCCCTGATCCGCACCTGGTTCAACGCTACAGGACTGTGCAAGCTGCCCTGGATAGATGTGCGCAATCCGCAGGCAGCCAGTACCGCTGAGCCTGCCAAGAATCTTCCCACACTGGCCTACTATGTCAAGTACCTCAATGCGACTACAGGAAGCAACAAGAAGCTGGAAGACATTCTGGAGGACTCCGAAAGGCTGTACATCTTGCAGAAACTGATCAATCTGCGGCAGGGAAAAGGAACCCGGGCCAGCGATCAAATTCCCTGGAGGGCAATGGGGCCTGCCTATTTCAACGAATATGAATCTCGAGCCGAATATTATGATGAATGGCTAAAAAAACAGATGGACGGCGCTCCAATCCCAGCAAGCCCGGAAGAGCGTCACAGGCTTCTCATGGAGAAAAGGATACAGGCCTATCAGAAACTCTGCAACATTGTCTACGAAGAGAAGGGGTTCACCTCCGAGGGTGTACCCAGGCGTGAAACCGTGACTAAGTTCGGGCTTATGGACGAACAGGCAAGCGGGCTACTTAAAGAATTCGGCGCTTAATTCAGGCAGCAAACAAAAGTGACTAGCATGAAGCAGACGATGAGAGTCTCGATACACTTCTTCGGAACGCAGCGCGTTTTAACTAAAACCGATGGCATAGATATGCCCATAACTGACACAGCGAGAGTCATTGATGCCCTTGAATACGTCAAGAGCCGGCATCCCGAGCTGGCCCTGGACCAGGAAACGGTCCTCGTCACCGTCAACCAGGAGCAGGCATCTCTGGACACAGTGTTGAGACCCAATGACACCGTCTCATTTCTGCCCTTCATCAGTGGAGGTTAGAAATATTCTTGTAAAGCCCGTCGACCACGCTGTCACAAAAATTCTCTACCTTTCACAAGTAAAAGATGGTATTGAAAACATAAGAGCACAAAATTTTGTGCCCCTACACATATATAAAGGCTTCTGCATTTGTCCTTACCAATCATCACCTCTAACTGACCATGTAGAGGCGTTCAAATTGAACGCCCCTACAATTTTACCTTGCCCTCACTCTCATTCTATGTTACACTCAATGGGATATTTTCAGGAGGTCTCTTTTGAAAAAAGGCCGTGTTTTCTCCGGGGCCAGGCCCACAGGCAAACAGCACATCGGCAACTATCTGGGAGCTATTCAGAATTATGTCAAACTTCAGCAGGACTACGATTGTATTTACTGTATAGTGGATGTCCATGCCCTGACCACCCTTGAGGATACCCACATGCTCAAGGCCAATACTCACGATATGATGCTGGACTGGCTGGCAGCAGGGCTTGATCCACAGAAAAGCATTCTCTTCGTACAGTCCCACGTGCCCGAGGTGATGGAGCTCCACACCCTGCTCAGCATGGTTACCCCTCTGGGTTGGCTGCTCCGCGTCACCACCTTCAAGGAAAAGGTCAAGATGCAGCCTCACAACGTGAACTACGGGCTTGTCGGCTACCCGGTGCTGATGACCGCAGACATCGTGCTCTACAAGGCTGACATCGTGCCCGTGGGCGAGGACCAGTTGCCTCACCTCGAGCTAGCGCGAGAGATCGTGCGCCGCTTCAACAACATCTTTGGTGAGACCTTCCCCGAGCCCCAGGCCAAGCTCACCAACTTCCCTATGGTGCTCGGCCTGGACGGTGAAAAGAAGATGAGCAAGAGCCTCGATAATCACATTGAGCTGGCAGCCTCTCCCGAGGAGACCACCAGGAGGATAATGGGCGCTTTCACCGACCCCGCCCGGAAGTTTCGCAACGACCCCGGTCATCCGGAGGTGTGTAATGTCTACAGCCTGCACCATTTCTATACCTATCTGAAGCTTGAGGAGATAGGCAAGCAGTGCCGCGCCGCAGAGATCGGCTGCGTCGAATGCAAGCGAATGCTCGCCGACAATATAAACAAAGCCCTGGCCCCCTTCCGTGAGAAAAGGGCGCAATTAGCAGAGAAGTATGTAGATGAAGTTCTCGCAGACGGGGCTCGCCGCGCCCATGCCATAGCCAGGGAGACCATGAAAGAGGTCAGGGAGAAGATGGGTCTGCCATGACCGCCCTGCCCTTATCCCGGAGTGGTAAAAGCGCTCTCGAGGTAGCTGCACAGGCAGCGAGGCAAGCCGGGGAAACCCTCAAAGCACATCTCCGAGAGAAAACGCAGGTAAAGTACAAGGGTCGAGCCAACATCGTTACCGACATAGACCTGCGTTCAGAGGAAATACTCAAATCGTACCTGCTAGCCGAGTACCCCGATCACAGCATCCTCTCTGAGGAATCCCAGGCTGTCACCGGCGACTCAAACTACAAATGGATCCTCGACCCACTTGACGGCACGAATAACTACTCCTTCGGCATACCCTTCTTCTCCATCGTAATTGCCCTCACCGAGAAGGAAGACGTTCTACTGGGTATTGTCTACGACCCACTGCGCGACGAGATGTTCTCAGCACAGAAGAGCAGAGGGGCTGCTCTCAACAACTCGCCCATCCATGTCACCAGGAAAAAGACTGTCCAGGAATCGCTCATCGGCCTGGACCTGGGCTATGTGGATGAAAAAGGTAAAAAGTCGCTGGAGTTTATAACCTCCCTTTGGCCAGAAATGTACGCCTACAGAATCATGGGCTCTGCAGCCCTGGGCATGGCCTACGCTGCCTGCGGGCGGCTCGATATTTACTTTCACCTTCTGTTATATCCCTGGGAGCTTGCCTGCGGCCAATTGCTGGTAACCGAAGCGGGCGGGGTAGCGACCAACCTGGAAGGCAGATCGCTGAAAGTAGGCTCGGGCTCCGTCATCGCCTCCAACAAGGCGATTCACGCCGATTTTCTCAGGATACTCAAAGAAAGAAACTTAGTGTAATTCTGTAGGGGCAATTCATGAATTGCCCCTACAGAATATTCTTGGAACTCCGAAGCCTGCTTGTCATTCCCCATTTTCGCGCTTCTTTGTTTCAGCCATGAATTGTTCCAGCTTGTCATCGCTTCCTGAGACTATCAGGACGTCTCCCTGCTTTACAATCTCCGCCCGGTCAGGTGTAACTATTACCTCTTTTCCTCTTTGAATTACCAAAACTGCCAGGCCCCATTTCCCCCCGCGCCCCAACCCTATATCTGACAATGTTTTTCCCACCAGGTATTGCGATATTGCCAGTTTGGAGACGCCGTAGCTGGGTGCCACCGATATATAGTCCTGGACATCGGTCAAAATTAGACTATGGGCAACTCTAATCCCCATCTCACGCTCGGGGTAAACGACCTTATCTACCCCGATTTTGTCAAGTATGGTTCCGTGTAAATCGTTCTCGGCTCTGGCTATTACGTAGGGAATCCCCAGCTTCTTCAACAGAATTGTACACAGGACACTATTCTGAATCGCCTCCCCCATGGTCACTATGGCCACATCGAAGTTGTTGACACCGAGCTCCCTGAGAACCGCCTCATCTGTAGCATCCGCTTGAACAGCATGTGTTATCTGAGTTGAGATATTTTGAACCTTTTTCTCGTCTTCGTCCAAAGCCATCACATCGTGCCCCATGCTGAAAAGCGTGGTAGCCAGGCTTATTCCGAATCGTCCTAATCCTATAATCAACACCTGCCTTTTCATATCAGCCTCCTATCCTATCCTTACTTCAGCTTGCGGATACCGGTATTCACTCGGCTGCTGGCGCTGGGTGAGAGCCAATACCAAAATAAGAGGCCCCAGCCGTCCGATAAACATAACAGCAGTAATAATCAATCGGCCCGCCACCGATAAGTCAGGGGTTATCCCTGTGGATAAGCCCACAGTGCCAAAGGCGGAAACCGTCTCAAACAAAAGCCTTAAGAACCCCAATCCCTTATCTGTAATTGTCAGCACAAAAACTACAACGAAAATAAGAGTCAGAGACAACATCACTAATGACAGCGCCCGGTGTATCTGCTGGCTTGTGAACTCCCTGCCGAACACTCCGGCATGCTCCTTTCCCCTGATTGTACTCCATATTGTTGCGACAAGCATGCCAAAGGTATTGACTTTTATGCCCCCTGCAGTCGACCCCGCAGCTCCGCCGACGAACATAAGGAGTATAGTGAAGAATTGAGAATAAGTTTCCATGCCGCCTATGTTAATAGTTGAAAAGCCTGCAGTGCGGGGAGTCACAGAGTGGAAGAAGGCATTGAGCAACTTATAGGGAAACGACAGAGGGCCCAGCGTAGCTGCATTACTGTACTCTGTTAATAAGATAACTACAGTTCCTAACACCAGTAGTCCCAGCGTAGTAATCAGCACAATCTTGGTGTCCAGCGAGAGTCTGCCGAACCGTCTCATCCTTCCCACATCAGCTACAACCAGAAAGCTGATACCACCGAGAATAATAAGCCCTGCGGTCGTTAGTACTACCGTCGTATCTGTTTGATAGCCCAGCATGCTGCGAAAATTGCCAAAGAGGTCTAGCCCGCAGTTGTTGAAAGCCGAAACGGCCTGAAATATTGCCCTCCATGCGGCCGTCCCCGTCGGGTTTTGCACAGAGAACCGGACATAAAAGATAGCAGCACCTATGGCTTCAACTATGAAGGTAAAAAGTAGGATCCTTCTCACTAGCTTGACCATGCCCCCCAGCCTCTCAGTGCCTAATGACTGTCCGATTAGCCATCTCTCTCGAAGGCCGATCCTCCGGCCCAACACCAATAACAACAGGGTGGCGCTGGTCATGAAACCCAGTCCGCCGATCTGAATCAGAACCAGAATCACCCCTTGGCCAAAGCCGCTCCAGTACGTCCCGGTGTCCTTCACAGCCAGACCCGTAACACACACGGCTGAAGCTGCAGTAAAGAGGGTATCGACAGGAGAGGTAAAATGTCCCCCTCTGCTTGATATGGGGAACATGAGCAGAATGGTGCCCAGGATAATTACGCCGGCGAAGCCATATACCAGCGACAAAGGAGATAAGCCAGGTTGCTTGGGTCTGGGGATTGGAGGCAGGGGGATTAGCCACGGCCTGACCCTGGCTACACGGAATATTCTATCTCCAGGCTTTCGCTCGATTGGCGGACGCTTCCAAACTGGCGGTATCTCCGGAAGTTCCAGCTCGATTTCTTCCTTGGAAGTTGACCTGAGCTTATCCCTTATCCATTTTATAATCCGTCCGATTTTCATATTGCTCCCTATTTTACCTCTTTTGTCCAACTGAGTCACTCATCGGACAGCGTCTTTTGCCGGATAACAGGCACAGCATAACCATCGTTTACAAAAAGTGGCGACGTCCCTTTTTTTCAAAACACCTTGACAGCCAGTTAGAAGCGGTCTAGCATGTTAGCCAACAAAAAATGAACGATATTGCCTGGTACACAGTCGGTGCTGTGGCAGCCACGCTCACAAGCTTCGGCTTTGTACCTCAAATTCTGAAAATGTGGCGGACAAAGTCAGTTAGAGACGTAAGCCCTATTACTATTTTGCAGTTTGTAGCCGGTGTGTCGCTTTGGGTCGTATATGGGGTGCACCTCCGGGACCCCGTAGTAATCATCGCCAATCTGGTGTCGTTAGCCATCCTGATAACAGCCCTGTTCCTTTACTTCCGCTTTTTCAAAAAGGCCTAGCGGCACAAAAACGTTCCACCTCAGTATTTTTCATTCTACGATTTGCGCTCTGGATATGGCTAGACATCACACCTGTTCTTCACGTAGGGTATTGACAATATACTGAATCTCCTGCGTGGTCAGGCCAAAGCGGTGCAGAGTATGACGGACGATCTCCAGGCCAGCCTCAAGCTCAGGTCGCACTATCCTGGCAACTCCCAACCCCTTCAGCACCTCGGAATCCTCCTCGCTGTGAACACGGGATACTACGTCCAGCCGGGGATTGATTCTGCGGGCATTTGCCACAGTCAGCTTGGCAGCTATCGGGTCAGGAAAAGCAACGACCATCACACGAGCTCTTTCAAGTTGCACCTGAGCCAGGATATCCGGATTTGCGGCATCGCCATATATACAGGGAACACCTCTGGCCCGCAGGGGTTCCAAGTTCCTGGAATCTATATCTATAACCAAATAGGGAAAATTTCTGCGCTCAAGCACCTTCCCCAGGTTTCGAGCCACCTGTCCATAGCCGCAGATAACCACATGACCTGAAAGCTGCTTCCGCTCCTCCACGTCCACCGGGTCTGCCCGCGCAGTGAGAAATTCCGCAACCCTCTTTCCCTGAATCAACCGGTGGTAAACATTAGACACCAGGGCCATGCCGAAAGGCGTCAGCAACATAGTGATACCTGCCGCTGCCAGCGTTAGAGAGTATATATGGTCGGAGATAAGGTTTGTATCGAGTGCTACAGCAGCCAGTATAAAGCTGAACTCGCCTATCTGGAACAGGCCGCCGCCAGCAAACAGGGCAATCTTGGGAGCGTAGCCGAATGCCCACGTTATGAGCGATACTATCAGGAACTTACCTGCCAGTATTACCGCTACAACAATGCCCACCTCCCCAGGATTAGCCCAGATGAAACTGGGATCTGCCAGCATGCCTAGAGAGACAAAAAACAGAGTAGCGAATATATCTCTTAAAGGCCCGATTTCAGCGCGAGCCTGGTGAGCGTATTGCGACTCGCTGACCATAAGGCCGGCAAGAAATGCACCCAAGGCTATAGACAACCCCACATAATAGGCTCCAAAGCCTGCGCCGAAAGCGACACACACCACAGTAAGGAGAAAAAGCTCCCTCGAGCGCCCCCCCGTAACTCTTCTCATGAACCAGGGAAACCCCCAGAAGCCCAGGAGCAGAATCACACCCATGAACGAGAGCACCTTTAAGAGGTCCCATATCCAGGTTGTACTGAAGGCCTCGACACTGCTTCCCATAGAGTAAAGGGCTATCATTATAGGGACTACGCTCAAGTCCTGCATCAAGAGGATACCTATCATCACCCGCCCGTGGGTAGTCCCCAACTCCCCCCGCTCCATGAGCGTCTTCAGCACTATGATGGTACTGCTCATGGCTATGAAAAAACCGAATAACAAAGACTCTTTAAGCGGCCAGTGCAGTAACCAGCCCAGGCCGAAGGCCAGCCCCGTTGTGGCCGCTATCTGAATTGCGCCCCCGAAAGTGGCGATCAGGCCAATCTGCCTTAAAGTTTTCAGGGAGAACTGCATTCCCAGGGTGAACATCAAAAGCACGACGCCGATAGTAGCGAGTGTTTCTACATCACCTACATTGTGAATCAAGTGCAACCCATGAGGGCCGATGGCTACGCCCATCAGGAGATAGCCCACGATGATGGGCAGCTTCAGGCGTCGCGCTACCAGAGCGCCGGCGAGCGCAACTGCCAGCACTATAGCCATGTCTTCAAACAGGCTAAGCTCAGTCATCTCGCTCCTTAGAGAATTATGACGCTGTTATGTGTCCCCGGGCACTAGGATAGCCCGTGTATAGCGATACGGCGTATGGTTGATGCAGGTATCAGAACACCCTTCACCATAGCCCTATCATAGCCCCACTTCCGCCACAGGTAAGGACGGCGTTTAAGCTCCCGCCGGATGAACTCTATTTCGCTATTCGAAAGCTGGCCTGCCCACCCTGGCTGAAGCAGTTTCCTTTCCGGGCGTATCGCAGCAACTGTCATATCATTTCTTCCAGGTTGCCGGGGGTCATTGTTCTCCCTATCTCAGTAGTGCAGCTTTTCCGCGGCTCCTCACATTGGACGGCGCATTTAATCGTTCTTACCCCTGTAAATAGAGAACGTTCCCATCGCTTTGGCCACCATCTGCCCCCTGTTTTTTATCTCCGCTTCCATCACCGCAATCCTTTTACCCTTATGAATAACCGCTGACTCGCAGGTAAGAGTACCAGATGACACAGCTTTGAAATAACAGATACTGATTTCAACCGTCAAAAATAACTCGCCTTCATTTACGAGAGAATAGAGCGCTGCACCCATGCCCGAGTCGGCCAGAGTATAAATGGCTCCTCCGTGTACGATCCCGGCAGCGTTGAGTGACTTTTTATTCACTTCCAGGACACACTGACTGTAACCATCCCCGATCTTGTTGTAAGTTACTCCCACCAGGTCACGAAAGGGACTCAAACCTCTTGCTGTTATAGGGTATTGCATTGCCATAGATACACTCTCCCCATCCGGCTATCTTCACGAGTATTGCCTGTGGACTTTTTGTGCTATTATACCATCGGTCGCAGTGGAATACTGCAATAGTTTGGTGAAACTCTATGCCCTAAGACTAGGTAGAAGCCGATGAAATTCCTTAAACACCAACTGGGATTCCTGCTGTGGGGGTTTATTCTCTGGCTCCCCATCAGCATCGCTCTCATTATCGGTATCTTAATTTTTGGCGACTTTGAAAACCTGGGAAAAGGGTTCCTCAGCTTCTTTCTGCCCGAGCGATTTATTTACCACGGCCTGGGAATAGGTTTCTGGTTTGTTCTCTTCTATGCGACGGGACTCATCGCGCAAAAAACTACTATAGGCAACTTTCTTTGGGGTATACCGCTATTTGGCGCTATCTTCCGTCGGGGCGGCACGACAGTTACTATCGAGAACTTGCTCAATCTAAGCCCCTGCTTATGCCTGCGTTCCGAGACCTGTATCGCCTATGCTTTTATACTCTGGAAAGAAAAAGTGAAGCTGGGGAAGGAGAGCGCAGATTTCGACCTGGTAGATATTTATCAGCCCCACCCGCCTGCCCTGGTGACCGGCCGGGTCTTCTCGGTGAGGAAAGGAACATTGATCAAGTTGGGCAACAAATCGAGCGACATCATCGATATCCTGCTCTACGGGCTGAGAAGGCCGCTGGAGCTAAAATATCTCCCCTGGGAAGATGAAACCGAGGAGGAGTTTAAAGAAAGAGTCAAGCATTTTGGGTTAGATATCGAACCCTCACCGCTAGTGGAATCTGCGCTGGACAAGATTGAAAGAACAACGAGGAGGCCACGATGAAGACGAGTGAAGGAAAGCTGGGACGGGTCTTCGTGATACGGCTTGAGGACGGCGATGTGCTCCCCGGATGTATCGAGAAATTCGCCGAGGAGAAAGGCATATCCGTAGGACATGCCATACTGGCGGGCGGCATCGGGGAGGGTCAAATCGTGGTCGGCCCCCGCTACTCCCATAAAATGCCGCCTGAGCCCATGCTGCTGCCCATCGACGGCGCT
>JAJYLC010000169.1 GCA_021787935.1 Chloroflexota bacterium | reverse complement strand
GCGGCCCACCTGGGCCAGCCGATCATCGCCTACTGCGGCTCCGGCGTCACCGCCTGCGCGCTGCTGCTGGCCCTCGACGCAGCGGGCGTGCAGGACCTGCACCTGTATCCAGGCAGCTGGAGCGAATGGGCGGCCGACGAGACCAGACCGGTCGAGATCGGACCCTGACCGCCGTCCTGTCCCGATCAGCCGCGCCGCACCACCTTGGTGCTGCTGGCCTGCATCAGGGGGCGCATCATGTGCGCCTTTACACACAACCCAGTCGAAGGAGCCGGTCTTGAAGGGGAGGTTCTCGCCTATGGCCTGCACCAGGGCTATATCCTTGCCGCTGTCAGCCACACATTTCTTGCTGTGGTTCAGCATTATCCTCGAGGGCTCAAGTCCCACCAGCCTGCCGCCCTTCTGGGCTATCTTTATGGCATCCACAGCCCGTCCGCAGCCCACATCCAGCACCCTATCGCCGTTTTTGGAGGCCACCTTTCCTATGGTTGCCTCGATCATCCTGTCAAAGAGGAAGATCAAATCGGGGGTGACGTGCTCAGGCACCACATGGCTGTCATCCCATTCCAAGTCTACCTTCCCTGCCACCTCTCCAGACGACTTCATTTCTTGGTCCCAACTTGAATCCTGTATTTTGCTTTGCCTTCCTGGTATAAATCTCCGCCCTTGGAATCGTTTATCACCACGGCGGGGAAATCTTTGACCTCCAGCCGCAGCAGCGCTTCGGGGCCAAGCTCTTCGTAGGCTATAATCTCGGACTTGGTGATAGACTTGGCTATGAGCGCGGCTGCTCCGCCTGTAGCGGCCAGATAGACCGCTTTGTGCTCTTTTATAGCCTCTTTTACTTTATCGGTGCGCAGTCCTTTGCCAATCATTGCCCTGAGCCCGACTGCGAGAAGGCGCGGTGTGTAAGCATCCATGCGGCCGCTGGTGGTGGGGCCTGCGGAGCCGATGACATGTCCCGGCTTTGTGGGAGAAGGCCCCATATAGTAAATAGTCTGGCCCTTAATGTCGAAGGGCAGTTTCTCTCCCTTGTCCAGCGTTTCCACCAGTCGCTTATGCGCCGCATCGCGGCCTACATATATGACGCCGCTGATAAGAACCTGGTCTCCTGCTTTGAGACCTTCTACGACGTCAGGGCTTATAGGAGAAGTGATTTTCTTTTCCATGGTATCCTCCGTCGGTAATCCACCAATTCGGTACTTAGTGTACTCCTCCCTCAAGGGGCCGAGAGGGACCAGGCGCCTAATCCCCCTGTATCCCCCTTTAGAAAAGGGGGAATTTGGATGGTGGTTTCGTCCCCTCTGAACTCACTGTTAGTATATGAAATACTTTAAGACTTGGTGTTTGGCTTCTTTATGGTGAACTCGGGCACTGCAACTCTGGGCTTCTTCTCTGCCGGCGGTTTGGCCACAGATGGCGGAACCGGCTTTTTGCGTAACCGCAGGCTGTCGGAGAACATGGCTCGCTTCAACAACTGCTGCCCGAATGCCGGGTCAACCCCTTTAGGGCAGACTTCGGAGCAGGCACCGGCGAGGTGGCAGAGCCATATCCCGTGAGGCGTATCGGTCATCTTGAATCTCTCTTTGGCCCCGCAGTCTCTGCGGTCTGCAGAGTATCTGTAAGCCTGAGTCAGCGGCTGAGGACCCAGGAAATGCCTGTCCGTAGCCAGCGTGGGGCAGGCTGCCATGCACAGTCCACACTTGATGCAGTATGCGAACTGCACGAATTCTTCAAGCTGCGCCTGGGCCTGTAAGAACTCGCCTGTCGGTTTCTCTATCTCTGTCATATCCGGCTCAATTATGTATGGCTTCACAGACTTATGTTTGGCGAACAGTGAAGTGAGGTCACAGACCAGATCCCTGACAACAGGGAAGTTGGGCAGTGACTTTACCGTTATAGTATCTTTTTTCAGCTCCTCAATCGGTGTATGGCAGGCAAGCCTGGGCAGATTGTTGATGAACATGCCGCAGGAGCCGCAGATGCCCATGCGGCAGGAGCTGCGGAAGCAGAGGGTATTATCAACGTTCTCCTTGATATATATCAGTCCGTCCAGCACTGTCATGCCATGTCGGAAAGGGATAACGAACTCCTGGATGCGGGGCTTCTTGTCCTTATCCGGGTCGTATCTCTGAACTCTATAGGTTACTTTTTCCATTCACCGCTCCTTAGAGCATATGAAATTTTAGTCTTAAAAACCCTGTACGGGGATATAGATAGCATAACCGAAAACGGCCAGCCCGCCTAACACCAGGGTCCAATCCAACACCTTGATGGCACGCTGCGAAAGGGAGAATTCCAAGATAATCGTTCTCAATCCATTCAGGGTGTGGTAAAAGCCAAAGACCAGGATAAATATGTAGATGGCGAACCAGCCGGAACTGGTTGCTCTGCTAACAACTGATGCCCAACTCGTAGGGCTTCCACTGCTGAAATGCGAGACTAGCAAATGAATGCCCACGAAGAAGAATATCCCTACGGCGCTAACATACTGCAGAATTTTCAGATGAACTTCTCGCATGTAAGTCTCCTCACTTCATCGCAAACTTGACCAGGGCATATATTGCCAAGATTATTATCAGAACCAGTGCTACCCACATAAAGGAGCGCCTACGGCGTAAAGCATCACTATAGGGGTAGATGGGCGGTTTGGGTTTACCCAGTGTGAAGCCCAACTGCTGGAGCATGAGCCGGCCGCCATTGACGGCATGGAAGACAAAGGCGGCTATCACAAGGTATTCGCCCACCCTGAACCCCGGGTTGCTGAGGAATCTCATGGTGCTTTCCCAGCTTCCCTCGCCCCATAAGCGAGAGCCATTTGCTACAAGGTGTAAAGTTATGTAGGCGAACAGGCCGAGCCCGGTCAGCCTGTGC
>JAJYLC010000064.1 GCA_021787935.1 Chloroflexota bacterium | reverse complement strand
TTCTTGCCCAGAAGCAGGTCGGTATCATATACAAGTTCATCGGCAAAGAAAAACATACATAGCTCTGCGGTTTCCGCCAGAGTTGTGAAACGTTCGCGTATCAGCGGCACAATCTGTTTCACATATTCCCGGGAGAGAGGGCGCTTCACCGAAGGAGGCAGGCCTTTATCCAGAAATGGCATTAAAAGGTCAGTTAGCTCATCGGTGCTCAAATTTCGTATGTATACTCCGTTCATCCACTTAAGCTTGTCCAGGTTGAAGATAGCGCTGGTCTTGCTAATGCGCTCGATGGAGAAGTTTTGTATTAACTCTTCTTTTGTAAAAAGCTCTGTGCGGTCGTCGAGCGACCAACCCAGCAGGGCGAGGAAGTTCATGATCGCCTGAGGCAGATACCCCTGCTCTTTATATTCTGTGATGGCGGTAGCGCCGTGTCTTTTGCTTAATTTGCTCCGGTCGGGGCCCAGTATCATAGGCAGGTGGGCAAACAGGGGCGGCTGGTAACCCAGGGCGGAGTAGAGCAGCACGTGGCGCGGTGTACTGGACAGCCATTCATCGGCTCTGAGAACATGAGTAATCTTCATCAGGTGGTCGTCAACCACGTTTGCCAAGTGATAGGTAGGATAGCCATCGGACTTAAGGAGTACAAAGTCGTCCAGAGTGCTGTTATCAAAGGCTACGTTGCCCTTGATCAGGTCGTTGAACCTGGTCTGACCCTCAAGCGGTATCTTGAATCTTATCACAGGGATAATGCCCTGCGCTTCAAATTGGGCTCGTTCCTCCTGAGTCAGGTTCCGACAGCGCCGGTCATAGCTTCGCATCGATTCCTTGCGGCGAGCCATTTCGGCGCGCATACGGGCGAGCCGCTCCTCGGAGCAATAGCAGGGATAGGCGTGTCCTTCTGCTAACAGGCGCTGCGCTGCCTTCTGGTAGATATCCAGACGTTGCGACTGGAAGTAAGGCCCATAGCTGCCGCCTACCTCGGGGCCTTCGTCCCAGTCTATTCCGAGCCAGTGCAGGCTATCCAAGATGGCTTCCATGGCACCTTCGACCTTACGGTTAACATCAGTATCCTCGATACGAACGATGAAGCTGCCGCTGCTGTGCCTGGCAAAGAGCCAGTTGAACAGGGCAGTCCTGATATTCCCCACATGAGGATATCCGGTCGGGCTGGGCGCAAAGCGCACTCTCACATTGCTTTGGCTCATAATACTACCGTCAATTTGGTTCATATTCTAGCATTATCGATAGAGAGCGTCTATATTACTTTTGTCCATTTGAGTTTAGTAAGGTAGGTGGAATGCAACTATTACTGAGTGCGGTGCATGACTATATTCGGTATGCTCATCAGCATAATAATCCTTGACAAGGGTAATGGGAAACTGTACTCTTATCTATAATTTTGGATTCGATAGTCAGAGGAAATTCATCTATGCCATCAGATTTTATCCGCGACATCATCAACGAACATAACAAGACTGAAAGGTTCGGTGGCCGCGTGCACACCCGGTTCCCGCCGGAGCCTAACGGGTATCTACACATCGGCCATGCCAAGTCGGTCTGCCTCAATTTCGGCATCGCTGCCGAGTACAAGGGCCTGTGCAATCTGCGCTTCGACGATACCAACCCTGCCAAGGAGGAGGTGGAGTACGTCGAATCGATTATAGAAGATGTGCGCTGGCTCGGTTTCGACTGGCAGGACCGCCTGTTCTATGCCTCCGACTACTTCGAGCAGATGTACGACTATGCCATGCAGTTGATTAAAGCCGGCAAGGCTTATGTGGATGATTCAAGTGCTGATGAAATCAGAGAGAGCCGTGGCACTCTCACGCAGCCCGGCAAAGAGAGCCCGTACCGTAACCGTACGGTCGAGGAGAACCTCGACCTATTTCAGCGCATGAGGGCAGGTGAGTTCGAAGACGGCTCCCGGGTACTGCGCGCTAAAATAGATATGGCATCGCCCAACCTGAATATGCGTGACCCTGTGATGTATCGCATCCTGCACGCAGAACATCACCGCACAGGCAGCAAATGGTGTATCTATCCTATGTACGACTGGGCGCATGGACTCGAAGACTCTATCGAAAGAATCACCCATTCCATTTGCACTCTGGAGTTCGAAGACCATCGACCTCTGTACGACTGGTTCCTCGATGAACTGGGCGTATACCATCCCCAGCAGATTGAGTTCGCGCGCCTCAATCTTACCTACACTATTATGAGCAAACGCAACCTGAGACAATTAGTGGAGAAGAGCGATGTCCGCGGCTGGGACGACCCCCGGATGCCCACTGTCTCCGGTTTGCGTAGGCGCGGCTATACACCGGAGTCCATCCGGACTTTTGCCGAGCGTATCGGTATAGCAAAGACGGATAGCACCATTGAGGTAGCACTGCTGGAGCACTGCATCCGTGAGGACTTGAATAAGCGTGCTCCACGAGTTATGGCGGTATTGCACCCACTTCGGATAGTTATCGACAATTACCGCGAAGGCAAAATTGAGGAAATGGAAGCTGTCAACAATCCCGAAGACCCCGGTATGGGGACGCACAAAGTGCCTTTTTCACGGGTACTTTACATCGAGCAGGACGATTTCATGGAACGGCCGCCGAAGGAATTCTTCCGTCTGGCCCCGGGCCGGGAGGTACGGTTAAGATATGCGTATATCATCAAATGTGTCAGCGTGGTGAATGACAAGGCTGGCAAAGCAGTAGAGTTACACTGCACTTATGACCCTGAGACAAGGAGCGGAGAGGCCGGGAGCAGCCGCAAAGTTAAAGGGACTATCCACTGGGTCTCGGCTGAGCACGCGCTCAAGGCAGAAGTACGCATTTATGACCGCCTGTTTACGGTTGAGAACCCTGGCGATGTCGCTGATGTTGAAACTGTCCTGAACCCCCATTCACTGCAGACGGTGACAGGCTATCTTGAACCCAGCCTGAAAAGCGCAACTCCGGGAGGTAAATATCAGTTCGAAAGGCTGGGATATTTCTGCGTTGATGCAAAGGATTCTTCCCCCGAAAAATTGGTATTCAACAGGACGGTTACTTTACGCGATACGTGGGCCAAGATCGCGAAAAAGCTTTAATAAATAAACGTTCTCTGCAGTCAAAACTGCTTCAGCACCGCTTCCAGGTCTGGCGGTAACTCTGAAGAAAACTCCACGAACTCTCCGCTCGAGGGTAATTTGAAGCCAAGTCTGTGGGCATGAAGGAATTGCCGCCCCAGCAGTGGTGACTTTTTTCCGTAAATATGGTCGCCGAAGATGGGATGTCCTATCGCTGCGAAGTGTACCCTTATCTGGTGGGTGCGACCGGTCTCAGGCATTGCCTTGACCAATGTGTAATCATCGAAGTATTTAACTACTTTGTAGTCTGTGCGCGCCTCTCTGCCTCCGGAGACCACTGCCATGCGTTTTCTGTCTTTAGGATGGCGGCCAATTGGGGCATCGATAGCTCCGTGCTCCGGTGTCAGGTACCCTATAACAAGGGCGAGGTATCCCTTCTTAATGGAGCGCTGTTTTATCTGGCGTGATAGGCTTCTCTGGGCAGCTTCGTTCTTGGCTACCATCATGAGGCCGGAAGTATCCTTGTCCAGCCGGTGCACGATGCCGGGGCGTACTGAGCCGTTAATCTCTCCAAGGTCAGGACAGCGAGCCAGGATAGCGTTCACCAGCGTTCCCGTATGCTGACCGGCGGCGGGATGAACCAGCAAGCCTGCCGGCTTATCGACCACTATGAGGTCCTTGTCCTCGTAAACAACCTTAAGCGGTATATCCTCGGGTGCCAACGAAATAGGTGATGCTGGAGGGACAGATACCGCTATCCTGTCGCCTGAGTTGAGCTTCTGGCTGGCTTTGGCGGCACGGCCATTGACAGCAACCAGCCCAGCCTCTATCAGCTTCTGAGCATAAGAGCGCGAAATCTGACACTGCTCTGCTACGTACTTATCCAGGCGTTCGCCAGCGCGGTTAGCGATGAATTCAGTCTTCCTGTTCATGTTGGCGGTTTATCGGGGACTTTCCTCTGAGAAACGAATAGCAAGTAATATGCGATGACGATTGTGCCCACGACTATAGACATGTCAGACACGTTAAACACAGGCCAGGCCCCGATGTCGATGAAATCAGTTACTCTACCATCAAAGCGCAGGCGGTCGACGAGATTGCCTATTGCGCCTCCCATATCAAGTCCCAGGCCCACTTTTAGCAGTGTGCTTTGTAAAGGTATATAGCGCAGGTAAACGAGGAATACCGCTATGCCGATTATGGCAACCACAGCCAGGAGGAATGCCTGGTTGGCCAAGATACCGAAAGCACCGCCGGTGTTGGTAGTGTAAGTCAACCTGAATATGCCTTCTCTGGGTATCGACTCACCAAGCTCCATATGGGCTCTGATCAGGTACTTGGTGAGCTGGTCGAGCCCTATCACTACCAACGCTATTAAGATCAGAAGCAGGCCCCTAGTCGCTTTACGGTTCGGTTTGTCCATCGTGTTCGAGTTTAGCATATCCTGGAACGGCATACAACTTCACGATGATACGCGTGACAACGCAGCATCCGATACTCGATGGTTCAGGTTCGACAAATGAAACAAAAATGTAACATAACTTTTTGAGATTTTATGATTTTTTAAGGCTTCGCTGATATTTTATATCTATCGGTCTGAACCGCTAGAACAGGCGACTAACCCAGACATGTATTAGCACCAGCGTCAATGGGTTACAAAAGTGGGGAAGGGCTGCTAAGCCCGGGTGGCGAGGAGGTGGTTCGTATGCTGCAATCCACATCCCAGTGAAGTAAATCAAGCTATGCCCGCTAGTAGAATAACAGGCGGGACAGCGACGATAAACTTACCGCCCTCAACAGTTGGACACTTGAAACTTGAATGTGCCTAATTCAGAGCATCGCTGTCTCCGCCGAATCAGGAGGAGGGTGAATCTGATGGCACACGTAACATCAAGAAGCTACTACAATCTACAAAAGAGATTGGATGATGCGCCTCAAGGCGCTCCTGTCTCGGAGACTCTGTTTAGGATACTGGAGGTACTGTTCACAAAAGACGAAGCTGAGCTTGTCTCTCTTCTTCCAGGCAGTCTTTTCATTGTCGAAGAAGCTGCGAAGGTCTGGAGAATGCCGATGGAACGAGCGAGAAGTGAGCTTGATGCACTGGCTGACAAAGGCATACTTCTGGATATCGCCGCCGGTGATATCCAGGGTTATATGCTGGCTCCGACAATGGCAGGGTTCTTCGAATTCTCCCTTATGCGCCTGGATGGCAGGTTCGACAAGAAGGTTTTGTCTGAACTCTACTACCAGTACATCAATACGGAAGAGGATTTTATTAAAAGTGTCCTTTCAACGCAGCCGCATATAGGAAGGGCCTATGTACAGGAGGAAGCGATACAGGAAAAAGATCGGGCTATCGTCCTTGACTACGAGAGAGCAACACACGTTATAGATACAGCCAGTTGTATCACAGTCGGGACCTGCTACTGCCGCCATAAAATGCAGCATGTAGGCAAAGCCTGCGATGCCCCCCAGGAAGTCTGCCTGACCTTCAATTGGTGCGCTGAAAGTCTGGCCAGGCACGGGATAGCCAGGACAATCAGCAGGAAAGATGCTCACAAGATTCTTGGTGAATGCATCGAAATCGGTCTGGTACAACTGGGAGACAACGTGCAGGAAGGGGTTAACTGGATCTGCAATTGCTGCCCCTGCTGTTGCGAGGGCCTGGTGGCATACAGAAGGCTGGGATACAATGCGAGGCTAACCACTAATTTCGTGTCAACTCACAACCGGGAAGCGTGTATTGGCTGCGATATTTGCGTCGAGAGGTGCCCGGTAAATGCTATCACGAAGTGCGAGGCTGGCGATGGCAACGATTATGTTGGTGTCGATTCGGACAGGTGTATTGGCTGCGGCGTTTGTGCCAGATTCTGCCCGACCGGCGGCATGGTCTTAGAAAGGCGAAAGGAAACAGCTTTTGTCCCGAAAGACAGCTTTGAACGGTATGTGCTTACTGCCATCGCAAAGGGGAGATTGCAGAATCTGCTTTTTGACAATCGCACGCTGTTCACGCATGATTTGCTGCGTCGCTTCCTGAAAGTAGTGCTCTCCCTTGGACCTGCAAAAAGAGCAATGGCTCAGCGTCAGATTCAGTCGAGATTGCTGAAGGTCACGACGAGAACAAAGCATTACGCCCTGTATCGGAAGCTCGTGGATGCCAGCAAGATGTCCGCCTACTCTCAGCCGGAGCTGGCCTCCGGTGTCGGGAGTGAGAGCCCCGAGTTAATTAGTGAACCTGACCGTCTGCTGCCGGTTCCATCCCGCCCGCATCGTCCGGCGGCACATAAGGGGAGCTGACGCTTTGCTCAGTTGGCTCAATATGTTCAATCTTCGCTGGCAGCTTGAGTTTATCGACGAAGAAAGCAGCGATCCTGGCAGCTACCTTGTCTTCGTAGCCTGCCCAGAAGTGGTCGGCCCCGGATACTAACTCGAAATCATTGGGTGGGGGCAGCTCCTGGGCAAGGCGCTGTAAAGCGATAATGCTCACAAACTGGTCGGCGGCGCCGCAGATGATGAGTTTGGGTTTATTGTATTGCTTCAGCGGGACGTATGTAGAGATCTCCGGCGATACCAGTGCCAGGGCTTGCACCCTCTCGTCGGCGGGGGCGACTTCGAGGGATACTGCCCCACCGAAGGAGTAGCCGCAGAGCCCGATTTTGTCTTTATCTATTGCCTCCAGAGAGGAAAGGTAGGAAATGGCCGCTGCGACGTCTTCTTTTTCCCCGATGCCGTCTGCGAACTTGCCCTGGCTGGCTCCCACGCCGCGGAAGTTGAATCTCAGGGAAGCTACCGATGCCTGCGCCAGGGCCAGGCAGATGGGAACTACTACATTATTGTTCATCTCGCCGCCGTAGAGAGAATGCGGGTGACAGACTACCACGCCAGGGAAGGGGCCTTTGCTCTCAGGCACAGCGGTGACGCCCTCAAGGGAAAGATCGCCGCAGGGGAACTTCACTTTGTTCTCTATCATAGTTTATCCTCTTTTTTGATTTGTCCCTCGCCCTTGCCACGTCCACGCCATTTTTTAAGCCTGTCCTCTATTTCCTTCTCGAAGCCCTGGTCGCTGGGCTCATAATATTTCTTACCTTGGAGCGAATCGGGAAGATTCTGCTGCTCCACGAAATGACCGGGGAAGTTATGAGCATATTTGTAACCTTTGCCGTAGCCCACAGCACGCATCAGCCCGGTGACCGGATTGCGCAGATGAAGGGGGACAGGGTCGTTCCGGGTCTTCTCCACGTCCTCCTGCACGTTAGAGTAAGCAGTGTACAGTGAGTTGCTTTTGGGTGCAGTCGCCAGATAGACCACTGCTTGAGCCAAGGCCAGGTTGCCTTCAGGCATGCCGATGAAATGGACTGCCTGCTGGGCCGAGGTGGCGATGACCAGCGCCTGAGGGTCAGCCATGCCTATGTCTTCCGAGGCGAACCTTATCAGTCTGCGGACGATGTAGAGCGGGTCTTCCCCGGCCTCCAGCATTCTGCCCAGCCAGTAGAGAGCAGCATCGGGGTCCGAGCCCCGCAGCGACTTGTGGAGGGCTGAGATGATATTGTAGTGCTCCTCGCCCGCCCTGTCGTAGAGCAGGGCGCGGTGCTGCATGGCGTCTTCGACGGCACTGAGTTTGATATGGCGCTTGCCATCATCCGAAGGCGCTGTTGTAGAAGCGGCAAGCTCCAGGGCATTTAGCGCAATCCTGGCGTCTCCATTTGACATAACTAGCAAGAACCTGAGGGCTTCATCGTCAAGTATCACCTTCATCTTGCCTAACCCGCGCTCTTCATCATCGATAGCCCGCTGCACGATGAGTTTGACCTGTTCATCGGTGAGAGCATTCAGGGTGAACACGCGACAGCGGGAGAGCAGGGGAGAGATGACCTCGAAGGATGGGTTCTCGGTGGTTGCGCCGATGAGGGTGATGGTACCGTTCTCCACATAGGGAAGTATAGCATCTTGCTGGGCTTTATTGAAGCGGTGTATCTCGTCGATGAAAAGTATTGTTCTCTGCTGCTGCAGTGCACGGCGCTCTTTAGCCTCATCCACAATGCGGCGCAGGTCGGCGACACCGGAAGCTACTGCGGATATGGGGCTGAAGTGCGATTTGGTGACGCTGGCGATAATATTAGCCAGCGTGGTCTTGCCGCTGCCCGGCGGTCCCCAGAAGATGATGGAGGGGAGCTGGTCGGCCTCAATGCTCTTTCTCAGCACATGGCCCTCGCCCAGTATGTGCTCCTGACCCACGAACTCGTCAAAACTCGTGGGCCTCATGCGCGCAGCGAGAGGGGCTTCACGTCCCAACTGACT
Source organism: Chloroflexota bacterium (assembly GCA_021787935.1). Lineage (GTDB taxonomy): Bacteria > Chloroflexota > Dehalococcoidia > SZUA-161 > SZUA-161 > JACWAE01. Next base: position 6,055 of record JAJYLC010000064.1, on the reverse strand, counting down.
CTCGCTGGCCTGCTGGAACAGGTCAGGACCTTTTGGTTTTCTAGTGGGTTTCACTTTACCGACCTTTGTGCTTCGTGTTATCCGTACCTTTTAACCTCGAACTTATAGAGTTCCACGGGCTCGTCGGGATAGATGCCGGCTTTCTGTCGGCAGATATTTATCTGCTGGTCTACGGTGTCAACGCCTTCGAGGTCGGGAAGCAGCAGACCACGCCGCCCTCCGCTCTCCACGATAACGCCGTATTTTTTGGGGTCGAGCTCATCCTTGCTTTTCACGGGCAGCGGCTTGGTGAGCACATCTACGCTGTAGGTGAGGTCGGAAAGTTCTGCCGTTGCTACGGGGGGAAAACGCGGGTCTCTGGTCGCTGATGATATAGCGTTGGCCATTGTCTCCTGAGCTACATTGAACTTTGTCGGCTCGAATGTTCCGATGCAGCCTCTAAGTGCACCGTGTTTTTTGATGCATACAAAAACCCCTGCTCTCTCTTGCATCTCCGGCGGCAGCTCCTGGGGTTGGGGAAGCTCTTTTTTGCGGACATAGCTCTCCACCGTTTCCTTGGCCAGCCTTGTCAGAGGGTGCATTTTCTCTTGCTTCATGGTTTCCCTCCTCTCATCTCTTCACAATTATCCCGGCATAGCCTACCACGCCGGAGTAGTCGCCGGTCGCATCACCGCTTGTCTGATATCGGACCAGTTCCGCTCGCCCAGCCCCCAGCTCTCTGGCAGCCGAGATAAGACATACTGCCGGCGCGTAGCCGCACATCGAGATGTTCAGTTTTTCAATTCGATTCAGGAGCTCGTCTTCATTCAACTCCAGTATGGCATTTATAGCCTGAGTATCCTTTCTTTTTGCAGATTCTTGTGACTCGTAGTGGGTCATGTCGCTGCTGGCGATGATCACTGTTTCAGCTTTCAAGTCTTTGATTGCTTTCGCTATTGCCTTGCCAATCTCCTTATAAACTGCTCTGGGGCCGTGCGAGAGCACAATGGGAACAATCTTAAAGTCCTTGTTGAGATATTGTAGAAACGGTATTTGAACCTCGACTGAGTGTTCGTAAAGATGCGCTACATGGTCTTCTTCCAGGTTTTTGGATTCTGCCAGAATTTGTTTCCCGAGTTTGGAGTCTATCTCCACGCTTCCCAGAGGTGTTTTCCATGTTCCTTCGCTCATAATGCTGTAGCGCTTGCCATAGCCTGTGTGGTTGGGTCCCATGATTATGAAAGTATCTTTGAATTTGATTCTGGACATCACAGCGCCGGCCACTGAACCTGAGTACACATATCCGGCGTGCGGTGAGACCACGCCGATAATCTCTTCCTCTGGCGCCTTTTTATCGATGAATTTGCTGATTTGAGCTTCCAGTGAAGAGGGTGAGCTGGGATAGAATTGTCCGGCTACAATCGGCTCTCTAATCATCGTAGCCCCCTTTTGTAGTTGTCTGATGAGTCAGGTTGGGTCGCCCAATAAATTGGGCAACTACATTAGATTATGTCCTGAAATTGAGCTCTGCTCCGCAGAAGCGGCACCTGGTTCCATTAAGTCCCACTATTTTGGTTTGATAGCCCACGCGCTGTACCACAACCCTGCCGCAAGAGTAACAGGTGGTGTTCTCTGCTTTGTGGCCATGCAGGTTGCCCACGTAAATAAAGCGAAGCCCGGCCTTTTGCCCGATGCTGTAGGCCCTTTCGAGTATGGCCACCGGCGTGGGTGACAGGTCTTGCAGTTGGTGCTGGGGATAGAACCTGGTGACATGCCAGGGGGTCAGTTCGCCCAGCTTGTCATTTATCCAGTTGGCGATGCCCTCAAGCTGGGCATCATCATCGTTCATGGTGGGGATGACGTTAGTAACTACTTCGACATGCATCCCCCACTTCTGTTTTGCTCGCTCCGCTACCTCGAGGATACCACGCCACTTGGATATCTTGGCAAGTTTCATATAGAACGCGTCTGAAAAACCTTTGACATCAACTCTCCAGGCATCGAGATAAGGACCCATGGTATCCAGGGCCTCGGGTGTCGAGTAGCCGTTGGTCACGTATACGGCATACAGTCCTGCCGCTTTGGCGAGCCTGGCAGAATCCAGAGTGTACTCCAGCCAGATAGCGGGCTCGTTATATGTCCAGGCGATGCCCTGGCAATCATAGCGTTTGGCGAGTTCGATGGATTTCTCGGGAGACATCTGTTGTGAGTCATGCTTTTCTTCCCAAGGGGCCTGGCACGAAATCTGCCAGTTCTGGCAGTGCACACAGTGGAAGTTACACCCCCAACCGCCTATGGAAAAGGCCAGGCTTTTGGGATAGAAGTGAAACAGAGGTTTTTTTTCGATGGGGTCAACTGCTACTGAAGAAACTTCACCGTAGTTCAGTACTTGAAGGATGCCGTCCTTATTCTGGCGCACCCGGCACACCCCGTACTTCTGCGGCCGGATAACGCAGCGCCACTGGCAGACATGGCAGCGCACAACGGAGTCGCCTAGCTTCTCATACAGCATTGCCTCGCGTGTGCTGGTAATCATAGAACGCCACCATCAAGCCAGAGTCTATCACACCGCAGGGGACATGTCTATCAGGTTTACTCTATTCCTGACCCCTTGCCAAACCAGCATCGAAGGTCTAAAATTAGACGTAAATTAATAGGCTTGGTTTAGCCCTGGGGTGAAGGAGTAACTTTTCAGAAGGACTTGAGGATATGCCCAAAAAATCACGCAAAAGAGCCGCAAAATACTCGGAACTCAGCAGGTCGAGAAAGAAACAACGACAGGGAGCCAGACCTGCTCCTGAACCAAAAGTACTCTCCGCTGCGTTAAGTGAGGAGATAGCCGAACCTGTCACAAAAAAGACTCCTGTTCCTGCAAAGAGCCCGGCTCCGCAAAAGGGACCCAAGACTATACCCGGGGTGAGGATAGCTATTCCTGAGTATAAGTATGTGAGGGATGACTTAAAAAGGGTAGGAATACTAACCGGGGCGATTATTGTAATAATTATTATCCTGGCGTTTGTGCTGGGTTAAGGTTCCTCTTCCTCCTCTTCTTCTTCCTGTTTTACTTTTTCTGAGGAACTGCTCGCCGAGGGCAGAGTTGCCCTGAATTTCTCTCTGGACTTCTTTCGTGTTGCAGGCAGCTTCTGAATAGCCTCTTTTATCTGAGACAGCTTCTGTTCGGGCTGCTCCGCTGTCATATCTACCACCACACCTCGCACTCCCAGCCCCCAGAGAATTTCGATGTTGTCAGTTGACAGGCCAGGGGGCATGGCTGCCAGGACATGCTTTCCTGCGCTGCCAGCCAGCCGCTCCAATATCATTAGATGATGAATGGTAAAAGCAGACTCGTCCTCTCCGGCCGGGCTAAGGAGCACTGCATCTACTTGAAGGCGATTTATTGCTTTTGCCAGGCCCTCGGGCAGCGAGGTGTCGATCCTGAGCACCTTCCCTATCCTCTCGTCAAGCAGGACTGCTGCCGGAGTCCCGGCCGGGCTGAAAATAATGTAATCGCAGCCAAGTTCGATGAGTTGTGCGGTATCTTCCTTGCTCACTGTCACCAGAGATATCCCCCAGGGGATTTCGACCTTATCGCGGCTCCTTTTAGGCAGTGATTTGCCATGCTTCTCCAAATTCTCTGCGGTGAGCAACAAAGCGTCAGGCCCTATCTTTGTAGCTTCGGCTAGCAACTGAGCATTTCCTGCAGGTATGCTGGCAATGGTTAAAATCTGCGAAATTTTGGCTCTGGCCGCCGCTGTTCCGAAACCCATCGGCTGACCGCTGCCCTCAGAAATCTGCTGCAGTTTCTCTATGAGTTTGCTCATTGGTTCCCCCTTTTCCCCATATCCAGGTCACACTGCTGGATAGCATAACGTCCAGTCCAATCTGGTGTCAAGGAGGGATAATATGAGGTCGTTTAGCAACACTTTTCAACCCACTTCGTCCACCAGTCTGGGGGACAAAGGGGGATTTAGGAGTATTTAGTAAGTACGTTTTTATCAAGTACGATTTCCTAACTAGATTTGAACCGATGGGCTATTCACAGAGCTGGTGCTCTAGATTATGCTCTGTCAATAGAAATTCGAGTGCGACTTACAGAGTGGCGGGCTTTTTACCCCGGCCACTCGTTTGTATGAGATAGCTGGCAAGGTTAAGGATGGCGCAAAGGAGGCGTTATCAATGGCTGAAAATAGTCCCCCTTCTCCCAAAGGCAGTGAAGGTAAAGTTACAGTAGTAGACCCCATTCAGGCAAAAGTCACCACTAAGAAGGATGATAAGGGAACTGACAGCTTGCTGGATGTGTTCACGAGTGAGGAACTTGTAGAAAGCCCCGTCAGCAAGCTGTCTAAAGATTTGAACGATATTAGTATAGATTCCCTTCTCGAACAAACAAAACAAGTTGCAGAGGAGATCAAATGGGGACACTAACGATAGCTGATTTGTTTTTGATGTCCCTGATTTTAGGAGGGAGCCTTGAGTGAGGAACACCGAGCGCTAATAACTCTGCTTCCCTATGACATTGTTATAACTATTTCTGCCCTCAGCGTCCTTCTTTTAACCTTTATCTCATTTGTTCAGCGGAGTTCCGTCCGGATTTCTAAGACACTGGCTGTCCTTACTGCGGGAGACGGACAGGTTAGTCTGCGTAAAAGGATATAGCCAGGACACCGGGCCCGGCGTGGATTCCCATGGCTGGGGTGAATTCCGTGAGATAAGTTTCAGCGCATTTAAACCTCACCGCGATCTGTGCTTTCAACTTTTCCCCATCTTCCAGTTCGTCGGCATGGTGCACTATTACGTGAACCGTGCGATTCCCCACCTTTTCCGACATGAGCTTAAGCATGAGTTCGACAGCTTTGGCTCTCGTCCTGGGACGCGCCACCGGCATGGTCTCCCCCACTGCCGGATTGTGATCGAGCACTGGCTTCATGTCCAGTAGCGACCCAGCCCAGGCTGCTGCCCTGGCAATGCGCCCGGTCCTCGCCAGGAAGTAGAGGGTGTCCAACATGGCCAGGAATCCTACTCTACTCATCATATTGCGCGCTGCATTACCTACCTGAAGGAGGTCAGCTCCCTGGCTGGCAGCTCGGGCCGCCTCTAGAGCGATGAATCCAAGTGCGCCGCCTACAGCACGGCTGTCCATGACCTCGATTGTAGTTTCGGGCATCGCCTCTTTGGCCTGCTCTTTAGCCACCATGGCAGCTTCGAAGACCTTGCTTTGCAGACTGGTAAGGGTAATGCAGAGTATGCTCTCTGCCTTTTGGCTTGCCTCACGGTAGGCATCCAGGAAATCTCCTACCGGTGGAGTTGAGGTGGTGGGGAGGTCTTTTCTTCTGCGCATGATTTTGTAGACTTCTGTAGGGCTTATATCTACACCATCGCGCAGGCTTTCCCCTTTATAGACTACGTAGATGGGTACTAAGCGAATATCGTATTTCTTTACTAGCTCTACAGGCAGGCAACAAACACTATCTGTGATGACGGCTACTTTTTTCACCAGTGTCCCTTCCTGAAAAGATGAAGCCAGCGGTCAGACTAACAGCCGACCGGCAGTTTGCGAAACCGGTCTTTACATTCTTGCCGGATGAGGGTCAATTGCGCATATTGTAAAGGAAATTGCCGGAAAATCAAAGGGGTCTTGCTTGACGATTGCGGTTCATGCGGCAGATATGGAGTTGTGGAATCAGGAAGCCTTCGGTTTCTTAGCTTCAAAATTTCGCAACTGTAAAGAAGTCCTTTGTCAGACTGCGCTAGATTTTCTGACAAAGATGATTTGATGAAGAGCCATGAGGTCAAATACCAAGGTACGGTTCCTCGCTCTCTCGTTGTAGAGTCTTGGTGTCCAGGCGTCTGGTGGCACGCCTTGTCCGTGTGTAAGCGATTATACCAATGATTGTGGCCGCCACACTTGCGACTCCCATCGTGGCATCAAAGGCTGTCCACCAGGAGACCCCAAATTCACGAAACAAGAATACAGCCAATGTGAGGAAAGCGAGCCCAGTACGGATTAGTGCGAGCTGCGTACGTCCCCTCGCCAATTCCACGCGGACTTTTGAGTAGATTGTCGTAGTGATTGCCA
>JAJYLC010000168.1 GCA_021787935.1 Chloroflexota bacterium | reverse complement strand
CAGAGGAGATAGTATCTCCCACTTTAAGGCCCAGCGGAGCCAGTATATAACGCTTCTCACCATCAACATAATTAATCAGGGCGATGTTCGCCGAGCGATTGGGGTCATATTCGATAGCGACCACTTTACCCGGAACACCCAACTTGTCTCGCTTGAAATCTATGATACGAAGCTTCCGTTTAGCACCGCCACCACGATGGCGTACCGTCACCTTGCCTTGATTGCTTCTCCCACCCTTCCTCTTAAGAGGCACGAGCAGAGATTTCTCCGGCCTCTTTTTAGTTATTTCGGAGAAGTCGGCTCCAACCTTACCTCTTTGCCCTGGTGAAGTGGGGCGATATACCTTCAGTCCCAAAATGGTCTCCTTTTCCTTAAACCTGGATTACGACTACACTCCCTCGAAAAGCTCAATCTTCTGTCCCGGTTCAAGGGTGACAACAGCCTTTTTCCAGGGGGAGGTCATCCCCCGCTGTCTTCCGGCACGGCGCATCTTACCAGGGACACAGATTACATTCACCGATGTTACCTTAACTTTGAACGCCTTTTCTACTGCCTCTTTTATCTGAGGCTTGTTAGCGTCTTGAGATACCTCAAAGGTATACTTGTTCTTACCCAGAAGCATCGAATTCTTCTCAGTTATAATAGGTCGGCGCAGCACTTCGTAAATGTGCATCCTCTCCCCCTAAGAGGTCTTTGCCTCAGAGACAGCCTGCTTCTCACCAAACATCGCTTCCACTCGCCGCACCGCATCGACAGTCATAAGCAAAGTATTATGTGATACAAGGTCGACAACGTTCAACATGTTAGCCGGCAGTGTCTTTACCCTCTCAATATTGCGAGCCGATTTAAATACTGTCATATCGAGATCAGCAGTAACCAGTAAGGCCGGAACCTTGATTCCCAGTGACTGCAAAACCTGCGCCATTTGCTTGGTCTTGGGCTCCTCCAGGCCGAATGAATCGATCACCTTAAGTTCTCCGCCAGCTACCCTCGCTGAAAGGATACTTCTTATTGCCAGGCGCCGCATCTTTTTAGGCATCGCCTGCCGATAACTTCTGGGATGAGATCCAAAAATTATTCCACCGCCACGGCGCAATGGCGATCTCCTGTTGCCAGCACGTGCCATCCCGGTATGCTTCTGACGATATAGCTTACGGCTGCTCCCTGAGACTTCACGTCGGGTCTTGGTGTCTGCAGTTCCCTGGCGGGAATTTGCCAATTGTCTTACCAGCGCCTGATGAACCACCGCCTCATTCGGTCCCTCCCCGAATATAGCTTCATCAACGTTGATCTTTTCGATCTCTTGCCCTGCACTATTATAAACTGAAATCTCCACAGCGTCTCCCAACTACTTTCCTGGTTTCTTTGCCTCTGGCTTAGCAGCCTCTGGTTTCTTGGCGACTTGCTTCTTGGATTTTCTTATCTCCAATAGCCCATCCTTAGCTCCCGGTACAGCCCCTTTGAGCAAGAGCAAATTGCGGTCCGGGTCAGCTTTAACTACCTCGAGGCACTTAACGGTAACCCTCTGGTTACCCATATGACCAGCCATCCTCAACCCCTTGACTATATGCCCAGGCGTAGTACCAGAGCCAATTGCACCAGGGGCGCGGTGACGATCTGACTGACCGTGGGTCTTGGGACCACCTGCAAAATGATGGCGCTTAACTACGCCAGCGAAGCCCCTCCCTTTAGATAAACCGCTTACATCAACCAGGTCCCCGGGCTGAAACAACGTCACATCCACTTTGTGTCCCACCTCAACATCAGGAGCCTCATCCAGTCTGAACTCCCTCAAATGTTTGAACAACCCCAGCTTGCCCAGATGTCCCTTCTCCGGACCATTGAGCCGCTTTGCCGCAGTAAAGCCCAATTGGACAGCATTATAACCTTCCTTGGCAGCTGTCTTAATCTGAGTAACAGTGCAAGGGCCAGCCTCGACGACAGTTACCACTTCTACCGTGCCCTCTTTGGTGAACAACTGGGTCATGCCTACTTTTCGACCGAGAATTCCTTTAATCATTATCCACAACCTGAAACTATCTACAGCTTTATCTCGATGTCCACCCCTGCAGGCAGGTTCAACGTGGTCAGCGCATCTATTGTTTTCGAGGTAGGGTCGACAATATCGATCAATCTCTTGTGAGTCCTGATCTCGAACTGCTCACGTGAATCCTTATCCACATGGGGCGAGCGTATAACACAGAATTTCTTGATATGGGTAGGAAGAGGCACAGGGCCTATTACAGCTGCCCCGGTGCGCTCCGCAGCCTCCACAATCTGCACCGCAGACTGGTCCAGAATTCTGTGATCATACGACTTCAGCTTGATGCGTATTTTCTGTTTCGGCATCTAGCTCCTCATCTTGTTGATTATCTCACGCGCCATATCCCTGGGCACTTCCTGATAACAGTAGAATTCCATAGAATAGGTTGCCCTTCCCTGGCTTATCGACCTCAGGTCAGTAGCATAACCGAAGGTCTCAGCCAGTGGAACATAGCAGCGAATTATATGCGTCCATGCCCGCAATTCAATGGCCTCAACCCTGGCCCTTCTGACATTGAGGTCACTCATTATGTCTCCCAGGAACTCTCTCGGTGTCGCCACCTCGAGCTTCATTATCGGCTCAAGAAGGATAGGGTTGGCTTCTTTGACTCCCTCTCTCACAGCTTGAGAAGCTGCCATTTTGAAGGCTATCTCTGAAGAGTCTACCTCATGATAGCTGCCGTCGACTGCGGTTGCCTTTATATCTATTATCGGGTAGCCGCCAAGGACGCCGCTTTCCAGCGCCTCTTTGACGCCTTGCTGCACGGCAGGGATGAACTGCCGGGGCACAACCCCACCCTGTATTTTGTTGGCAAATTCGAAACCTTTGCCCCGCTCCAGGGGCTCAAGCTCAAGCCAGACGTGCCCGTATTGTCCACGTCCGCCAGTCTGCTTGATGAACCTGCCCTCAGT
>JAJYLC010000002.1:33590-63813 GCA_021787935.1 Chloroflexota bacterium | reverse complement strand
ATGGACGGGGAATCCCATATCTGCCAGAGTCTCAGATAGATTTGCCACCCTGACGCCCAGCCCGCCAGCCAGGGAGTAGGGGTCCCTGCCTTCAAAGGATATGATTATAAATACAGTATTTTCTGGCGTGATATTTCGTATTTTCATCTCAACTCTCCACCAAGTGCAAACTCCATAGAAAACTTCCTACGTTGCCAAGCAACATAAGAAGTTCACCAAAGCTTTTCAATCTAATGCCTCCGGCATCAAGTCAATTCTCGGGGCTGGGTTTCCTCCAGCCCCGGTCGGACTCTGGGTAAACGCCCTGCATAGGCCATGCAAGATGCCTTTGCTCAAGTGACATCTACCTCATGGACATCTGGTTTTTCAACTGGGTGAGCCTGTTGCCCACATATCTGGCCGCTTTTGCGCGAGTCGTAGCATTTTCCAGATTGCTTGCAAGCTCGTCATCACCAATTACATCCCTGACCCACATGCTGAAGTCGCACTTCTCCTCGTTATAGTGATAACTGTAGGTCTCATCGCTCATCTGCTTAAGAGCCATTTCGAGCTCTGCAAGGTTCTTCACCGTTTCCCCATCAGAGACCCAGAAGCGTTTATCGTCAGGGACATCTGCCAGCAATTTTTTTGCAGTTATTTTGGTCATCACCGCCATTTGAATCACCTCCTCTCACCAGTTTACTAAGTTATTCTAAGTCTATGGGCAGGCGGGAAGCGTAGCAAAAATGTTACGTTTCGTTTTCACTCATTTAGCCTTTATCTGTATCTTCCTGGGCTTTGCTTCCTCGGACTTGGGAACTCTTAACAAAACTCTAAGCTTTTGCGTTCAGGAAAGAGGGAGGGACCTCCCAATTCCAGGCCTGCAGGGGCGTTACGAGTAACGCCCCTGCAGGTACTCCGCCGCCACCACCCCCAAAGCCCGATCGTTTCTAATTTCTTAGAGCATCAATTATTGCCTTGTCGAACACCGGCAGGTCGGACGGCTTACGTGAGGTTATTAAATTACCATCCTTTACTACCGGTTCATCGACCCAGTTTGCACCGGCGTTCTTCAGGTCTATCGCCACCGAGGGCCAGGAGGTAACACGGCGTCCTCTAACGATGCCGGCAGAGATGAGTAGCTGCGGCCCATGGCAAACAGCGGCTATCAGTTTACCCGAATCGAATGCCGCTTTCACCAAATCTATCATGGGCTGGTGCAGGCGCATTTTGTCGGGGGCGTAGCCGCCAGGGATAATGATGGCATCGAAATCCTGTATATTGACTTTGTCAGCAGTAGTGTCCGCCTTGATTTTTGCTTTACCCCTCTTCCCCGTGTAGGTCTCATGTGACCCGCTTCCTACAATGGTAACCCTGGCACCGACATCTTTCATTGCTCTCAAAGGTTCGACAAGCTCGGCATCCTCGAAATCTTCTTCAGCCAGAATAGCAACTCTTTTCCCTTGAAGCATTTCTACAGTCTCCTTAGAGGGGATTAACTGTATACAACAGTTTGGGTGAGATTAACCATATATGGGCAGCAGATGCACGTTTTCTATCATGGTTTCCACTGAGCTGAGAGCCTGTACGGTAAGGTCCGCCAGCTTCTGCCTTTCAGGTGCTTCGACAACGATAATCACATCGGGTGGGCCCTCCAGCGGGTCCGCCATCAATACGCCGGGCTTCTGCCTCAGAACCTGAGCTACCAGCGTGGGATTACCTTTGGCTAAACATAGCAGTATATATGCCCGGACACTCATTCTTGCTGCCTTTTCACGAAAAAGGGTTGTAACTTTGCTCACCTGAAAGTGCCTTTCAATACCATGATACAGACATATTTCTACGGCATTAATGAATGGATTTCTATATAGGCAATGATAATAGACGGATGATGAAGAAGTCATAAAATGGGGACAAAAAAGATTAAATAATTATCACATTTTGGGGCACTATTTCTGGCTGGTAACTGGAACGTGGATTGAGGCTGGTGTAAAAGGCGCCGATCATTCGGTTTAAGAGGAGTTTTTGTTCATGATATAGCCTGCTTTGGGAACTGTGGAAATCAGTTGAGGATTGTCGGGGTTTTTTTCCAACTTTGATCTCAGCCGGCTGATCCAGGTTCTGAGGAGTTGAACATCATCGCGGTACTCTGGGCCCCAAACCAGGGAGAGGAGTTCCTCATAAGGCATTAGTCGGCCCATATTTTGGGCGAACTCACTCAGCAAGAGCCACTCTATGCGGGTCAGGTACTTTTCTTCCTTCCCCATAGTAACTTTACGCGCCTTGAAGTCAATGGTCAGATTCCCCAGAGATAGCAACTCTGAGGTTTTGCGTCTTTCGCCCGGTTTAATCCGACGTTTAACTGCCTCTATTCTGGCTACCAGCTCATCGGGGTTAAATGGCTTGGGCAAATAATCGTCGGCACCCAGGCCAAGGCCTCGTATTTTGTCAATATCGGCCCCTTTGGCGCTAAGAATGATAACCGGCGTTGAGGAAAAACTGCGCAACCTTTTGAGTGTCTCGAATCCGTCCATTTTGGGCATGAGGATATCAAGCAATATCAGGTCCGGGTCTTGAGCCTGTACTTGCTCCAGGGCCTCGGCACCATCGTTAGCTGTCAGCACTTCATACCCGGAGGCTTTAAGTTTGGAATTAAGAAAATTAAGGATGCGCTTTTCATCATCGACTACGAGTATGCGAAATTGCTTCATAGCAGGTTCTCCGGATGCGCCATTTAGTTTTCAATGATACCGCTATCTTCGACGATTGTCAAAGGTCTTGTTCTGGAGTTTGTGGGCGGGCTTGACGGCTGAATGGTGTGAGCTTATCATCCGTGCTAGGAGCGGTTAAGGTATGAGCGTTATCTCGCGGTTAGTAACGCAGGTGAATAAGCGCCCATACGTGACCATACTGCTGGGCGCGCTGGTGCTGTTCGGGCTATACCTGACAAGCCGCTACAGCTATCTTCTCTTCCACAGCCTTGCCGAGATATTTTCCGTCGTTGTATCCTTCGGTATCTTTGTACTTGCCTGGAATTCACGCAAGTTTATAGACAACAATTATATTCTTTTTCTTGGTATCTCCTATCTATTTATCGGCACACTGGACCTGCTCCATACGTTCGCATACCAGGGCATGGGAATATTCCCGGGATATGGTACAAATCTGGCTACTCAGCTCTGGATCGCCGCCCGCTATATCCAGAGCGTCTCTTTCCTCGTTGCTCCCTTGCTTATTGGGCGAAAGCTGAGGCCCCAGTTTGTATTCTTTGGCTATGTTGGGGTCACCAGTCTTTTGTTAATATCCATGTTCTATTGGCACAATTTCCCCGTTTGCTATGTGAATGGGGTGGGCTTGACCCCGTTCAAGAAAATCAGCGAGTATATCATTTCTTTCATCTTCCTGACTTCGATCTTCCTGCTGTATCGAAGGCGCAGAGATTTCGATACGAGCGTGTTTCGATTTCTGGCCATCTCGATTGCTGTGGTCATAGGTTCGGAGTTGACATTCACGCTCTACACAGGCCCGTACGCCACACCAAATATGATCGGGCATCTACTCAAGATTGTTTCAGTTTATTTCATGTACAGGGCCATTATCTGGACGGGACTGGCAAAGCCCTACAATCTCGTCTTCAGAAACTTGAAACAAAGCGAGGAAGCGTTGCGGGCATCGGAGCAACATTACTCTGCACTGGTTCGCAATCTTGCTCACGCGGTTTTTGAAATTAAGGAGGGGGTAATAACCTGGTGCAATGACAGGGTCCAGGATATATACGGTTATACGAAGGATGAATTGATAGGCAAGGATGCAAGTTTCTTGTTTCCTGCCAACGTCAACCCATCGGAATTTCAGAAAGTGGTTTCCAGGTCATTAAAGGGGAAAGGGGTCTTTCAGGATTCAATGAAGGTAAAAAGGAAAGATGGAAGCGTAATAGATATTGAATATTCTATTACGCAGATACCCGATAAACATCCCCTCGAGGTGATCGCAGTCGCACGTGATATAACCGAGCGCAAACGGATTGAGGAGGCGTTGCAGCGATCTGAAGCAAACTATCGCATGCTGGTGGAATCCTCCCCTGACGGAGTTATTTCTGTAGATAATAAAATGCGTATCATTGATTGCAATGAAGAGACTTGTCGGTTGCTTGGTTATCCCAGGGAAGAACTGAAGGGGAAGGACTTCCGTAAGCTGCTGGCAGGTGCACTGCCGGACAGGCTTTCGGCCTACTACGACCAGCTCACCCAAAAGGGACTCATTGAAACCGAATTTGAGTTTCTGGGTCGCGATGGCCGGACAATCCCCGTATGGGCCAAGGTTGTAGGGCATTATGATATGACTGGCAGCCTAAACCAGGCTCTGGTCTATATTCGGGATATTGCCGAACGCCAGAAACTTGACCAGTTAAAGGATGAGTTCATCGGCCTCGTCTCTCATGAGCTGCGCAGCCCGCTCACGGTAATAATAGGGGCGGTAAATACAGCTTTGACCGAGGAAGACCGTCTGTCTCGAGACGAGATGCGCCAATTACTGCAGGATGCAGCCTGGGAAGCAGAATCCCTTTCCTATCTGCTGGGCAACCTTCTTGAGCTATCCAGAGTGCAGGCTGACCGACTCTTTCTTATTAGAGAGCCGGTCAACGTCAGGAAAGTAGTGAGAGATGCAGTCGAAAAAATAAAGCGGCAGTCTTCGAATCACAGCTTCGAGATAGACCTGCCAAAGTCTCTTCCCCCGGTTCACGCCGATGAATTAAGGCTAGAACGTATCCTGCACAATCTCTTGGAGAACTCAGTTAAGTACTCGCCCGACGGTCATAAAGTAAGAGTTTCTGCACGCTTGGAAGGCGACAATATGGTCATCGGTGTAAGCGATGAGGGGATAGGGATTTCCCTTCATGACCAGGCACGACTGTTCAGTCCCTTTGAGCGCCTGGCTGTTCAGAGGCTTCTGGGGGTCAAGGGTGTCGGGCTGGGGCTTCTGGTGTGTCGCAGGCTGGTGGAAGCACACGGCGGCCGCATCTGGGTGGAGTCGGAGCCAGGCCGGGGTTCCACTTTTTACTTCACGCTGCCCTTGAAGGACGCGGAGGGCCCTGTCGAAGCAAATCCGAAATCATGACAAGATTCAAATTAAGCAATGGCGAAAGGGTACATTGATTTGCAGCACAACGGCAAGGCTGAGATTATAAAACAATCGTTTATTTTTTCGGGATTGGGTCGTGATGAGCTCTTCGAGCTGGCTAATCTTGCCATAGAGCGCAGCTTCAGAGCAGGCGAGTTCATCTTCTGGGAAGGAGATGCCCCTGACCTGTTCTACATTGTCGCCGAAGGACAGGTAAAGGCCCTGAAGCATTCCTCGTCAGGTAAAGAGTTTATCATAGCCTTCTTCGGCCCCGCTGAGATTTTCGGCGAGGTCGCTGTTTTCGAGAACAAGCCTTACCCGGCATCGTCCCAGGCCGTAACCGATACCAGAGTTTTAGCGATCGAAGTGAAGGACTTTCTGTCTTTTCTTGCCAGCCATCCTCAGGTAGCCCTGAGAATTATCAATATCTTGGGAGGACGGCTCAGGGAGGCTCAGAGCCGTCTCAGGGACTTTGCAGGCGAGAGGGTAGAGCAGCGCCTGGCCCGGACGCTGCTTATGCTTTCTTCAAAGCTCGGTCCCACGCTCCCGTTCACCCGCCAGGAGATCGCTGATATGGCTGGCACGACCACCGAGACCGCGATACGTTTTATGAGCCGCCTCAAGGATGGAGGCATCATCCGTTCGGTTCGTGGCAAGACAATTATCCTCGATGAAAACAAGCTTAAACTTTTAAGCGAAGGCCCGTCTCAGGTTTAAACCTCTGTCAGAGTTGCCCGCTTATATGATTTAAATCATGGTATAACTTAAAAGTTAGCTTTATTATGATATATAGAGGTGGATAACATCCAAAGCTGATTGGGGAGGTGTTGAAATGACTCTTAGATGTCCCGGTCAAGACTTCAGATGGTTGAAGGTGGAGGAATACAAATGCCCTAACTGCGGCGCTGAGGAGGAAATTTTCTCTAATGAGACCAGGGTAAAGTGCCATAACTGCGGCGAGTGGATATACAGGGAGAAATTGCCCTCCTGTATAGACTGGTGTGCTTCAGCCAGGCAGTGCCTGGGCGAAGAGAGATGGAAGCAGCTTAAAGGATGCGACCAATCTGAAAAGTGAGGAGGTAACAGCTATGGCTGGCTCCATGAGCGGTTCTCAGGGTGACATCGGCAGGGCGCTGGAAGATGAAATGCGGGCCTCTCTGGTTAACGGCAAGCTTCCTTGCGCTGTAGCGTTCCAGATAGCCAGGAAGCTTAAAGTCAGCCCCAGGCAGGTCGGCGACACGGCGAACAGGCTGAAAATAAAGATCGCCAATTGCCAATTAGGGTGTTTCCCTTAATATCAGTGCCAACTTTATCGGAGAGCAAAATAGAAGATGCCTGACTTGTTCGAAAGGTTAGATGACAAGAAAAGGAAAGATATAAAGGTCTTGAGTCGATTCATAGCTATCTATTGCCGGGAACACCACCGAACGGAGGTCAGGGATGCATTTCCCATCAAAGATGAGGGGTTGCGCAGCAGCCTGGGACACAAAGACCTGGTCTTATGTAAGGACTGCAGCAAGCTGTTGAACCATGGCATAGCGAAGTTGCTGCTCTGTCCTTATAATCCTAAGCCGACATGCAAAAATTGTAAAACACACTGTTATGCACCAGGGTATAGAGAGAGGATCCGGGAGGTAATGAGGTTCTCCGGTTTATATCTGGTCAAACGGGGCCGGTTGGACTTACTGGTTCATTACCTAACATAAAGTCGAGGTCGAAAATGGATACTATCAAAGCAGCACTGATAAAGGCGATGGAAGCCTATTTCGACGGTGACGCTAAAAGGATTAACCATGCCCTCAGGGTTACGCAGTACGCTGAGGAGCTGTTGAAATCTGAGGCAGGGGATTATCCGGTGGTTATCGGAGCAGCCGTGCTTCACGATATAGGGATACATCAGGCTGAGAAGAAGTACGGAAGCACCTCCGGCAAATATCAGGAGATAGAAGGGCCGCCTATTGCGCGGCGAATCCTCGAAGGATTGCGGTTCGAGCAGAAGCAGATCGAAGAAATCTGTGAGATTATTGCTCATCATCATAGCCCCGGAAAAGTGAACAGCAAAAATTTTGCCATAGTCTGCGATGCTGATTGGCTGGTGAATTTGAAGGATGACTATGATATTCGGGACAGGGGCAAACTGAGCAAAATCATTGAGAAGGTATTCCTCACCCCCAGCGGAAAAGCCAGGGCCAGGGAGGTTTACTTGCAGGAGGAAAGCGGGGCAGGCGACTATATGATTTAAATCATGGTAAGGCTTGCGGTTAAGCTTTATTATCATCTTGAGAAACAAAATCTTTGGTCTACTAACAGGAGGTGGAAGATGCAAACAAAAGTATTGAGGAAGATTGTGAAAATCGACGAGGAAAAGTGCAACGGTTGCGGCGCTTGTGTCCCAGCCTGCGTCGAGGGGGCGCTTCAGATTATCGATGGCAAAGCAAGGCTAATTAAGGAAATCTACTGTGATGGACTCGGTGCCTGTCTCGGCGAATGCCCTCAGGGAGCCATCATCATCGAGGAAAGGGAAGCGGAGGAGTTCAACGAGGAGGAGACGAAGCACCATCTTCACGAAAAAGAGCATGCCAAAGGCGAGCTTCCCTGCGGGTGCCCAGGAACTGCGGTTAGACAATTCGCCTATCCTGCTACAGACGAAGCTGTACCTGAAGAGACGGTACGACCCCGCTCGATGCTGCGTCACTGGCCGGTACAGCTTACGCTCGTCCCGCCGGGTGTGCCTTTCCTTCAGGGAGCTGATGTGGTGCTGGCTGCGGACTGTGTACCCTTTGCCTATGCCGGCTTCCATCATGACTTTCTTAAGGAACATGCTTTGCTGGTGGCCTGCCCCAAGCTGGATGATTTCCAGGCCCATCTGAGCAAGCTGACCGAGATACTGCGCCGTTCCGATGTGAAGAGCCTGACAGTAGTGCACATGGAAGTGCCCTGCTGCTCCGGTCTGGTACACATGGCGAAGCAGGCGATGCGCTTGAGCGGCAAGGATATCCCGCTTGAGGAAGTAACCATTGGAGTCAAAGGCGACAGAAAGGCTTAGGCCCGCCTGGCCCAAATGTTACAAATTTTTAAGCTTTTGTCGGCCTATTTTGTGGTTTCTTGACCTCCATTTTGTTATGATAAGACCTGGGTGTAGCCTGAGGTGATGGGAATCAAAATAGCTTATAGGACACAACGTCCCTGCACCTGAAAAGCTTATCGCTAGGCTATAGGAGCCGCATAATGGAGGTAAAAGTCAATGTACCAGAAGATACTGGTTCCTCTGGATGGTTCGGAGTTGGCGGAGTGCGTACTGCCTCACGTGGAAACGGTTGCCAGAGGCTGCAGTGCGGTGGAGATTGTTCTGCTTCGTGTTTGTGATGCGCCGAGCATTCTTGCTGACTATCCCGAAGGCAAGGACAGGAACTGGGAAAAACATGTAGAGATGATGACAAGTAATGCCCAGCAGCAGTGCAATATTTATCTGGGAGATATCGAAAAGCAATTGAAAGATGAAGGGTTTAATGTGAGGGTAGACTCCCGACTGGGCAAACCTGCGGAAGAGATTGTGGACTATGCGGCCAAGAACGAGGTTGACCTTATCATCATGGCCAGCCATGGCCGCTCAGGGGTCAGCAGATGGGCATATGGAAGCGTGGCTGATAAGGTTCTGCGCTCCACCTGCGTGCCGGTATTGCTGGTTAAAGTGCCGGGGTGCGTGACCGGGTTCTGATAGAGCCTGGTATTCAACTTGTAGGGGCGTTCAATTGAACGCCCCTACGTTTTATATCCGGAAGCGTTGCGCGCAGGGTGGGTGAAATGAAACGAAACCCGCCCTGATTTGTTTATATATAGGGCTCCGCGACCGTGTCCTTCTGTTCCCCTTTTTTCTTGGCCAGCCTCTGCCCTTTGAGCACTTTCTTGGTGTGCTCTATCTCCTCCGGAGTGACCTTCTGCCGCATCTCCTCTAACTGGCGCATAATCTGCGCGAACCTCGGGCCCTCGGCAGCGCTGATCCATTCCAGTTGCAGCCTTTCGGGGCGGATTCCCAGCTTGTCCATACGTTTCCACAGCCTTTCCACGCGGCGTTTGGTCCAGTGGTTAGCGTTGATATAGTGGCAGTCGTTGATATGGCATCCTGAGACCAATACTAGTGGCGCGCCCTTCTCGAAGGCGTGGAGGATGAACTTCTCTGCCACCCGACCGCTGCACATGGTGCGGATGAAGCGGTTATTCGGCGGGTATTGCAGCCGCGATACCCCGGCCAGGTCTCCTCCGGCATAGCTGCACCAGTTGCACAGGAAGCTGATAATCTTCTTCTCGGGCTCTTCCTCCAGGGCGGCATCTATCTGTGCCATAATCTTGTCGTCGCTGAAGTGCTGCATTGTTATGGCGTCGAAGCGGCACTCTGCTGCGCAGGTGCCACAGCCGGCGCATGCCGCCGCGGTTATTTGCGCTCCTGTCTTGGCTTTGATATCAACCTTTATTGCCCCATAGGGACAGACCCTGGCACAGACGCCGCAGGAGTTGCATTTTGCCAGGTCTACTATTGCCTTGATGGCCTCGCTGGTGAGCTTGCCCGCATTCAAAATGATAGAGCTCCTGGCCGCTGCCGCCCCCGCCTGAGTTACACTGTCCTTTATATCCTTGGGCGCTTCCACGCATCCGGCGAAGAAGATGCCCGGTGTGGGCGCATCCACCGGCCTCAGCTTGGGGTGTGCCTCCATGACAAAGCCATCGCTGGTCTGGGAGAGGTTCAGGATATTGGTGAGCCGCTTCAGGTGGCCCCTGGGTTCCAGGCCTACTGATAGAATCACCATATCCAGATCGTACTGCTCTATACGCGCCGAGGTGGTATTCTCTACCTTGAGGTGGAGGTCCCGTGTGTTTGGGTCTTCGGTTACCTCGCCGGGCAGGCCGCGGATATAGTGAACGCCTGTCTCCTTGGAACGCCGGAACAAGTCCTCGAAGCCTTTGCCGAAGGCGCGTATGTCCATGTAGAACACGTATATCTCTGCATCCGGGTAATGCTCTTTGATGAGCAGACTGTCCTTTATCGTGTTCATGCAGCACACGTTGGAGCAGTAGGGATTGCCGCGGTTCTTGGTCCGCGAGCCCACGCACTGTATAAATCCGATGCGCTTCGGGGCCTCGTGGTCCGAGGGACGCACCAGGTGGCCATCGGTGGGCCCGCCGCCGCATATCAGCCTTTCGAACTCCATGCTGGTGATGACATTCTCGAACCTAGTATAGCCATACTCGTCCAGCGGCGTGGGATCATAAATACCCATCCCCGTAGCCACTATGATAGTGCCTACCTTAAGCTCGACAAACTTGTCCTGCATGTGCAGGTCTATGCAGTGCTTATCGCAGGCATCCAGACACTTGGCGCAGGCCACCGGATTGTTCCCCAGGCAGTGCTGCATGTCGATGAGGTAGGACGAGGGCACTGACTGCGGGAAGGGGATATAAGCGGCCTTGCGCGAGGAGAATCCCTGCTGGAACTCGTCGGGCATCACTACCGGGCAGACTTCGGCGCACTTGCCGCATGCTGTGCACAGAGTTTCGTCCACGAAGCGTGCCCTCTTGCGCACACGTACCTTGAAGTTGCCCACATATCCGGATACGTCTTCGATTGTGCTGTTGGCCATCAGCGCGATGCGGGGATGACGTCCCACATCCATCATCTTGGGGCCCAGAACACATATAGAACAGTCCATAGTGGGGAATGTCTTGTCCAGTTGCGCCATGATGCCGCCTATTGAGGGCTGCTCTTCTACCAGATAGACCTGATGTCTGGCATCGGCCAAATCGAGGGCTGCCTGAATTCCGGCCACTCCGCCTCCGATGACCAGAGCGGCGTCGGTGACAGGTATCTCCATCTCATGTTGCGGGGAGAGCAGGCGCGCACTGGCCACCGCTATTTTGACAATATCTTTTGCTTTCTCCGTAGCAGCATCGCGGTCATGCAAATGCACCCAGCTAGCATGCTCCCTGATGCTTGCCATCTCCAGAACGTAGGGGTTGAGTCCGGCTTCTGTAATGCAATTACGGAAGGTGACCTCGTGCAGTCTTGGCGTGCAGGAAGCTACCACCACGCGGTTCAGCCTGTGTTCCTTGATGTGCTTCTTAATCTCCTGCTGTCCGGGGTCGGCGCAGGTATAGCGGTTTCTCACCGAGACTACGACATCGGGAAGGTTCTCCGCAAAACGTCGCACCTCCTCGGTATCCACCGAGCCTGCTATATTAAGTCCGCAGTCGCAGACAAATACCCCTATTCTCACTTCCTCTTCGGCCAACAGACTCACCTCCTAGTCCAGGGATTGTGCAGCCAAACTCGCCAGGTCCAGGATTTCAAGCCTGGCAATTTTGCCATCGCTGCTTTTCTGAGCGCATCTCAAATGTATCTGGCATTTGGGGCAGGCAGTTACCAGTATCTCCGCTCCGGAAATCTCTGCTTGTGCAAACCTCTGTTTTTGTATCTGACGGTTCACCGCACCACATTGCAGCCATGAGTTTGACCCGCAGCACAGCGCCTTCTCCCGGCTCTGTTCCATCTCCACCAGTTTCAAGCCTGCCACAGCGCTTAAGACCTGCCGGGGCTCATTGAATATTCTGGAACATCTCCCCAGGGTGCAGGGGTCTTGATAGGTGACCCTCTTCTCCAGCTTGCCCAGGGATAGCTTGCCGCCTTGTACCAGCGGCGCTACTACTTGTGTCAGATGCATTACCTGGATGCCCGTGCTCCCGAGCATGTTGGGGTAGTTAACCTTTAACGTGTAGTAGCACTCAGGGCAGTTGGTGATTATCTTTTTCACACCGTGTCGGGTGAACTCATCCATGTTTGCCTTTGCCAGCACTGTAAAACCTTTTCTATCTCCCTGCAAAAGCAGGTCTCGCCCGCAGCAGCGTTCATTAGCGATGATATTGAACGGTACCTGGGCACGGTTCAGCAGCTTAAGCGCCCCTTTTACCCCCTCTAAGGCATTCACGCCCAGGTCGCTGAACAGAACATCGAAATAAGGCGCGCAGCCCACGAAGAACAAGGTGTCGCTCTGACTTGATAGCTCGACATCTTTGGGCAGCCAGCCCAGGCGCTTTTGCTGTAAATCCCCGCGTGCCATCAGGCGCATCATTGCCTGGATTGCTCCGCCATGGTTGCACTGAATCTGTGTACCCTCTGAAAGCGATTCGGCTCTCAAAGCGTGAATGAAACTAGGAAACTTGACATGGTAATTGCAGCGCTCCATACACATGTAGCAGCTCAGGCATGACCAGATTGTATCGTCACGCGACCCGCGGCTGTTCTGTGACAGCCTTCTCTGGGCTATGAGGCGAGGATTAAACGCCGGGTCATGCTGGGCAATCGGACACACTACCGTACACTTGCCACAGTCAAGGCAGAGGCGTATGTTAGTGTCTTTTATCTCGTGCTCTATATTTTGCACCTTAATGTCCTATCCTCTCTATTGTGCAGCGGCAGGCTCGGTCTGCTCGATGCCTGCGATGAAATCGTTCACCTGTTTTACAAAGCCCGGTCCATCTCCACCGGGCAGGCGGATGAGAGCCAATTTCTTTTCTCGCAATCCCAGCAGCCCCAGTATATTCCGAGTTTTTTCATATTCTTGCTCAATAAGTCCTGATTCGATTTCGAAATGGCAGCCGCTACGGCTGCATCCCAGGAGCATTACCCCGTTTGCACCCAGTTCAAAAGCCTTGAGTATCAGGCCTGAGTGCACCCTGGAGAGGCAGCTTACTCTGACTATCTTTACAGATGCAGGGTAGCTGAGCCCCTTCTGGGCTGCCACCTCTATGCAGCTAAGGCCGTCCCAGTTGCAGGCGAAGACCACTATACTAGCTCCGGGCTTGTTCATGTGACACCACTTGCGCTGTAGGTTGTCCCCAGCAAAGCTTCCAGCATGGACGTTATCTGTTTGTCGCTCTGGACAGGCTGGAATATGGCCCCGGTGGGACAGCGGGCGATGCACGCTCCGCAGCCCAGGCACAGTGCCCAGTCGACATGAGCGCTGGCTGCGCCACTGCTCTCTGCTCTCATCTCGATATAAGGACATATAGCGGCGCAATCGCCGCAGCCGCGACAGAGTTTGCTGTCTATAACAATCGCAGTTGCCCGCGAACTTAAGATGCCCTGTGCCAGATAAGCTGCAGCCCTGGCTGCAGCCGCTGTTCCTTTAACGACCTGTTCTTCAGGCGGCTCTGCCTTATCTGAGGATACTACGAATATGCCTGATGTCTCTCTTATGGAGAACTTCCTGAACATGGCAGGATCCGTGTCGCCCATGCCTATAGGATGCGTTTCCCTGGGAAAAATGAGGCTGAGCAGGCTGCCTTTTGGAATAGCAGCGTTTTCAGGAAGCACCTCCGCAGCTATCTCTCCCGGGTCAATAATCACTGCACCGGCCCTGACGTGGTTGGTTTGTGTAGGATATTTCAGTACAGCTTCGAAATCACCCGCTAGGCCTTCCAGTTCCATGTCCTGTGGCCAGGACATGATATGTATACTCTGCTCTTCAAGCTGTTTCACTAGGCTTGACCTTTTGTCCAGATATTTGGAGTGCTTCTTGGTGAGTTTCTCAGCTTCCGGGCCAGAGACCACGGCTGCCGAATAGCCCATAGATAACAGGGCGTTTGCTGCCGCCAGGCCGGGAAGCCCCGCCCCCAATATCAATATGTTGCTCTCCAGAGAACGTTCTTCTCTGGCTGACGTAGTAGTTCCCTTAGCCCGAGCAACCCCTGCAGTGATTATCTCTATCGCTTTGCGCGTAGCACCAGTGGGGTCGTCTTTGTGTACCCAGGCGCACTGCTCCCGGATGTTTACGAATTCCACAGGTATGCCGCAGGAGGAGATAAGACCATCGTTGAGATAGTGCTGGCACCTTACACGCCTGTCGGTGCAACTATAGCATATCTGGTCCAGATTGCAGCAGCGGCAGGCTGCGAGAACAACCTGGCCCAGTTTGGACTCGGCGGCTTTGGCGGCAATCTGGCGTGCGCCTTCCTCGCTGCATGCCTGCGCTACCTCCTGGACACTATATATGTTAGGAAGCAGCTCTATTTCCCTGAGAACCTGTTCGAAATCTATGACGGAGCTGATGCTGCCGCCGCAGCTACATAACACCAGGCCGATGCGGCCCCTGTCTGAACTGCCCGGCGTTGCTTCAAGAGATTGGGGTTCCGATTGTGCATCGGGTTCTCCCGTGGTATCAGGTTCTGCTGGATATACTTCTTCTTTCAACTTCAGGCTTGCTGCAGCTTCCATAGCAATAGCTGAAGCCTGAGCAAGCCAGTTCCCGAGGTTACCATTATCACGCGTCTTTACTGTGAATATCTCCGGCTTTGTGGACCTGCGGGTGGTTGTTTCGCCCCAGTCCTCATAGGCAAAGTCGATTATAGCCTCAGCCTCTATCTCTATATTCTTAATTTCATCTTTATGGAACACTGCCCCCAATTCACAGGCCTCTTCGCATTCCAGACATTCACTGCACAGAGCACAATTGAGGCAACGTCCTGCTTCACGCTCTGCTACATCGCGGGGCAGCCCGGACGATGTCTCCTCGAAGCTGCCCATTCTCTTCGAGTACTGTATGGCGGGCATGTGGGCTCGTTTGTGTCGGGATGCTTCCCTTTCCTGGACGTCCACCTCGGCAGCTCGAGGTTTCTCAACACTGCGCCCCTTTCGTAAATCATGTCCCCTGAGATACCTGTCTATGGATTCTGCCGCCCGCAGCCCGGCAGCCATAGCCTCCACGACATTGTTGGGCCCCATGATGCAGTCGCCTCCGGCGAAGACGCCCAGTATATTGGTCTCAAGAGTGAGCGGGTCAACCTTTATCGTCCCATCGTCGCTGACGGTTTTGAGACCCTTTATATTAAGCAGGGAGGTGTCCGGGCGCTGGCCGATCGCCACCACAACCTGATCAGTATCTATGACAAACTCCGAGCCTGGTATGGGCTCCGGTCTGCGTCGGCCATCTTCTCCCATGTCACCGAGCCTCATCCGCTGGCATCGTATCCCGGTTACTTTGTTCCCGTCGCCGAGAATCTCGACAGGCGCTGTAAGGTATTCTATAGTGATGCCTTCCTTGACAGCTTCCTCGATGTCCTCTTTTACCGCAGTAATCTCATCTGCAGTACGGCGATAGAGTATCCGTACCGTGCCCTTGCCCCCTCGCTTGGCAGTTCTCGCTGAGTCCACAGCGCTGTTGCCGCCTCCGATGACCACTATGTTGGAGCCTACCGAGACGCCGACTTTCTGGTTCAGGGCAAATAGCAGCGAGATGCCGTCTACCACTCCATCGAGGTCCTCGCCCGGGATGTCCAATTTGTTGTTCTTTTGACCGCCTATGGCTATAAAGAACGCCTTAAATTCTCGCGCCTTAAGGTCGGATAATGTAACATCGCGGCCTACGGTTATCCCCGTCTTTATATCTACGCCTATCGCTTTGATTGCTTCTACTTCTCTCTCTCGCACCTCGCGGGGTAGGCGGAATCTGGGGATGCCGGTTGCCAGCATTCCCCCGGCTACTGCGTGAGATTCGAATATAGTGGGAACATAACCGCGGCGCGCCAGTTCCCAGCCCGCAGTCAGCCCGGCGGGCCCGCTACCGATGATAGCTACTTTTTCTTTTCGGGGGGTTGCAGGCGCTTTGCGACTATATCTAATCCCGGAGGCATTATCCGCAGCGTAACGATGCAGCGCTTGGATAAACACTGGTTCGTCGACCTCAGCGCGTTTGCAACTGTTTTCGCAAGCGTGCGTGCATACCCGGCCAAGTATGCCGGCCAGAGGTGCTGCTTCGTTTATTAGGCTGAGTGCCTCGTCTACTTTACCCCGGGACAGCAGGGAGATAAATCCCTGTACCTTGATGCCGAGGGGACACGCTGCCCGGCAGGGTGCAACCCCGTTCTTCTCTATGTAGTAGGCTGAAGGTATCGCCTTGGCATCCAGAAAGGGCGCATGTATAGCGCTGTGGACTATCTTATGTCCTTCCAGCGGGGAACGAATTTTTACCGAGCAGGCTTCACTGCATCGGCCGCAGCTTGTGCACAAGTCCTCGCGGACATAGCGCGGCTGCCTGACGATACTTAGAGTGAACTTCCCTTGTTTACCCTTGATTGCTTCTACCTGGGAGCTCGTGTGCAGGCTTACCAGAGGATGGCTCGCTGCACGCAGCAACAAGGGCCAGATGTGGAGCATGTCCTGGGAAGAGGTATTTGAGACACTGTTATCTAAGCCCAGCGAAGTGGCTGAAGTTACCAAGGCTACTTCCACGCCCATCTCCGCCAGGCTGAGGGCAGCCTGCGCTGCCCCCGCATCCCCACCGATTACAGCAACTCTCCTGGCCATCTCTACCCTAGCTCCGAACTCTGTGCTTCAGCCCGTAATCATAACCCAGCTCGAATGCCTTCATGTTAAAATCTCCCGTTCCCTCGGGCACAGAGGCCAGGATGGACTTGCGCAGCGCCTCAGTAGAAAACAGATCGCTTACCGCTGCCAGAAACCCCAGCATGATGATATTTGCCACCACCGCACGCCCCATCTCCCGCGCCATGCGGGTAGCCGGGATGGAGAGAGGTACAGGGTTGTGAGACGGACTGGGCTTTACCAGGTCCGAGTCTATAACCACTAGGGTACCTTTGGGCAGGCTATTTACGTACTTGGCATACGCCTCCTGAGACAGGATAATGAGCACCTGGGGGTTTTGGACATAGGGGTAGTCAATGGGCTCGTCGGAGGTTACTACCTCGGCGGTGCAAGAACCGCCGCGGGACTCCGGCCCATAGCTCTGCGTGAAAGTGGCGAACCCGCTGTCATATATAGAGGCAGCCTGGCCTACGATATGCCCTGTCAGCACGATCCCCTGTCCGCCAAACCCTGCTATTCGTATTTCAACTCTGCCCAAATCTTTTTCCTCCGCACTGTAAACCATGCGAGACGCGATGTTCTTGCTGGCTAAGCCTTTTTCTTCTGCAGCGTCCTGTCGAGCACTTGCCTGCGGTAGTCCCAGAGAGTGGGTCGCTTTATATCAACGAACTTACCTACCACAATGGGGCCGTCTAAGGATATGTCTGTATCTTTGGGGTCTGCTCCGTTCCGGATAACGCTCTTTTCCTGATAATAGTGCATCTCGTCCAGCCCGCGGGCCCGCTTATTCATACGCCCGTATACCGTGGGGCAGGGGCTCAGCACTTCTATGAAACTGAATCCGGGCTTGGCCAGGGCTTCTGCGATAGACCTCTCCAGTTGACGCAGGTGCAGCACTGTCCAGCGGGCGACATAGGTGGCTCCGCTGGCGGCCACAAGGTAGGGCAGGTTGAATGGGTGTTCGAAGTTGCCGTAGGGTGACGTAGTGCTGCGAGCTTCGAGCGGGGTGGTGGGCCCCATCTGCCCGCCAGTCATACCGTAGTTGAAATTGTTTATGCAGATGACAGTGATGTCTATGTTGCGGCGTGCGGAGTGTATTAGGTGGTTGCCCCCTATAGCTGCTAAATCGCCGTCGCCCGAGAACACCACTACTTTCAACTCAGGATTGCCCAGCTTTAAGCCGGTAGCGAAGGGGAGAGCCCGGCCATGCGTGGTGTGAAATGAGTCCAACTTGACATAACCAGCAACCCTGCCAGTGCAGCCTATTCCCGAGACCAGGGCTATTTTGTCCAGGTCGAGTCCGGCGCGCTCAATGCCTCTGATGAAGCATGAGGTTGCCAGCCCGATGCCGCAGCCGGCGCACCAGATGTGGGGCATCCTGTCTACCCTGAGATATGAGTCAATGGGCTTATTTGTAACAGTAACCATCTCTGCTACTTCGCTGCCTCCCTTATCGCTTCCAGAATAGTCTGGGGAAGGTGCACTGCGCCGCCCATGTTGGGCACAAGAATCGTTTTAGCCTTGCTCCCAGCGCATCGCTCTACCTCAAACACTATCTGTCCGTAGTTTATCTCCGGCACTATGAAAGCCTTTACCTGTTTGGCGAGAGCCCTGACGCGCTCTTCCGGGAATGGCCATATTGTTATCGGCCTCAGCAATCCGGCTCGAATCCCCTCGTCTCTTGCCTGCTGCACGGCACGGCGGGCGATGCGGGCTGTGATTCCATAGGCGCAGACTATGACCTGAGCATCCTCCGTGCTTACCTCTTCATACTTTATTATGTCCCTCTTATTGAGCCTGATTTTGTCTGACAGACGGCGCACCAGCCGGTCCTGCGCCTCGGCTGTCATTTCAGGGTAACCCCTCTCGTCGTGAGTAAGTCCGGTAACATGAAAATGATAACCCTCTCCGGCTATGGCCATGGGAGGGACGAGGTCTTTGTCCGGTTTATAGGGCTGGTATTTCTCCGGGGCTACACGCGGCCGCTTTCTGGCTACAAGGTCGTCCGGCGCTACCTGTCGCACGACCACCTTTTCACTCATGTGTCCCACAGCTTCGTCGGACATGATGAGCACAGGCACCCGGTATTTCTCCGACAGGTTAAATGCCGTGATAGTAAGGTCGAAAATCTCCTGCGGAGAGCTGGGTACAAGCGCGATAATTTCGTAGCTGCCGTGAGAGCCCCATCGTGCCTGCATCATATCTCCCTGCCCCACCAGTGTGGGCAGGCCGGTGGAAGGACCTGCACGTTGCACGTCGACTAAGACGCACGGCGTCTCCAGCATCACTCCCAGTCCCAGATTTTCCATCATCAGGCTGAATCCGGGGCCTGAGGTGGCTGTCATTGCCTTTACACCTGCCCAGGAAGCGCCGAGCACAGCATTCATGGAGGCTATCTCGTCCTCCATCTGGATGAATATACCTTCCACCTGGGGGAGGCGCTTGCTCATCCTCTCTGCTATTTCGGTAGCCGGTGTGATGGGATATCCGGCAAAGAAACAGCACCCTGCGCTGATGGCACCCTCGGCGCAGGCCTCATCGCCGTTCATAAAAAATGTTCCCGAAAGCACTCCATTATCAGACATATAACCCCATTGTCATTCTGAGCGTAGCGAAGAATCTCGGTATTTATGCCCAAGAATGACATTATTGAGCAACATCACTCTTCTTATCTTTCTTATCCTCGCTTTGCTCAAGTATGATAGCGAATTCAGGGCAGATTATCTCACAGAGCCCGCAGCCCAGGCATTTGCTCTTGTCTGCCACTTTGGGGAGGGTATAACCCTTGGGGCCCAGCTCATCGCTCATCTTCAGGGCTTCCTTGGGGCAGAACTCGACACAGTAGCCGCATCCCTTACATCTTTCCCTGTCGATTATTACTATTGCGGGTTTGGTGGCTTTTTCTTCCTGGTCGAAGGGCATTCTCCATAACTTCATAGCAGAAAGACCTTTTTGCGCTGATAAATGCTCGTTTAAACTTTGCGAGGGCTCATCTGTGAAGCCCTCGTCGCACTCATTCACACCATAATAAATTAGTATAGCAAATCGGCCTTTCCTTTACAATCGCTTCTGAAGGCGTTCATTAAGAAGCATCACGATTCCGCGCCTTTTTCCACGTCATTGCGAGGCCATCCGAAGGAGGCCGCGGCAATCTCACCGTACCCCTTTGTAAAACGGGTACGAAGAGATTGCTTCGCTTCGCTCGCAATGATATACCGGGCGCTTGTCTCCAGAGCTTGCTCGGGATATAATGCACAAACTGAACTAACTCACATTATTACCGACTATTCTCTCGGGAAGAAAGCCTGGCCGGATGGCGGCATGGTGATTTCAAATGGATGACCGCGACTTCTTGCTTCCTCTGAACTCCGTTGATACCGGCCTCCTCGCTATTATTTGCATAAAAGAGACGCCCCAATTTCACTGGCTGGTGAAGATAGATGGTGAGATAGGTCGTGCTTCGCTGAATCAAGCCCTTTTGGCCGCGTTGAAAGCCCATCCCAATCTTAGCGCAAAAATGTGCATGCGCCGTATGAAGCCGTTCCGCAAAATAGTGGATGTCGCTGAATCTAACGTGTTGACTTATCTCGACCTTTCTGACGGGAGCGGGACGGATGGAGAGACCGATTTGCGGTACGAAAAAGCCCTTACCGAGTGGCTCAACAGGCCTTTCGACCCGTTCCATGAATTCCCGGTTAGAGCCCTGCTGTTAAAAAAGGCGAGTTCCGAGTCGCATCTAGTTTTCAGCTTCGACCATTCTTCCCTTGACGGAATCCGCTCCCTCCGCTTCATGGAGGAAGCTGTCAAAATATATAACGGCGCCGCGCATCCCGCTGCCTCTTCGCTGAGTGAGCTCCGGCGCGACAAGGGAGACGAGCTGCTGGTATTTGCCCGAAGCCAGAGGGCCACCAGCAAAAATTTCTATCGCAGGGTCTTCACCAGCCTGTTTTACCGGTTCTTCATAAGGCCTTTAAATCTGCCGTCCAGGGTATTCCATGATAAATCGGAGCGGTGCAGCGCCACCGCCTACCTCGCGGGGAGTATAAATCAGATAGAGCTGGAACGGATTCGGTCCACGGCGAAGACGAGCGGGTTTACCATGAACGATGTGCTGCTGGCAGCCTGTTTCAGGGCCATAGACAAATGGAACAGCCTGCATCACAAAGCTGTCGGAAAAGCGACTATAATGGTTCCTGTCAACCTGGGGCCCGAGTCGTTCAGGGATGTAATCTCCAATCAGTTGTCCTTCGTCTCCATGTCCACAAGGCCTAAAGAAAGGTCTGATACTCTGGCACTGCTGCGCAAGATAAGGAAAGATATGCGGTCGATGGTAACCAGCGGCGTCTCCTTCTCCATTATCTACTTCCTTCATTTTGGCTCTTATGAACCGTTCCCGTTGATAAAGGCATTCGCCAGGTTACTGATGGCAGCGCCGGTACAGGTGGATACCATCTTGCTGAGCAACCTGGGCATAATCTGGCCCGAAGCAGCGGGGGAAGCGAAGATGGGCAGTTCCACGATAAAAGACGTAACATTCATGGTGCCGGTGCTTACCACGATGGGACTGAGCATCGGGGCACACACCAACCATGGAAGCCTGCACGTCTGCCTGGGCTACAAAATAGGCCTCTTTTCCAAGGAAAAAGCACAGGAATTCCTGAATATGTTCCTCGAAGATGTTGGGCACCTGCCCGACGAGATACACTTGCCCTAATCCCTCCCTCCATGCCAGAGAGATAAGGGCCCTCTAAATGTCACAACTTTTTAACCTTTTCCTCCGTTATTTTATGACTTCTTGACCGCTTCGCCGTACTATTATTCTTGAGTAAAGAGGATGGTAAAGGTAGGTGGTTATGGAACATAAGCTAGTTGATACGATCTAACTTAAACCGGAATGATGAAAGGAGTTAAAAACACTATGCCGACTGTTAAACAAAAAATCACGCCGAATCTATGGTTTGACCGCCAAGCCGAACAGGCATCGAATTTTTACACTTCCATCTTTAAGAATTCCAGGATCGGCCGTATAACCCGCTACACCAAAGCCGGTTTTGAAGTTCACGGCATGCCTGAAGGAACGGTATTGACTGTCGAATTTGAGATTGAGGGGCAAAAGTTCATCGGGCTTAATGGCGGGCCGTTGTTCAAATTCAATCCATCTATATCTTTCCTCGTTGCCTGTGATTCGAAGAAGGAAGTCGATGCCATTTGGGAAGGGTTGTCTGAAGGCGGTACGGCGCTCATGGAACTTGGCGAATATCCCTTTAGTGAAAGATATGGATGGACACAGGATAGGTATGGTCTCTCCTGTCAGGTAATGTTCATGGGAGATCGTAAGATAGGGCAGAAAATCACCCCGACGCTCATGTTTGTCGGCGAGCAGTCGGGGAAAGCAGAAGCGGCAGTAAAGTTCTATACATCGGTGTTCCACAAAGCAAAAACTGGCGATATCCTCCGCTACGGCAAAGGCGAGGAACCCGAAAAGGAGGGGACAATAAAGCATGCTGCCTTCATGCTTGAGAATCAGGGGTTTGCTGCCATGGATAGCGCTCGTGAACACAAGTTCACCTTCAACGAGGCCATCTCGCTTATGGTTGAATGCAAGACCCAGAAAGAGATCGACTACTACTGGGAGAAACTCATCGCGGATGGAGGGCAGGAAGGTGTATGCGGCTGGCTGAAGGACAAGTTCGGTATTTCATGGCAAGTCGCACCCACTGTCATAAATGAGATGCTGCGAGACCGGGACAAAGAGAAGGTGGAGCGCGTCACCAATGCGTTCTTGAAGATGAAGAAGTTCGATATCGCTGAATTGAAGAGAGCCTATGAAGGGGCACTAATATAAATAAGCCAAAGGAGAAGTACAAATGGCAAAGATAAACCCGGTGGTACATTTCGAAATGCCGTATGAAGACAGTGACCGACTTGTTAGGTTCTATACGCGAGCATTTGGCTGGCAGATGCAGAAGTTCGGCGGAGATATGGGAAATTACGTTACTGCGACCACAACAGAAACTGACGAGAACCGCATGATAAAAAGGCCGGGCGCCATTAACGGAGGCTTCTATCCCAAGGAAGCTTCGCCTGCTCAGTGCCCTTCCGTAGTCATTGCCGTCGAGGATATCAAGAAAGCGATGAGGAAGGTCGCCGATGCTGGGGGAAAGGTTCTGGGCGAACCGACTGAGATCCCCGGTATCGGGCAATATGTTTCCTTCACCGATACGGAAGGTAATCGCGTGAGCCTGCTGCAGCCAGTCATGGACAAGAAATGAGGGTTGTTGTGGAGCGCAGGCGCTCAGGCGATTAGGCCTTTCTCTTTGAAGCGCGCTATGTCGCCCCAATTGTAGCCGTTCTCCAGCAGCATTTCCCCAGTGTGTTGACCCGACTTCAGCGCGGTTGCCTTGATAGAGGAAGGCATCTTACTGGGCCGTTATATAAACTGACAGGCTGTTTGACAGTCAGATAGGCTCATGCTACCCTCTAATTAATTGCCGCGAAAAGGAGCGATATGACCGGGCAATACGGATACGCCGGAAAGATCCTGAGGGTGGATTTGTCCTCGGGCGAAATAGCCTGCTCACAAACAGCGGAATACACCGACAGGTTTCTAGGCGGTAGGGGCATCGCCGCCAAGATCTACTGGGATGAGGTTTCGCCGCAGACGAGTGCCCTGGATCCTGAAAGCCTGCTAATGTTCATGACCGGGCCGCTCGCAGGGTTTCCCGGTTTGTCGGGCTCCCGGTGGACAGTTTGCGGAAAATCACCGGTAAGCGCCCCCGAGCATTTCTGCACCTGCAATCTTGGGGGAAGCTGGGGCGCCCAACTCAAGCTCGCCGGATATGACGGGATCGTGGTCCGGGGCAGATCGGACAAACCCGTCTACCTCTTCGTGCAGAATGACACTGTTGAACTGAGGGATGCCTCGGCCCTCTGGGGCAGGGGGATCTTCGAGGGCCGAGACACTCTAAAGAGGGAGCTTGGAAGCACGGTGAGGGTCGTGGCCTGCGGACCCGCTGGCGAGAACGGGGTGCTCTTTGCCAGTCTTCTGGCCGATGAGGACGCCAGCGGTTCAGGGGGCTTTGGAGCTGTTATGGGCTCGAAGCGTTTGAAGGCCATCGCGGTCAGGGGCAATAAGAAGCCGACTGCGGCCAATCCGGAGGGTCTTCGACATCTCGCAGATATCATTCGAGAGTATACCAGCGGCGGGCCGCTGCCACTCACAATGATTCTCAGGGGACTTCCACCCGGCCCGAATATGAAGAAACAGGTCTGCTATGGCTGTAGCGGCAACGGCTGCTGGCGAGAGACCTACCAGGCATCGGATGGCACCAAAGGGAAGTTCATGTGCGGCTCTTCGATGATCTATCAGGGGCTTGCCCATAAATACTACGGTAAGCCTAATGAGGTGCCGTTCCTTGCCACCAAGCTCTGCGACGACTACGGACTGGATGCTTTCGGTATCGCGACATCGATCACCTGGCTCCGGAGATGCCGCAGAGCGGGCATTCTGACAGATGAAGGCACAGGCATTCCCATATCTGAAAAGGGGAGTCTTGAGTTTATTCAAACTCTGGTGAAGAAGATATCGCTGAGGGAGGGCTTTGGAGACACCCTCGCCCTCGGAATAGCCCGCGCTGCCAACGTAGTGGGCGGGGGGTCAAAGGAGCTGCTTGAAGGAATGATTACCGAGCACATGATCAAAGCTGAAGAGCCCCCGGGCGGAGACCCCAGGCTCTTCTCGCCGATAGCGTTCTTCCATGCTATGGAACCGAGAGTGGCCAGATACCAGTACGCGGAGACCATCAAGCCTCTAAGCAGTTGGCTGGAATGGGTACACAAGAAGGAAGGGGCATATGTTACGAGCGACGTATGGCGCAACGTGGCCAGAGAGTTCTTCGGGGGCGAGATCGCCGCGGATTTTTCCACCTATGACGGCAAAGCCCTGTCCGCCAAGATAGTCCAGGATCGCGAGTCCGCGATCGCAAGTCTGATTCTCTGCATCTACGTCTGGCCGATCATGACGGTCAAGAACTCGGCTGACCATGTGGGCGACCCGGCACTTGAAAGCAAGGTCCTGTCGGCAGTAACCGGAAAGCAAGTGGACGAGAAGGGGCTCCGCAAGATCGGAGAGGTAATTTTCAATCTGGAGAGAGCGATACGGGTCAGGGAAGGTCACAGGGGAAGGGAGAGCGACGTACTTCCGGAGGTCTACTTCAATACCCCCCTGGAGACAAACGTCCACGACCCTGAATGCCTCTTGCCGGGAAAGAACGGGGAAGTAATCTCACGGAAAGGCGAGGTTATCGACAGAACTGAATTCGAGCGGATGAAGGACGAATACTATCAACTAAGAGGATGGGACGCCGCCACCGGCCTGCAGACGAGGAAGAAGCTCGAGGAGCTGGGGCTCAAAGAGGTGGCGCAGGACCTGGAGCGACGGAAACTCATCGCTGTCGCCTGAGATATAGTCCTTGCTCATTAGCTTGGCTAATATAAATTCGCGGTAATAATCCGGATAAGATGAAAAGGAACGTGATGGCACAACAGCACGGATATGCGGGAAAGATCCTGAAGGTTGATCTGAGCTCTGGAAGCATGACAGATCTGCCCACGGCAGACTACTCCGAAAGGTTTCTGGGAGGCAGGGGCATTGCCGCAAAAGTCTACTGGGATGAGGCATCACCGCAGACAGGAGCTCTGGATCCTGAGAACCTGCTCCTGCTTATGACTGGGCCGCTTGCAGGCTTCCCCGGGATCGCCGGTTCCAGATGGACTGTCTGCGGAAAGTCACCGGCGACCAACCCCGAGCACTTCTCCTACACCAATATGGGCGGTAGCTGGGGGGCCCAGCTTAAATTCGCAGGTTATGACGGCGTTGTGGTTAAGGGGGAATCCGACAGGCCGGTCTATCTGTTGATTCAGGATGGCGTCGCCGAAATCAGAGATGCGTCCACCCTCTGGCGCCAGACCACAGTTCAGGCGAGGGAGACGCTGAAAAAAGAACTCGGAAGCTCCGTCAGGGTGGTTGCCTGCGGACCTGCGGGTGAAAACATGGTAACCTTTGCCGGCCTTATCGCCGATAACGATGCCAGCGGTTCCAATGGCTTTGGGGCGGTTATGGGTGCCAAGAAGCTGAAGGCCATTGCTGTGAGGGGTTCGAAGAAAGCGACAGCAGCCAACCCGGAGAAACTTGAGGAACTGAGGAGATATGTCCACGAACTGAAGACCGGCTTCTCAACGCTGCACGACGAAAGGCCGACGACAGATACTGAGATGAAGCTGGATCCATGCTATGGCTGCATCGGTGGAAGCGGCTGCATCAGGGCCACCCGGGCCACAAAAGATGGAACGCGGCACAAGTTCTTCTGCGGCTCTGCGGTCTATTACCACGAGTGGGCGGTGAGACACTACGGCGAGGTGAACGAGGTCCCGTTCCTGTCGACAGTGCTCTGCGATGAGTATGGCCTCGATGTGTACCCCGTCCACACTATGATTGCGTGGCTGTCCAGGTGCTATAAAGCAGGTATCCTGGATGATAAGAGTATCGGGATACCTATATCCAAGCTGGGGAGCCTCGAATTCATAGAGACATTGCTGAGGAAGATCTCATTCAGAGAGGATTTCGGCGAGATACTTGCTCAGGGACTGGTCAAGGCAGCGGATTCTGTGGGAAAGGGATCACAGGAACTGATCACCGACTACGTTTCGAAAGCAGGGCGCATATCGGCATACTGTCCGCGAATGTACATTGTTTCGGGTTTGATGTACGCCATGGAACCGACGTTGCCCATGCACCAGCTTCATGAAGTGGGCATTGTTCTGTTCGATTGGCTGAACTGGGCTAACAAGGTTGAGGGCTCCTACCTCTCCAGCGAGGCCTTCCGCAAAATCGCCAGGAGGTTCTGGGGTGGCGAGCTAGCCGCAGATTTCTCTACCTATGACGGCAAAGCCCTGGCCACAGTTAAGATCCAGGACCGGGCCTATGCGAAGGAGAGCCTGATTCTCTGCGATGTACTGTGGCCGATTACACAGGTCAGACATTCGGAAGACCACGTTGGAGACCCCGGTGTAGAAAGCAAGCTTCTTTCCGCAGTTGCCGGAAGAGAGGTAGACGAGCAGGGTCTTTACCGGATCGGTGAACGGGTTTTCAATCTGCAGAGGGCCGCACTGGTCAGGGAAGGTCATCGGGGAAGGGAAGACGACGTGCTCCCCGAACCCTTCTATACAAAACCGCTCAAGTTCGGCACCCTGAACCCCGAATGCCTGGCGCCGGGGAAGGATGGTGAGGTAATCTCACGAAAGGGAGCGGTAGTCGACCGGGAGAGATTCGAAGGAATGAAGGATGAGTATTATCCTCTCAGGGGATGGGATGTTGCCACCGGTCTGCAAACGAGGACGAATCTCGAGGAACTGGGGCTCGCCGAAGTGGCAGATGACCTGGAGAAACGGAATCTCCTCGCTGTCCCCTGATTGGAGGTTTAAATCCTCCTTTACAAAAGGGGGGATTTGAGAGAATAGGGCTGGATTCCTTGCTCCGAATAATGACAACAACCTAAGCGATCAGCTCCTGCTTTTTGAAGCGGGCGATGTCGTCCCAGGTGTAGCCGTTCTCTAGCAGGACTTCCTCTGTGTGCTGACCGGATTGGGGTGCTGTCGTCCTAATAGAAGACGGCATCTTGCTCAGTTTTATGGGATTAGCTACCAGTTTTATCTTGCCTAAGGTAGGATGTTCCACCTCGGCGAAGAAGTCGTTGGCCCAGGCCTGCTCATCCTTGGCCACATCTGTGGGGTCCTGCGCCGGAGAATAGATTAGCTGATACTGGTCAAGTATTGGTTTCCATTCCTCCAGCGTCCGTTTGGCTATGGATTCCTCCACCATAGCAACTAGTTCATCGTTGTTCATCATGCGGGACACCATGGAGTTAAACTTCTCATCGTTTTCGATTCGCTCAAGCCCCAGTGCCTTGCAGAACCCCGACCAATACGGGTCCTGCTGCAGATGCACGAAGTATATCCACTTGTTGTCTTTAGTCTGGTAGACGTTGGTCATGGCGGGCGTCTCCGACCTCCGGCGCAAGGGGGCATATTCACCGGTCGAGAGTGCGCAGCTCATGTCTACACTCAATACCCAGACGCCGGTGTTGTACAGACTGACGTCTATCTCCTGCCCAACACCGGTGCGCTCTCTGGCATAAAGAGCAGTGGTTATGCCGCAAGCCAGCGCTATAGAAGTGGTGTGGTCACCCATGCCCCCTCTGGAGAATAGCGGCGGCCTGTCCGGCTCTTTGATACAAGCCATGAAACCGGAGCGGGCCCAAAAGGCGCTCACATCATATCCGCGCCTTTCTTTATCGGGGCCTTTGTTGCCGTATCCGGTCAAGCTGGCGTAGATAAGCCTGGGGTTGAGCCTGGAAAGCGCTGAGTACTCCAGGTTGTACCGCTCGAGCTCGCTGGGACGCAGGCTGGTGATAAATACATCGGCTTTCTCCAGCAACTTGTAAAGGACAAACTGCCCTTCCTTACAGCTTATATCCAGAGTGATGCTTCTCTTATTGCGGTTATCCAGCTCAAACAGCCAGTCTACAGCCAGCCCGCCTACATTCGACAGGCCACGCATCGAGTCGCCCGTCACCGGGTGCTCGACATGCACCACATCTGCACCCCAATCGGCGAGCAAGGCTCCTGCCCCCGGAGCCGCTACCCATTGAGCCACTTCTATGACTTTGATTCCTTCTAAAGCTTTTTTAGCCACAATTTATACTCCTTAACCAGGTTGGGAAATCGCCGGAGAGGCAGGAGGTCATATTCACAGAAGAGGGAAATTTCTATTTGCTTTTTAACCTGGAGTTATATTTGGTCGGCTTAAAATGGTATCTGTAAACGCAATTGCGGGCGCCGCTGTTCACGGTCTCCACCAGCTCACCCTCCACCTCCCTGCCGGTCATCTGCTCAAGCGCGCTCCTATTGTAGTTGGTGGAGCAGATACACAGCTCGGGACATGGTTCGATAATGCCCAGCCGTACCAGAATGCACATGCAGCCGCCGTACGTGTCTTTTACGTCAGCCTCCCAGTAAAGGGTATCTCCCGCTAGCTTAAAACGTCGCTTGTGAGGCACTGTCTCATCCAACCATTTGCACGCGCTCTCAATATCCAGGCCGGTATCTGGAGTCCCGACGAACTCCTTGAACCCCTCGTAACAAGCTTTGCCCATCTCCTCAAGCACTTTGTTACGGGATTCTTCATCGAGCGCAAAGACGCCTTTCATGATGCCCCGGACCAGGTTCGGAAGTACTTTGGGGCCGACCGTTTCTACGTAAAGCTTGAGGACTTCCTGGTCAACCTTGCCCTTGCCAACTTTGGTTCCCAGTTTCTCCTCTATATCGGATCTCTCGGATTTCTTTGGCGGTGTTGTACGGCGTCTTTTCACTTAAGCTTTCCTTTGTATTTAGATTCTAAATCTCTCTTATGGTCCATGAGTATCCCCAGAGTAATGTTCTTGGTGTACCAGGCTATCGGTATTTCCAGCAGCTTACCCCAGGCGGGCACTCGCACATCGACCCTGTCCACGATTTTAGTGCCGCCGTCGGTCTCATAGAGCAGGGTGGTTTCCAGGGTGCCCTTGGCAAAACCCTCGATGGTCTCATTTGTCATGCGCTCCGGCGGGGTTATTATCTGTCTTTGTTTAGCCTTGCGGGTAAATCCGAGCACCTTGAGATTCCACAACGCGATACTGACGTTGTTAGCGTCCTCAAGCACCTTGACTGACTTTATCACACGCTTGTGCAGGATCGGAGGATGGGTATATTCGGAGATCTCCCTGAGTACCATGTCCCTGGGCGCTTTGATTGTGACAGTCAACTCCACGCTTCTCATGTTCCAACCCTCCTTAAAGTGCGCTGAACTGCCAGGTGGTATATCGAGAGAGAATTCCAGAGTGTCCTTAGTGAAACAGGTTTACCCGATCAGGAAGGTGTTTCAATAAATCTATAGACCTCGATGGCGAAGCGGGGGCACATCCAGCCGCAAATACCGCAGGCGTTGCACTTCTCAGGATTGGCGAAGACCGGGAGGAGATAACCCTTTGGTGTGAACTTATCTTTGGACATCACGATGCCCCCTCGAGAGCAGAACTTGGCGCAGTAGCCACAGCCTTTGCAGATTGTCTCGTTTATAACTATTTCACCTTTAGCCATCTTTCCCCCTAGAATGGTTAATTAAGAGCCTTCCCCCACTTTTTGACATACCTCTGCTTAACCTCGGGGTTGACCAACCCAAAGGGCCATTTGCCCTGGACTACGCGGATAATTTCATCACCGGGACGCTGCTGCATTTCAGCCAGAGATTGGGGCGAAAGTCCAGCGGAGTGAGCTGTGACGATAAAATTCTCGAGCTTTAGCAGAGGGCTGTCAGCAGGTATTGGCTCAGGTTCCGTAACATCGCAGGCCGCTACGGCGATGTATCCCTTGGTCAGGGCGGTATAGAGAGCTTTAGGGTCGATTACGCTGCCGCGAGATGTGTTAATAAGGCAGGCCGTGGGTTTCATCTTTTTTAACTGCTTGAGCCCGATGATATGTTTCGTTTCAGGGGTCAATGGTGTGTGTATGGAAACGATGTCCGACTCTGCAAGCAGTTGGTCCATTTCCACCGGTTCCACATCGAATTTCTTGATTATATCGGGCGACAAGTAGGGGTCATACACTATTATTCTTAACCCGAAACCTCTCGCCTTGGGTACCAGGGCGCGTGGAATC
>JAJYLC010000002.1:0-33580 GCA_021787935.1 Chloroflexota bacterium | reverse complement strand
CCAAAGGCGATGAGGCCAAGGGTTTGCCCTCTCAGTCTCGATAGTTTGGGCCATATCTCGCCGGCGATGCCGGGCGAAGCTTGCGATTCCCATTTCCCTTTCTTAACAGCGGTGTTCAGCTGTACGATCCTCCTGGTGCACGCCAGTATAAGCCCCATAGTATGGTCTGAGACATCTTCAATGTTGGCATCGGGCACATTAACAACCATAATGCCCAGGTCGTTGGCGGCACATACGTCTATGTTTTCATAGCCAATGCCGATGCTGGTAACCATCTTGCAGTTCTTCCAGTTGGCCAGCACTTTTCCGGTGATGGTCTGGTAAGAAGCCTGCGCAATTATGGCATCACCATCTTTGCCCGCAGTGCTAAGTTCCGCCTCGGTAGCTCCAAGGGGACAGGGATTCACTATGAGTTCAACGTTTACTCCGGCATCCTTGAACATCTTGGCGTAGTCCTGCAAGAAGGAAATCCCCAGGACGTCAACTGCCTTAAAGGTCATCGCTCCTCCCTTCAGACTGAATTTTTCAACTTCTGTGATTCAAGATAACCTGGGCATACCATAGCCGATATCGCTGGGGTCGACCATGATGTCGAGCAAAGCCGGTTTCTTTGCCCTGATAGCTTTTTTCAGAGCAGTCCCGATCTGGTCCGGCTTCTCAATGCGCTGGCCATTGATGCCGAAAGACTGCGCCAGCTTGGGAAAATCGACATTTCCCAGGTCGTAGCCCAGGTCAGCCCCTTCTTTTGATTTCCTGTTGAGATACGAGGCGAAGCCCCACTTAATAGCAGCATAGCCCCTGTTGTTGAGCACTATAATGATAACGGGTATCCGGTATTTGGCTGCCGACCACAGAGCCTGGATGCCGAAGAGGGCAGAGCCGTCTCCCACCAGCGCCACTACGGGCTTGCTGGAATTGGCCAGACCTACTCCAAGGGAGGCGGGCAGGCCCCACCCCAGGCAAGTTATGGAGCAGAAGTAGCTCCCCGGCCTGGTGAACTGCATGATGCTTGCCACGTAGCTGGTCAGCATCACCGCCTCATCCACTACTACGCTGTCCTGCGGCAAGGCATTGGCGATCTCTTTAACGGCTCGCGAAGGCCGCAAAGGCACGTCGTTACATTCTTTCTTAAAATCTGCTTCGCAGACTGCCCTGGCCTGTTCATGTCCCTGTTGCAGCTTTTTGAATCTCTGACGGCTCTTCTGGCGCTGCCGGGGCGACATAAGCTTAGTTACCTCAGCAACCAGCTCGGCAAGGACAGCCTTGGGACTGCCTACTAGCGCTACCTCAGCCGGACACTCTCTAGACAATGTCCTGGGGTCATGGTCAATGTGAATCAATTTGGTAGCAGGGGGTACTATCGGTCCCTCGATATAAAATAGCTGCTTGAACAGCCCGCTTCCTATTGCCACAAGCACATCGGCGGGACTGTCCAGCCCGGGCAATCCGAATCCTATCGGCGGCACTCTGCCGTAATAGATCGGGTGATTGGTAGGGAAAATAAACGTGGGAACAAGCCCGGTGGTGAATACCGGGGCACCGAGGATTTCTGCCAGTTCGGTAAGCTCGGCCAGGGCATCGTCGCCGGGCACTTCAGAGCCAGCCAGGATGGCAGGCCGCTCTGCAGCAACCAGAAGTTGGGCTGCTTTTCTTAAATACTCCCGGTCCGGCCTGACGGACATGGGTACACGGCGGTGGGAAGGCGGTAGGTACTCAGAAGTCACGGTCTGCGCCTGCAGGTCTCTGGGAATCACCAGAAATACCGGCCCCGTTGGCGGGGTCGTGGCCTCTTTGAACGCCCGGGTCACTGCTATCGCTATATCCTCGACGCGGCTTACCTGCCAGCGCTCCTTGGTGTGCTGGCTTACCATGGGCAGAACGTCGGAGTCCAGCAGAGAATCGCACCACTGGAGACGGGAGTCTTGCTGTCCTGCTATGACTACAAGAGGCGTGCCGGCATCATAGGCATTGCTCAAGTTTCCCATAATATTGGCAGTCCCCGGAGTAGTGTGCACTAAAACAACACCAACTTTTCTCGAGGCGCGGGCATAGCCGTCCGCCATCCCTACCGATACCAACTCGTGGACCGCGCTGATATATTTTATCCCTTTAGTATTAGCCAGGGCGTCCAGGAGAGGTACTTCGCTGTTGCCGGGGACGCCGAAGACGTACTTTACGCCCTCGTTCTTCAGGATATTGCAGACAGCCTCGGCTCCGGTCATTTCATCCTCTTAATCTTAACTGCATTTAGCGCTCTGCCCCAACTCCAGGCCGCGCTTGAAAGCATCGAGATTTCTCTCGTATACTTTCTGGTTTGTCCCGTATCTTCTCTCTAGCTCGCTTTCGATAAGTGCCGGTGACACTGCCCCTGTAATCGCGATATAAGCCCCCAGCATGATGAAATTGTTGACCTGGCTCGAGCCCATGCTTACAGCGATCTCAAGCCCGGGCAGTTCATACAACTTATAGTCTGTCCGTTCCCTCTCGGCGTACATGCTGGCTTTCTCGGCAATGATGACTCCCCCGGGGCGTACCCTGGGTTCAAAGGTGCCGTACTGTGAGCTATCGAGGAACATCACTGTCTGCACCTGCTCCACTAGTGGAGAGGTAATCTCTTTATCGGAGAAAATAACCGTGCACTGGCAGAGTCCGCCCCGCTTGGCGAAACCGTATGTCGGGGTATAAGATACATACTTGAACTGTTGGAAGGCTGCCTCTAGTAAGACCTGCCCGGCTGAGAGAACGCCCATACCTCCGAGGCCGGCTATAATCAGTTCGCCTCTGGAATTTTTGGTCTGATTGCTACTTTTCACTGCCATAATATTTACCTCAAGTTCGATTCTTGAAATACTTTTGCCCTTAAAGATTCCTCTCCCTTGACGGGCTTCGCCGTGAGCTCAGCCGAACGGAGTGGTCAGAGCCTGTCCTGAGCTTGTCGAAGGATGAGGGTGAAAACCCTTCCCCCTCCCTCTGACTCCCTCCCTCAAGGGGAGGGAGAACTTCTTACTTCCCTTACTATTTGATGTGAGTAACGTTCTTAAACTCGCCCAGAGGAAATTCGGGGACTACCTTTTCCCCTATCCATTCCAGAGCTTTCACCGGAGTCATGTGCCAGTTGACGGCACAGGCGGTGATAACCTCAACGAAGCTAAAGCCCACCCCTTCTATTTGCTTCTGGAAAGCAGTCCTGATATATTTCTTTGTGCGCTGATACTCGGCTGGAGTATGCAGTGACCCGCGGGCGCTGTAGGCGGTCCCCTTGAATGTAGCTGCCAGCTCGGCAGTGTGTACGGGATAGCCTTCGAGGTCAGGGTTTCTTCCCTTTGGAGTGGTGCTGGTTACCTGTCCTATGAGTGTTGTGGGGGCAAGCTGGCCGCCGGTTGTGCCGTAGTTGGTATTATTTACCATGATCACCGTAATCTTCTCGGCGCGGGTCATGGCTCCGATGAGCGGGCCAGCCCCGATGGCGATGCAGTCTCCGTCACCCTGCACGGTGTACACAACGGTATCAGGATGAACCCGCTTGAGCGCAGTAGCTACATCAGGCCCCCTGCCGTGAGCCGGGCTCACTCTATCCATAGTGAGGCTTGCGATCAAAATGCCCGTGCAGCCAACGCAGCCTACCATAATAGCATTACTGCCCACGCCTAGTTCCTCAAGGGACTCAGCGATAAGGCGGCCTACTAGCGGTATCTGGCAGCCGGGGCAGAAAAGGTCCCACAAAATATCCATCCACTCCTCGCCTCGCAGCAGCAGTGGTTTTTCAACGACTACTTCCCTGGTAATGTTCTTTGTCGTCTCGCTCATATCAGTCTCCTTATCTCCTGCAATAACCTGCCCGGGAGTATCATTCCCTCTTCGGAAGGCATGTGCCGGAAGGTTACGTCTGCTAGGCACACCTCCGATTTAC
The DNA here is from genome assembly GCA_021787935.1 of Chloroflexota bacterium. GTDB lineage: Bacteria > Chloroflexota > Dehalococcoidia > SZUA-161 > SZUA-161 > JACWAE01. The sequence goes on along the minus strand of JAJYLC010000002.1, from coordinate 29,670 downwards.
CTTCGACAGCCGCTTTAACGTCATCGACCATCTGTCCCAGGCTGTCCTCTACCGCAATGAACTTGCGTCCTCTGCCCGCTTTGTCGCGGAGCGGCTGAGACGGGAACGGCCAGAGTGTTATAGGACGCAGCAACCCTGCCTTGAGCCCCTCAGCACGAGCCATGTCCACTGCTTCCTTGGCTACCCGTGCACAATATCCGTAAGCTACCAGGATGACCTTAGCTCCCCGCGTCTTATATTCCTCATACCTCAGCTCAGACTGCATAGCCTTGTATTTTTCTCTGTATGCATTCAGGTAATTCAGATATGTCCCATCGTATAGAGGATGATAGCTGGGGCCAAGCTCGCGAAACTTGCCATCTCTGTGAGGGCCATGACCGGCCACTGCCCAGTCCTTTTCCGGAAGCGGTTCGAAGTCTATAGTTTTAATCTCCAGAGGCTCAATTATATGTCCCAGGATTCCTTCGCTCAGCACTATCACGGGGTGGCGGTACTTGTCGGCTAGATGGAAGGCAAGCTGCATGAAGTCGTGAGTCTCCTGAACTGACGATGGAGCCAGAACGATGGTCTTATAACCGCCGACCCCGCCTTTGGTTACGCTGTTATAGTCCATCTGGGCATGCTCTACCCTTTGAACACCGGGCCCGATTCTCTGCACTACTACGATAACGCCGGGCAGGTTGGCGGCTGCCATGTCGGATACGCCCTCCTGCATCAGCGCCCATCCTGGGCTGGCAGTCGAGGTCATCGCTCTGACGCCGCCTGCGGCAGCCCCGTAAAGCATATTTATGGCGCCGGTCTCGCATTGGGACTGGACGAATACGCCGCCCCGCTCAGGCAGCTCTTTCGCAAGCAGTTCCATGACTTCGTTTTGCGGCGTGATAGGGTAGCCGAAAAAGCATTTACATCCTGCGCTCAGCGCTCCCCAACCTACAGCCTCGTTGCCCTCGGCAAGAATCCTCTTTGTCATCAGTAAACTCCTGCTTCTCTCAATTTCGCCAGGTCGTCCCAGGTATAGCCCAGTATTTCCATTAATACCTCTTCCGTATGCTGGCCAAGCTCCGGGGCAAGTTTCTCTACCTTGCCCGGCGTCTTACTCAATTTCACAGGGATGCCCGGCACCTTGACCTTTCCATGGATAGCGTCGTCTATTTCCACGACATATTCATTAGCTATCACCTGGGGGTCATTCTCCACATCGGAGTAATCGTTAACAGGCGCACAGGGTATTCCGGCCTTGTCGAGCCTCTCCAGCCAGTAGCTCCTCGGCTTGCTGCGCGTTATCTCGAACAGTCTGGGCTTAAGCTCATCAAAGTTCTGGCCTCTGCACACCTGGTTGCAATACTTGGGGTCATTCTCCAGCTCTTCAATGCAGAATACCTTGCAGAAATCAGACCAGAACCTGTCTGCCTGTAATGCTGCTAGAACGAACCATTTACCATCGCAGTCCTGGTAGACATAATAAAGCGGGTTTCTGATAGCTTTCATTACTGAAGTCGGAGGTAGCATGCCCATCATAAAGTACATCTGCAACTGGAGACGTCCAATCTCGATCTGCCCGCCCAGCAGCGAGGCATCCACCCTTTGCCCAATCCCATATCGTTCTCGGGCAAAGAGCGCTAGTATCACTCCATAGGCTGCTAATAATCCGCCGACCTCGTCGGCGAAACCAGCTCCAATAAATGTCGGCACATCATCTTCAGATTGAGTGATGCTAAGTAAGCCGCCTCTCGCCTGACCGGCGAAATCGGCAAACATTCTATCGGTTTCAGGTCCCTTAGGTCCGAGGCCTGAGCTTAAGCAGTAGATGAGTTTGGGGTTATATTTCTTTAAGGTGTTGTAGTCAACCTTCAGCCTGTTGGTCACGCTTTCGCGGAAGTTGGTTACGAAGACGTCGGACTTCTTTACCAGATCATAGAGGACCTCTTTGCCTTTCTTCGTCGCCAGGTTCAGCACGATGCCTTTCTTGCCCCGATTCTGGTTCTGGTAATAGAAATTCAGTGGCAACTCAGCCCCGTACATCTTCAGCATGCCGCGTCCGGGCTCGCCCTCTGGCGGCTCTATCTTGATTACCTCAGCGCCCATGTCTGCCAACAGAGCGGTGGCGACGGGCCCTGCCTGCCAGGCTGTCCAGTCCAGCACTCTGATACCTTGCAGCGGCTTCTTCGGCATTGGCGCCTCCTCTGCTATCTATGCGATTTTCTGTATACGTCCACCATTTCCATGAAAGTATCTATCTGGTTCTTGGTCTCGGCTTCCGAATAGGTTTCGACGTCAACGATGTCGCTTTCCATGAACATCACAGGCAATCGAGGGTAATAATCACGTATCACATTCCTGACCAGAATCTGGCCCATGGTAGCCGCTCTGCAGGAGCGTGTGATATGCATAACTACACCGTCGATGGTGAAATCCTTTATCCGTTCCAGGTGCGCCTGGGCCAGGGGCGGGACGCCGCCTGCTTCCTTGCCGCGCCGCTGTATCGCACTATTTCGTTCAAAGGCGCGCAGTGCGATTAGCTCCACGGGGTCGGTAATGTCGTATGGCATCTCGAAAGGCTCCGGTATCATGTAGGCTGTCTCGGCGGCGAAGACTGCGCCGAAGCTCTGGAAATAATCGAGTATGTACATGCTGTGCCAGGGAGGTATCCCTACTCCCCAGAGCAGGCGGTACTTCTCATCATCGATAACACCTATTTCATTATCTACCCTCTCCTTCAGTTCCTGGTACAGGCCTTTGTAAAAGTCCAGGGTCATGGGGTCGGTGAGCAGCATATGGTGAGGCACGAATATCACAAAATGGTCCTGTGTCGACATCGGGCAAGGGATGGCTTTTCTCAGTTCGTACGCTTTGCGCCACCACTGTCGTGTTTCCTCTACCTGTTTAACAATCGACGTCAATCGGTCATAGTCCATCTTCTTGCCAGTCTGTTTTTCCAGGAATGCTATTAAACCTCTGAGCTCCTCAGCCATGTAGCGAACATAGTAAGCCCTGATAGCATCGAAATCGGCATCGCTAGGAGGCATGAGGACTTCCATGTTATAGATTGGAGTGTCCTTATAGCGTCCCAGTGCCTGATACCATTTCCAGCGGGGGTCGCAGCCCATACTGCACCCGAGGAGCATATCCGGTTCCGGCATACCGCCGTCGGGGGCATCGGGCGGCATGGCTCCCAGTTCGTGCCTCCAGGCATCGAATCCTATACCCACCTGAGCGTAGCCGCAGAGAACATCGGAATACCCCACAGCCTGCGCCTTCTTCATATACTGCTCGGCTTCTCTTTTGACGGCGCAGAGTCCGGCGTAGTTCTCGGTGTAGACCTGCACCACGTCCATAGCCTCCAGGATTTCCTCGTAGTTGCACATGACCATGCAGTAGGCTATTTTGCGGTTCTCTTCCTTGGCCTGTTGTGCTTTTTTATACATGCGTTTAACTATTTGGCGTATTTTGCCTGCTGACTCTGTGGATTTGGCAGAACTCGTTTTCTGCTTTGGCTCTGTTTTAGTCTCTTCTGCCATGCTTTATTCCCTCCGTGCCTCAATCGTTTCCAGAAAGGCTTCGACCCTGGTCTTCCACTGCCCTAGAGGAGATGTGATATAGGTATCCTCAAGGAAGAGTACGGGCAGGCCCAGGCTCTGTATATAGTCCATCATCTCAGGGGCATCCAACTGATATGTGTCGCAGAATCTGATTGTATACAGAATAACCCCCTGCGCTTTCCACTCGCGGATAAAGTCGCCTAAATAGTTGAAGCGCTGGGCAGCCTTGCCCGGTCTGTAAGTACGCGGGCATGTGATTTTCAGGTAGCGTTCGGCGAGGCCGGCTATCGCCTCTTTAGACGGGTCAACATCGTGCCAGAAGAAGCGGCTGCCAGTGCACAGGTCATCCATCACCACATCGGCTCCGCACTCCTCAACCAGCCGTATCAATGAGTCATCGTCAACCTCGCTGCCCGAAATCAGTAGCCGGGGCTTATTTTCAGCGCTGGGGTTCCGGCTGTGCACCTCCACCAGGATATCCTCGAGGAGTTCGTTGAATTCCTCAATAGGAATGGTCATCCCTGCCACCAGCACCTGGATAATCTCAGAGCCGGAGATGAGCGGCGGCTCTGGCTTCCTCAGTTCGTAAAGCTCTTTGAGAAGAGCACGGCTGCGATTATGGAGGCCGATAGCTTTGATTAAGTCTTGCTCGGATGCAGAACGCCCCACGAATTGCTCTAGGCCTGTCTTGAGATTTTCTATTTCCTTCTGGAAAAAGTCGAAGGAAGCCTGGTGAGTCATATGCGGGACGTACAGCGAATAGCTGTAGGGCGGCTTGAGATGGTACTTCCAGATATCATAGAGACGGTGCATAGCATCACAGGTGTGGGGGATAACGACGCCGGAGAGGAAGTCTAATTCACCGCCCAATGCGATATCAAAGCAACTGCGTACATAGGGGCAGACTATGCTTTCGAGGTATTGTCCAGCCTGCTCGACGGGCTTGCCCACCTTACCCTGGATGCGGAAAGGCACCAGATCAAGTGCGGTAAATATTTCTACCGGTGTGTAGGAACAGAAATACCCTATTACCTTTTTGCCCTTTTTTGCCAGCTCTTTTGCTCTCGTCTGCCGATGCTCATATAGCTCCTGGGCTTTAATCAGCCCTCGCTGAGCTACTTTGGCCACAAATCACCTGCTCTTTTCTAGATGGCAAACCTCCGATTAGTTCCCGGGCGCTATTAATTACCCATTTGCCATAATGCTTTCAGCAATTCCAAGTTATCACTATATTCGAAGCCTTGTCAACTACAACAAGCAGAGCGTTTAGCAACGCTTTTCAACCCCCTAAATCCCCAGTATTGGGGGACTTTTAGGTCTGGGGGGGTACCTACAGACCCCCACCAGAGGGGCTTTGCCCCTTTGGACTCCCCAGTTTGCTAAACGACCTCACGACCAGAACAGCTTGCGCGCTTCTTTTTTAAGCTCGGCCCGAAAGTCGGGATGAGCGATGGCGATAAGCTCCTCGGCTCTTTCCCTGTGGCTTTTACCGGCCAGGCTGGCTATGCCGTATTCCGTGACCACATAATCGGCGAACTGACGCGGAATGGTTACCAGCGAGCCTTCGGACATCTGGGGAACGATAGTAGAGCTTCCACCGAAGGCGAGACTGCGCAGCACGCTGATTGCCCGCCCTCCTTTGGCCATAAAAGCCCCTAGATGGAAGTCTAGCTGCCCTCCCGGCCCGTTGATCATGCGGGGCCCGAACTGCGTCTCGCACGTTATCTGCCCGGTAAGGTCGACCTGAAGGATGCTGTTAATAGAAACCATGTTATCGTTTCGGGCGATGACGGTAGGATTATGGACATACTCACAGTCGTACATCTCGACGAGAGGGTTATCGCTCATCCACTGATACCCTTCCCAACCGGCTCCGTCCAGAGCTGTAAAAATTGCCTTTCCGGGATGAAGCGTCTTTCTTTTCCCGTTAAATACGCCTGACTTGATTAGCTCATGCTGTCCCCAGGCAGACATCTCGGAGTGAATCCCCAGGTCTTCAAAGTTATCGAAGAGGCCTACCCGCGGCAGCCAGGTGCTGGGCCTGCCGGCGCCGATCTCGATAGTGTCGCCGTTCTTGATTAGTTCGCCTACATAGCCTGCTATAGTTATGGCCTCGGGGTAAGGTTCTTCCAGCCCTATGAGCCCGGTGAAAAAATCGGGAGACATTAGATTCATCATGGGCGCTATCAGGCTGGCTGAACGCCCTATGTATTCCGGCTCGTGCTTATTTGCCATTAACAGGGCATCTATCCATTCTTGCCGCTTTTTTTCATCGGTAACTGTTTCTTTGACGAGGTCTCTAAGCTGCTTATCGGTAAAACGGGCTGTAGGCGCCTCCACGAAGTAATCAACATCCGATACGTGAATGAAATTGTCGCCTCGATATGGATAGACCATATTCTCGTCTATTTCAGCAATAACCGTCCTGGCCCGCTTGGCATAGCTTTTCTTGTTCCACATGTGTGGACCGAAGCTGCAGAAGCCGTGTTTATCCGGGGGTGAGACATTGGTCATGAAAACGTCGACGTCCCTTCGTCCATGCAGCCTGTCTTCATCGCATAGCTTTGCCCTCATAGACATCAGGCAGGGGATGAAGGAGCATATCTTGGCGTCATGAGAAGGCCGTCCTACAGGACCGAGGAAGTTAATAGCGCCGACGAAGAAGTTCTCTTCGCAGCCCGGCTGCAGCCAGCAAGGGTCGAGCCAGGGAGCATTAATCTCAAGGTATACATTTCTCAGTTCGTCCTTACGCTTTCCCAAGGCCAGCGGCACTGCTGTGGGATGAGCAAAAGGCAAAGCAACTCTGTCACCCGGCTTGACAGCTCTGGCTGCCTCTTCAGCCGAGACCAGTTTCCTTTTGTAATCTTCTTTCCAATCTCTTTTATGTTCTTTGCGCTCGTTGACATCTGTAAACCTCATTGACAGCCCCCTGTTGGCAAGAACCAATTAATAGATTCCAGAATCTAAGGAGCGAAAGAAAGATAAAGAGGATACCTATTCCCTTTCAACGAAACGATATCAGCCAGGCAACGCTTTTTGCCGATGCCTCACAGCTTAGCTTGCAAACTCGGTCACACCCTAAACGGGCGGAACAAAAATAGCCTAATGTCTGGAGAGCTATGGAATGTGTTTTTACCAGCCAGGTATAAAGAATCGTACCCAGTCGCTGTGTTTTTGTCAAGGATTTTCCCTAATTGCCCGACGCAATGACCATTGGTAGCTTTCCCGATGATAGTTCTCGTACACGTGGTTGACGATGGCATGGGGAAGGTCTAAAATTTAGCCCGTCGGCATAATAGGTTTCATAGGGAGGACTTATGAGCGATTTGGATATGATGAATCAGAAGCTTTCTGAGCTTGATGGGTTGAGGGGCAGGCTGAAACAGGGTGGCGGCACCGCTGAGGTTGAGAAGCAGCATAAGAAAGGTAAACTCACAGCTCGCGAGAGGATAGAGAAGCTTCTGGATCCCGGCACTTTTCAGGAGCTTGACCTGTTCGGCACGCCGATGGCTACAGGGTTCGACATCGATAAAACAGAAGGCCCTGCGGACGGCGTTGCTGTGGGATACGGTCAGGTAAACGGCCGCCCAATCTACGTCTGGTCGCAGGACGCCACTGTTTTCGGCGGAACATGGGCCAACATTCATATTCGCAAGATATCAGGAGCTATGGAGAAGGCCATTCATGCCCGCATACCTATTGTCGCTATTATAGATTCAGAGGGTGCCAGAATCGAAGACGCCATCCAGTATTATCGCTTTTACTCTCCGGAATCTATGGTCTATTTCCAGACCATGGCCTCAGGCGTGATCCCCCAAATCTCTCTGATAATGGGGCCATGTATCGGGGAAATGGCAATCTCCGCCTCGATGGCGGATTTCGTTTTCATGGTCAGGAAGACCAGCTATATGCACGTAGCATCGCCGCCCCAGGGTAAGACCTCCGAGGAAGTGGGCGACCCGTCGGGGCACTTCCGCAAAACGGGCTGCTGCGATTTCTTAGCTAAAGACGACAATGAATGTATAGAGAGTTGCCGCAAGCTGCTGAGTTACCTGCCCTCGAACAATAAGGAGAAACCGCCGATAGTGGACACTGGCGATCCACCCAATCGCAGGGAAGAGGAGCTTCTGGCTGTCGCTCCCCTCGATACCAACAAGCCCTATAGTATGACCAAGCTTATCTCTCTGGTAGTAGATAAGGGCGAGTTCTTGGAGCTTAAACGACAGTGGGCGAACAATCTGATAACCGGCTTCGGCAGGATGGCCGGGCAGACGGTGGGTTTTGTAGCTAATAATCCCCAGTCTATGGGCGGCGCGCTAACGCTTGACGCAGCGGACAAGATGGCGCGTTTTGTCAGGTTCTGCGATGCCTTCAATATACCAGTGGTCTGGCTGGCGGATACCCCGGCCTTCTTGCCGGCTATCGATGAGGAGACCAGGGGACTGATACGGCACGGCTGCAAGCTGGTATTCTCGAACGTTGAATGCACCGTGCCTCAGATTACCATCGCCATTCGGAAGCTTTTCGGAGGCGGGCAGTTGGCCATGCCGGGCACAACGCTGGGAGGCGACCTCGACGTGGCCTGGCCTTCTGTGGAGCGTGGGTTGATGGGAGCGGAGGGGGCGGTATCTATCATCTACAAGAGGGAGTTGCAGTCCATTGAGGACGAGAGTGCGAGGACGCAGAAACTGGAGCAGCGCACTGTAGAGATGAGGCACAAGTTGCGTGCCCTGGAGCGTGAATGGGGACAGGGCTTCATCGACCCCAGGGATACCAGGCCGTTCCTGATACAGGCGCTCAAGACATTTGCCAGCAGGGACGAAGGAAGGCCGCCCAGAAAGCACGAAAACATCAGGTTATAAGAGCCCTTGGAAAATGGAGAGTGCAAAGGGGCTTTGGATTGTCGAAGGACTGTCGTAAGGTTGAGGGGAAAAATCTATCCCCCTCACTCTTACTCTCTCCCTCCAGGGGAGAGAGGACTATCAAAATTCCTCTCCCTTGAGGGGAGAGGTTAGGTGAGGGTGAAACGCAGGTTGAAAAATCGATTGAAATCAGGTTTAGTAAACAACATCGGATGGTAAATCCTATTCAGTGTAATTAATTTCGGAGGGATCAGATGGCAGACGCGAAGGTAAAGCTGGAAAAAGTTGAAGAGCACAGGAAAAGATGGCTGCCCGGCGGAGATAAGACTGCGATAGACAAACAGCATGGCAAGGGCAAGCTGACAGCCTGGGAAAGGATACAGAGGCTTTTCGATCCAGGCACATTCCACGAGATAGGCTTGTGGACACAGCCTATGAAGACAGGCTTCGATATCGACGATAGAGAGCTGCCGCGCGATTCCGTGATTGTGGGATATGGAAAGGTCAACGGGCGCACCGTTTACTCCTATGCCCACGACTTCACCGTGCTGGCAGGCACGCAGTCCATGATCCAGAACAGCAAGGTAGCCCGTGCCATGGAGCAGGCTATGGAGGAGGGCATTCCCCTGGTGGGGATGATCGATTCGGGCGCTATCAGAATCCATGACCTGTTCGGCAGGAACGGGTTCAAGGTCCCCGTAAGGGGCAGCCCGGTGGGCGGCGGCGGGGGGTTCATGTATTATCCTCCGCTCATGTCGGGTGTGGTGCCTCACATCAGCCTGATGCTGGGTCCCTGCTATGCAGGCTCGGCCTACTCTCCCATAATGGCTGACTTCGTCATCATGCGCAGGAATATAGCCTTCATGTCAGTAGCCTCGCCGCCTATTTTGAAGGCGGTAACGTTCAGAGATGTCACCGAAGAGGAGATCGGAGGCGCGCTGCTGCACTCCACGGTTACCGGTTCTAACGACCTGCTGGTCGACAGCGATGAGGAGGCTATAGACGCCAGCAAAAAGCTGCTCAGCTTCCTGCCCTCCAACTGGCGGGACAAGTCCCCCGTAGTCAACACGGGCGATGACCCCAATCGAACCGATGAGCATCTTCTAAACATGGTGCCCGCCGATATAAGCCAGCCCTATGACATGCACAAGGTCATCGCATCTATTGTGGACAAGGGAGACTTCTTCGAACTGCAGGCACTATATGCGCCCAGCATGATAATCGGCTTCGGACGGCTGGCTGGAAAGACGGTGGGCATTGTAGCTAATAACCCGGCTGCCGGGGATGGCTGCCTCGATGTTTATACCGGAGACAAGCAGGCGCGGTTCATCAGGTTCTGCGACTGCTTCAACATACCGATAATCACGCTGGTAGACAGCCCGGGGTTCCTGCCCAGCCTGGAGCAGGAGCAGCACAGGGACGGACTGGAGAGGAATGCTGCCAAGCCGGTGTTCGCCATCTGCGAGGCCACCACGCCCAGGATAACAGTTTACATAAGAAGATGCTGGGGCGCAGCGCGGCTGGTCATGGGCACCGAGCGCATGGGCGTTGACGCTGTGTACACCTGGCCCACTGCCGACATCAGGGTGGAGGGCTACGATAGAGCAGCAGACGCGCTTTACCGGGGCGAGCTGGCGGTTGCCGAGCATCCCGAGGAGCTGCGCCGTCAGTTCATGGAGCAGGTACACGAGAAGTACGCCTCGGCGTATCACCTGGCAGGCATCCAGGGCGCTGATGACATCATCGACCCCCGAAGGACGCGGCCTATACTGGTGAACACGCTGGAGAGGCTGTCCCAGAAGATGGAACACTGGGAAAAGCTGGGCCCCGGGCCGACGAGGCCGTGGCGGAAGCACTCCCTGATACCGCTTTAATTGAAACAGTGTTTGTGATTGTTATTTATAGGGGCGACTCACTGAGTCGCCCCTACGCTTATTAGTCGAAAGCTCATTACCAAATGTAGGGGCGAGGTTTCCTCGCCCAATCCAATATTTTGTCTTCCCAATTTCCACTATAGGGTTGGTGGTTCGCGTTTCACTTCACCCACCATTCTAGTGCTAGCCATCTGTCCTACAGCTATAAATTGAAGTGCGTTTGATTGAATTGAACTTGGCGGAATGGTGAATTGTTCTGACGGGATCAGGTGGGGTGAGGGGTTTGTTACCGCTCTGTTAAGCGTCTGTTTACACGTTGATATTTTTAGCCGGCTGGGTCGCGACGTCCCTGCGCCGGAAAACATGCAGCTTGAGCAAAGCACTGACTTGATGGGCGACTTGGCGAAACGTCTTCCACTCCTTCGATATAGTAGGGATTCCCATAAGGTTGGGAGGTAACATAACCAGTGCGTGAACTACCAGGGCGAATGTAAAAGCATCGGACTTGTTGACGGCGAACAACCCGAGTAGGTATACAGTGACGAATTCGTATGTGCCTATGGCACTGGGTGCAGCCGGAATAGCTCCTGAGAACAGGGTCATACCAACAAGCAGGATGCTAATCATCCAGAACGGCATCTGGATCCCGATGGCTTGAGCTACGAGCCAGGCTGCGGTGCCCAGAAGCATCCAGGCTATGATGGTCACAAATATTGAGAGCCAAAAAATAAGCTTGCGATCGCGCAGAAAGGTGACCGCATTCAGTGATGATTGGATGACCTTTATCTTGTTTAGCAGCGGGAATTTGCTGACTTTTCTGGTGAACAGTACAAATAGAATGAGCAAAGCCACAACTACCAGCATGGGTATTATCACTGGCTTGAATACAGAGAGCTGGGGGATGATGAAAAAGCCGGCAAGGACGAATATCGATGTAATCACAAAGTCCAGTACACGGCTCATGAACAGGCTGGCGACAACCTTGCTGCCATCTATCTTGTCTGACCTGGTGAGCATGGCGAGTTCCGAAGCGTCGCCCAGAACGCCCCCGCCCTGCGCAAAGCTCAGGTTGTTGAGGCTGAGGCCGGCATTTCGTACAAAGAAAAGCCGCGTTGTAGAGACCCGCTCCTTAGGCAGCATCAGCTTCAACCGGACTGCCTGCATAAACAACGAAGCGACTACAGCGGCTGCCGCTGGGACGAGTGTGTCCCAGGATACCCTGCTGAAGGCGCTCACCATATCGCTCCAGTTAACACTTCGCAGCACCAGCCATCCTAATACCGAGCCCAAGATGATGCCTGCGGCCACCCAGAGCAGTGAAAATAGTCTTTTTCTTGTCATCGTATTCTTTAAATTCTACACATAAATACAGGAGACTACAGGGAGATTTTTATGGGGAACGATGTTACCCAACCGGGCGTTCTCCCGGAGCGAACAATATCCCCCATAGATTTTATTTTAGAGCAGGGTAGGGAAGAGCAGGAAGCCCATCCTAGAATGGGGATTGTGAGGTCTTATTGCAAGTCAGACTATCCACAAATCCCGTCCGTTAGCTACAACACTACCATGACTAAAACACCAACTCTCCATTTCGCACAAATATTATTATACTATAGTGGCTCTAGACAATAGTATTTCCAGACAATATCGCATTACCGGACCTATCAAGACCTCCCGATTTTTTATTGCGAGGTGCAGATAAGCGGCGGTTAGGGACAGGTTTAGAAAAAAGGGAATTATGCTCCTTATCTTTCGAAGGGCTCGCGGAGTATGGACTGAATCCTGTTTTACTCTACTTTGTAAAATCTTAATTAGCGAGAGAGGGAATCCCTGGGAAGGGATTCCCTCTCTCCTCGACGTGGCATAGCTGCTAGTTCACGTTGGTGGATACCTGGTAGAAGCGAAGTTGCACCAGCTTGCACCCGTTGTTATCGTAGTTCCAGAAGTACTGGTACAGGTTGTTAGTGAACAGCGGGTATCTTGTGCCGTTTACGTAGACGTACAGCAGATCCTTGCTCACATTGGTGAAAGTACTCTTACCAGTGCTGCGGACCTCGACGTAGCTATTTGTTGAGAACCACGTGGTATTCCCATCTGTAAACCCTGAGGTTATGTTGCCCCAGCCACCCGGTTTGCCTAGAAAGCGGGCATAGACGGAGTACAAAGTGTAACCGCTATTGGTCGGGTCAGGGTTAGGTAATTGGAAGCTGGCAGTGCCGTCAGTGCCGTTCGCATCCAATACCGTGAAGTTGCCCGGGTAAAGCAATATCTTGGTGTTGCCGTTAAGGCTCACAAAGATGACATGCCCATTGCTTTCAGTCAAGTCAGCGGTCTTGTCTTTGGGTACCCCGATGAGATTAAGGTTGTAGTGAGGACCGCTTGGGGCTCCGTTGCCATTGAGATTGTTGCCAGCGTAAGCTACGCCAATGACTGCGCTTGCAGCCAGTGCCGCAATAACCGCAACCATAATCAGCTTCTTCATTCTTTTCTCACCTCCTTTCTTTGCGAAGGTTCGCTACCTCGGCCCCTCGACCTAGGGCAAAATGCAAGACATAGTAAGCTTCTTAAGATAGAGTACTTTCGGATAGCACGCTCAAAAATGAAGAAGCCGACCTGCAAGGTCGGCTTACTGGAGGCGTCTAGCTGTCTTGAAACAACCCCAAACCTGTAACACAATGCTCCACAAGGCAATGCTCCTGTAAGAATCTGTTAGCACATTTGCCAGTATAAATACAACTCTGGGGCTGGTCAATTTCAATTTACTTAACTTTCGCCCCTATTGAAGCTAATTTTGTCAAAAAGTTAATAAAAATCGGTGAGAAAACGGAACATTCGTGTGGCAGATAGGAGGATTACCTTTTACTTCACTTGCCCCACTAAAAATAGGCAATGGTCATCTAATTGCGTTGCTCGTTTCGCCGGTGGTTGTCCGGACTGAGGGTACCCGCAGCCTCGCGAATAATGATTCGAACTGCGTAAACGCAATCACCTACAAAAAGAGGGCGGATTTGCACTTCGACAAGATGTTATAACTAATTAACCTTTCCTTCCTCAATTTTATGACTTCTTTATTTTGGCTACGTAAAATATTTTTTATATTGGCGTTACAAAGTGTCAGGCCTTTGAATCGGTGTGAAGGTTCTACACCTACTTGGAAGGAGGATGAGATGGCAAAATATTTACTTGTGTACTACGGTGGTCAGATGGACACCAACCCCGACCCTAAGGTGGTTGAGAAGGCAATGGCTGTCTGGTCGAAATGGTTCGCAGCCCTCGGCAAGGCTGTCGTGGACATGGGCGCGCCGACTCAACCGGGTAGACTTGTCACCAAGAGTGGCGTAAAAAGCACCGGCGCTAAACCCGTTGCCGGATACACTATTTTGCAGGCCGGCAGCCTCGATGCCGCGATAGCAATGGCCAAAAGCCACCCGGATATAGCGGAAGGCATGCAGGTGGCAGTTTATCCTTTGGCGCCTATGGAGTAGGTATAGCATAAAACCGAGGATAACAAAGCAACAGCGAGCCTGTTGTTAACGGCTCCACTCTAACTCTCTCCGTCAAGGGCGAGTGGATTTGGGGCCGCTCTACAAAGGTGCACCCCTTTGTCACCCCTCCAGAAAGGGATTTTGGTGAGTGCACCTGTCTCCACGAAGCTAAATCAAGCCCTTCGACTTCCTTGCTACAAAAAAACCGCTTCCCAATTGTAATCAACTTTACATTATTTATGTAACCTGCTTGATAACACTCGCCTTCAGGTCTCATTACAATCCAAGGCAGAAAGGTAATGAAAAGGTGTGGTGGGAGGACGACAATGACGACGAAAGAACTCTATAGCGAAGCAAAAGTCACGTACCGAACAAACAAGGTTGAGAGAGAGGAACAACAGAAGATAGCCAGATATCAGCTCCCGCACGGGCCGATGGCTTTGTTAGTTATCCTGTTCGATCTTCTGCTGAAGTTGGACCCTCGCTGACATAGCACTGCCAAAATCTGAGATGGAGAGGAGGTGAGAACAATGGTGACCAGGGAGTTCGATGCCAGAACGACAGTCCCCTACCGGGAGTACAAAGTAGAGGGAGAGAGGCGACGCCCGTTGGGGCGATATTGCATAGCGCGCGAGGCGAATGCCTTCACCGTCCTCCTGTTTGGCCTCGGGTTTCTGTTCTTCATCGTTCCCGTATGCACAGACCTGTACCCTGTAGGCCTCGGTGTCATAGCATGGGTTGCCCTGTGGGTATTGGCGATTACTTTGCGCGTCTATTTCGGGAGATGGGACTACTCCGACACCATTGACTATGAAAATTAGCTGCAGCTCCGGGCTTTCAGCACAGTTGCAGGTCATTTCACAGCCGTCTCTATGGAGCCCCAGGTTGTTAGGTTTAGGCCACAAGGAACCCCCTGTCAGAGGGTTCCTTGTTATGTGGTTCCCCTCACTGACATCAGTGCCATAATTGTTTCTTCACCAAGCGTTCGATGAATACGAATCCTTCTTTGCCCAATTTTACCTGTGCTTGGCCATGATGTATACTTGACAAACCTGAGTAATACTGGCATAAGACATGTAGCTCTGCTCGTCCGGAGGTGTCGGTGCTGGCTGTCATGGGTGCATTCGGGCAGGAGATAATAGACCTGCGCAGACAGATGGTCATCGAGGAGACGGTCGCCGGACGGGGTTTCAGACTGTACCGCGGCAAGCTCAAAAACAAGGACACCCTGCTGGTACAAACCGGGATGGGCAAGCAGAGGGCTGAGAACGCAACCCGGTTCGCTCTGGAGCGCTATCCTGTTACAGCAATAATCTCTCTTGGCTTTGCCGGGGCACTGAATCCGGAGATCGAGATTGGCGCTGTTGTGGTCTGCTCAACGCTGTATGGCCAGCCTGGGTCGGAGCAGGAAGAGCTAGAACCCTTAGCCCCAGATGAGCATCTGTTTTCTCTGGCATCGCAGGGACCCGGTGGGAGACTGGGCAGCGATGTCTCGGTACTGCAACTGAATTCCAGTGCTCAGAAGATGCATGTGTTGAGGGAGACTTTCCATGCCGATATTGTAGACATGGAAAGCTACTGGATCGCCAGAATAGCCTCAGCGCGGGGGATTCCCTTCATAACTGTTCGCTCCGTTTCGGACAACATACAGAGCAGCGTGCAGCCTTTCGACCGGATTCTCAACACTGATGGTGAATTGCTCTGGAAGGAAGCAGCGCTTTGTTTCCTGCTACATCCCTGGTATTTACTCAACGTGTTTACCCTGTACAGAAACACGCGGCTGGCGAAGAGAAACCTGGCCGCTTTCGTGAGTGACCTGGTAACTAAAATTTGAAGGCACAGAAAGGAGATACATGGCGAAAAAGGAGCTAAAAGACTACAGCGGTCCGTACAACCATCACCTGAAATGGGAGGATTTTTCCAAGGAGTTTCTGGTCAAGCTGATAAAATCATGGCAGGGTGCCTATCTGGGCATTCAGGGGGCCTGGGTTCAAGTAGTCTCGGAGAAATTCGGCTCCGATGCTGCTGACGACTGCGCTCTGCAAGCACTGCTTATTCAGGCCGACAGGATGATCCCCGTTTGGGTCGAGCTGGGTAACATCAAGCTGAATACTGTCCTCGATTCCCTGAAGGTGATTCAACTGGCTCCAGACGGTCATACGGAGTCGGAGCTTTTCGGCGGCGAAGTCGATATCAAGAGCCCCAATCACGTTATCTCCACTACCACCAAATGCATCACGTGTGAGTTCCTGGAAGCGTTCGCCCCCGAAAAGATACAGCAGCTTTGTTACAAGATGGAGCAACCCGTGATGGAGAAGTTTTTGCACAACCCGAAGATAAAAGTGACGCCGCTGGAGAGACCCCCGCGGAAAAACCCCAATGAGCCTTTTTGCCGGTGGGAACTCAAGATAGAGGAGTGAGGGACAAAAAAGGTACATTCTGATTAACGCCTGCTGAGTTCGAAAGGAGGGTACTATGAAGCCTGAAAGCGATGCCCTTATCTTGCAGACAGGAGATATGCAATCCTTACCTTTCTGGAAGGACAAATCGTGGAAACACTACCCCTTCGCCTACAAAGGCGCTGAGAAAAATTTTACGTTACCTTCAGCTATAGGGTGGCATCCGGGGTACGAATCTCAGTCCTGGGATATCGAAGCGTATGTCAAGTCAAAGGAAACAGGGAAGATATACACCTTCGTCCACATATACAGCTACAACGCCATGGGCAAGCTTTTCGGCTTCAACTGCCGGATGCTTAATGTGGCTGATATCTCGGAGAAAAAGCGCTATGTTGATAGAAGATACCATTTCAGGCCATTCCCCATTGTCTATAAACCTCCTTTTGAAGTAAAAGAGGGGAATCTCGATATCACGTATCACCCGCGGGGCGGCAGCGTAGACAAGTGGTATCCGAAGAAGGACTCCAGCGGCAATCTAGTTCCTTTCGAGTATCACCTGGAAGCTTCGAGCAATCCAAAATCGGCAGTGCAGACGAAGCTTTCTGTCGATCTGGAGGCTTTAAAGCCGCCTCTATTGGATGGAGGCATGGATTACGGCGGCATGCTCACCATGTTTGGCCAGCCATATACTTTTGCTTTCTGCCTGAGCCCCAGGGTCAAGGTGCAAGGCACTCTTGAGATAGCGGGCAAGACGGAGCACATCGAAGGCGTGGGCAAGGTGGGGTTGCAGTGGGCGCCCAAACAGTTTGGCAGCCGGAACAAGCCGATAAGAAGAATCAAACATCAGTATCTGGGAGGGAACCTCAGCAACGGTTGGGATTTCGGCCTCTGGAGGCAGTATGATACGCTGAGGTATAACCGCCTCCTGCCTTTCTCCGGCATCTTCGCTCTCTTCGAAGATAATACTATGGCAACGACAAACAGCTACACCTTCGAGCCCATAAGCTATTATCAGAATCGAGTGTGGCCCAAGGAAGCGGGGCCTATATTCCGCACGGCTCCCAAAAACAGCTATATTCCTCATGCGGTCAGGCTAACTGTTCCCGAGTGGGACGCTGATCTTGTCATAACGCCGGTCCTGGAGGACAACACGCAGGCTGTTTTTGTGGAATATTTCTTCGGCCCGGTAGAGATAACCGGAAAGGCGCGCGGCAAAGAGGTCTACGGTACCGGCTTTCTGGAGGGCACCAAGCTGTATCACCAGGAGCACGAATTCATAGAGATGATGCGCAATACTTTCAAGAATCTCCCCGATCAAGCCTTTATCGGAAACCGTGCTGCTATTCAGCGAAAGCTGAACAACGACCTGGAAGAAATCCTTACCGCTGTCCAGGTAGGGGACAAATCAAGGGCGAAAGAACTGTTAAACGCCGATTTAGCGTTTATTTCACAGAACATCAAGGTGGAAATGACCGGAGCGCCTGCGGCGAGCCTGTCCGATTTGTGCCGCGACTTTATCAGCCGTATTTAGCTAATACACTGGAAAGGCATGGATAAAGGTAGTAGATTTGATATACGCCGGGTGTGATTTAGGGGTTTCTGCGGCGAAGGCTGCCATTGTCACTGACAATGGCAGCCTCGCCTTCGACATAATACCCTACAAAAGCCCCACCCCTCAGGCAGCAGTTGACGCTATGGCAAATGCCCTGGCTAAGGCAGGGCTCTCGGGCAAAAAGATAGACCGCTGCCTGTCTACCGGAATCGGAGGTAAGGCTGTACCTTATTCGGAAGGGGTCGTACCTGAGACAGTATGTCTGAGCCGGGCTGTGAGGCAGTTCAATCCCCGGGTACGAACCATAATCGACATCGGCGGCCAGTGCACCGAGGCTTTTAGTATTGACACGCAGGGGGTAGTAGGAGAGGCTGCCGTTACCGATATATGCGTTGCCGGGCTGGGGATGTTTATCGAAGTAATAGCCAATGCTCTGGAGATGCCGCTCGATAAGCTGATTCAGGCTTCGCTCAGCTCAAAGAACCCTCTTCCCATAGCCAGTCAGTGTGTCGTGTTTGCCGAGAGCGAGGTAATCTCCCTGATAAACGAAGGCTGTGATAAATTCGACATCTTTGCTGGGGTTGCTTCCGCTGTCGCTGACAGGATAGTCGGACTTGTCAGAAGGATAGATGTTATTGAGGAGGTGGCCCTGGTGGGTGGAGTCGCCAAGAACAGCATCGTGGTGGGGGACCTCGAGGAAAAGCTCGGGTTGAGGCTGGCCAGCCTTAACGGCTTTGACCCCCAGCTCCTCGAGGCTTATGGGGCTGCGCTTGTCGCCAGGGAGAGCCGCGACCTTAGTATAGAGACAATCAGTATGATTTTAGCCGAGCGCTTCTACGGACGGAGGGGCCAATAATATGCTCACCGCCGGATGCGATGTGGGAGCTCTGACCACAAAAGCCGCAGTCATAAAGGATGATGTCCTCCTCGGAACCGCGGTGGTACGGTCGAGGGCAAAGGCTGTTCAGTCCGCCTTCGATGTTATGGACAGGCTGCTGGCTAGGCTTGGCCTTTCCTATGAGCAAATCGACTTTTGCGTGAGCACCGGTTACGGGCGCAGCCTGATACCGTTTGCCCACAGCAATATGAGCGAGATATCGTGCCACGGGCGAGGCGCGAACTGGCTGGTACCTAGCGTCCGGACAATCATCGATGGCGGTGGTCAGGACTGCAAAGCGCTGCGCGTTGATAAGCACGGAACGTTGGTTGACTTCCGTATGAACGTGAAGTGCGCCGCCGGCACAGGCAGGGCACTCGAGATGATGGCGGAGAGCCTGGGTGTCGATGTTTCCCGGCTGGGACCGCTATCTCAAGAGGCACGGGACCCTATTGTCTTGAACAAGCTCTGCTGCATCCTGACTCAAATCGATATCAAGCGCCTGGTCCTGGAGGGAAGAAACCGGGCTGACATCGCCGCCGGAATAAATGAAAGCGCGGCGCGCTATATCCTTCAATTGGTACGGGGATTGGGGCCCAGGAATGATATCGCCATGACGGGCGGGATGGCGAAGAACGAAGGTGTGTTCAAATATCTCGAAAGGGAACTAGAGACAGAATTCGTAAAGTTTCCCGTAGAACCCGATGTTATTGGGGCTGTGGGAGCGGCTGTTCTGGCGGCGGATGAGTCCAGAAGGAACTGGAGTGTTTTACCTCGGGGGCGCTAATCCCCCTTGCTCCCTTTAAGGCTTTGCTCCTCAAGTGCTTCTTTTCCCAGAAGTCACCAATCGTAATTTTCTGCTCTATTTTGCCTCTGCCTCAGTGCTTATTCTCACTAGCACCTTTTCCGCCATAAAATGGCTGGCGATTGCATAGATTGCATTACCTATGCCGAGAGTCCACCAAATGGTAAGCAGTGCTGTGAATAAGTGACCCGCACCACTACCCCATGAATTCTTCCGAAGCATAGTAGTTTTCTCTCCTTGGCTCATAATATGATATCCCTGAGTAATGTAATCATCAACCACACTATCAAATTCTTTCTGTGTGCCTACTTTCCTTATCCTTGTCCCTGCCATTGCCCCCCTCCTTTAATGAACAACTGGCCTTTCTGCTCCAAAAGTCATTAAGCATCACCTTGTGCGATACTAAACGGCTTTGAAAATTCATCTAACCAAGACCACCATCTGAAAGGTTTCCTTTCCTTAATCCCCCTCTTCTTTACTTGCTCATGGGGTACAATACAAAATTTTTCAACGTTAAGGTCATTATCAAGTTTGACTGCAACCAAGTAATTCCAAAACGCGCTATCTATGCCTTTTACTGGGCCTCCTTGTCCCCTCTTATTCCATTCCGACATTGTTTTTACTGATAGTCGAGTCCCATCACCCAATTCAATATCGTAGTTAGAAGTTCGGCTAGGCGCTATCTTGGGATTTCTATCTTCAAAGTAGCGCATTGCCCAATACTCTCCGATGTCGCCTATATGATTGTCATTACCACTGAACCACTTGCCTTCATACTTTGCGAATACTTCGCG
The DNA here is from genome assembly GCA_021787935.1 of Chloroflexota bacterium. Lineage (GTDB taxonomy): Bacteria > Chloroflexota > Dehalococcoidia > SZUA-161 > SZUA-161 > JACWAE01. The sequence goes on along the minus strand of JAJYLC010000002.1, from coordinate 9,483 downwards.
CACTTCTTTGAATTGTTGAAAGGCTGAGAGTATTTCTTGATGTTCTATCTTCATTGCCAAAATCCTCCTTTTATTTTGCCTCCAAAAGTCATTCAGATACGCGGATTACCTTAAATAATACCTTCCTTGTTTTCGCTGGTATCCACTCTTTTGAGATAACCAATGTTATCGTCAGATTCCCATTTCGGATTTATCGCAATCTCAACGTGGCATTTCTCCTTCCTCCAACAAATTGCGAGCAGGGATATAATACCACACTTTCTCTGTTTTGTCTTGTGCGATTGACACATGCTATGACTATAGTTATACTTTCGCTCACGAGCTTGCTGATATGCCAGCATATGTCATTTTAGTTATCTCGGCTGGTTTTGGAAGCTTTGGAAACAAAGCCCCCCTTTAGAAAAGGGGGTAAATAGGTACAGAGACTTGCGCTTGAGTAATTACAAGCGGATGTTCTCGTGCTTGCGGCGGGGGCGTTTTTCCAATCTTTCAGCAAAGACCTTTAGGGCTTCGATGAGGAAGCGACGGGTGTCGCGGGGGTCGATGAACTCTTGCCCCCACTCGCGCTCCAGTCCCCTCAGTTTACGCTGCATCTCGGAGACAAGCTGGGCGTGCCTCGCTTTTAATGCGGCTTCGTCTTTTTCTTTAAGGGCTCTCAGCTCTCTCTTGTATATTATGGCGGCCGCTGCTTCTGCACCCATCAAGCCGCGCTCTACAGAAGGCCAGGCTATATCGAGATCGCCTCCCAGTGTTGTGCCGGGCATGGCGACTCCACCTCCTCCGTAAAGCTTGCGTATGGCAATGGTTATCTGAGGCACCGAAGCCTCAGTGTTGGAGAACACCACTTTGCAGCCGTGCCGTATCAGTCCCCTGGTCTCCTCTTCAACTGCTGGCATAAAGGCGGGAGTGTCCGCCAGCCAGATGAGTGGTATATTGAAGGCGTCGCAGAACCTGACGAAGCGCGCCATCTTGTCCGCTGCGTCAAGGGTCAGGGAGCCGCCCAGGGACTGCGGGTTATTGGCTATAATGCCTGCGGTTTGCCCGCCTAGGCGGGCAAACCCGGTTATCAGATTGGTTGCCCACTGCTGCTTTATCTCGAAGAGCTTACCATTATCTACAACTAGGGAGATTATCCGGCGCATGTCGAATGCCTTCTTCATATTGAAGGGCACTATCTCCAGAAGCTCCTCCTCCCTGCGATTGGGGTTGTCTCCGGTGTCTACTATCGGCGGCTTCTCTTTATTATTCGATGGGAGGAAGCTCAACAGTTCGCGACACATTTGGAGGCAGTCTTCATCGTATTCAGCCAGAACGTCGCAGCAGCCTGTGTCCTGTGTATGCGCCAGCGCTTCGCCTACTTTCTCAGCCGTCTTGCCCTCAGGAGGCGGTGCTATATGCATGTAGCTGGTATTTTTTACCATGAAGACGAAATCAGCCAGCGAGGCGGAAATAGCCATCTCGCCGAAGCATGGCCCCATAATCAGAGAGATTTGAGGGATTACACCCGAGGCCATGGTCTGGAAGTAGACCATAGATTCGGGGGAGTAAAAACGGTAGTATTGAATAGTATCTTCGATTCGAGGCCCTTCGGAGTCAATAATGCCCACTATGGGAACTCTGGCCTGTATGGCCTTCTCTATCACCATAGTTATCTTACGGGCATGGACCGTGGCTACTGTGCCCCCGAAGACGGTAAAATCCTGTGACCAGACATAGATAGGGCGGCCGTTTACCTCACCGTACCCCACAGCAACGCCGTCCGCCGGGCCCTTTTTATAGTCGGTAAGGGTCCCTGTAGCCATCGGCGTGCCCCAGAGGTCGAGCTCCTGAAAAGTGCCGGGGTCGAGAAGCTTACCTATCCTCTCGCGCGCTGTGAGCTTCCCTCTGGCGCGGTGTTTCTCTATCCTGGCAAGACTGCCTCCCTGCCGGAGCCTGTGGCCCATCTTGTCAAGTGCAAGGAGCTTTTGCCTCAATTGTTTCGAACTCATATTGATTCTTCAGGCAGTGCTTGAATTTGGGACATTAAATTATATTTTAGTATTTCCTGAAGCTGGCGTCAATTATCTTGAAAGAAATTGGTTAGTCCAGTCTGAACCATGCGTCATTGCGAGGCCATCCGAAGGAGGCCGCGGCAATCTCTTGTGCCTCTTCCACAATATACGAGTACGGGGATTGCTTCGCTCACGCTCGCAATGACATAGGCGTCAGCGCTTTGCTGCAGGTAATTGCGCTTCCCTTGATACGCGACCTCGAACGTTTTTTTCTTGACACGGAATGACACTCAGTATAAACTAATTCAGGTTCATGTCTTTTCAGGAGGAAATCTGAGAAAGATAAAGGAGTGTAAGTAAAGATGTCGCAAGAAAGAATCGAGGCTCCGATACCGGGCAAAATAGTCAGTGTTGCTGTGACTGCCGGTTGCTCGATAACGGAGGATGGGGAAATCTGCGTCTTGCAGTCTATGAAGATGCAGAACCCGATTTTGTCGCCCGTAGAGGGTACGGTTGTGGAGGTGAAGGTCGCCGCGGGACAGACGGTGGAAACGGGAGACCTTATCGCGCTTATCGAATGTTAAGGAGCTTAATCACCCAGATTAGAAAGGTAAGGGATAATGTTCAAAAAGATCCTGGTAGCTAATCGTGGGGAAATCGCACTCCGGGCAATAAGGGAATGCAGGGAGATGGGCATACGGTCCGTGGCTGTTTTCTCAGACAAGGATGCTGCAGCGCTATTCGTAAAAAATGCCGATGAGTCCTATCCCTTGGGTGACCCGGAACCCAATTCCAGCTATCTGAATATTGAGAAAATACTGGGCATAGCCGAAAAAGCCCAGGTTGAAGCTATTTACCCGGGATACGGTTTTCTGGCTGAAAATCCGAAGTTTGTCGAAGCCTGCGAGGCCCGGGGTATTGTATTCATCGGACCTCCCAGCTATTCTATGCACGAGGCTAAGCCCAAGCATAAGTCACGTGACCTTATGAAGAAAAACGGCGTTCCCGTATCGCCCGGCTCTGATGGCGCTATAGACGATGCCAGCGGCATGGTCAAAGCTTTCGAGGTTGCGGATGGCATCGGCTACCCCGTGATTGTGAAGCCAAGCGGCGCTGGCGGCGGAATAGGCATGAAAGTAGCCAAGAACAAGGAGGAGCTGCAGGCAGCCATGGACTATGCCAAATCGCTGGGCAGCGAGGCTTTCGGTTTGCCGGCTTTCTATATCGAGAAATATATCACCAGAGCCAAGCATATGGAGTTTCAGATTCTGGCTGACAAAAAAGGCAACACCGTCTATGTAAGCGACCGCGAGTGCTCGGTTCAGAGAAGGTATCAGAAGCTCATCGAGGAGGGCCCTTCTCCGATAATGACTCCTGATCTGCGCGAGAGGATGGGGGCTGATGCCGTTAAGGTGGCCAGGATATTGAAATATGTCAATGCGCTGACTGTCGAGTTCATCTATTCGATGGACAATAACGAGTACTACTTCAACGAAGTGAATACCCGTCTTCAGGTAGAGCATCCTATCACTGAGCTTCTGACTGGTATCAATCTGGTCAAGGAGCAGATAAGGGTTGCTGCTGGCGAGGAGCTTGGCTACAGTCAGCAGGATATTAAACTCCGGGGGTGGAGCATAGAGTGCAGGATCAATGCCGAGGATCCGTTCATGAATTTCATGCCTGCGCCAGCCAAACTCATAGCGTACAATCCGCCCGGCGGTTTCGGAGTCAGAGTTGATGGTGGCGTATACGCAGGATACGCTATACCATTTGAATATGACCCTCTGATAGCCAAGCTGTTGTCCTGGGGCAGAAATCGCAATGAAGCCATTGAGACCATGAAGAGGGCGCTTAAGGAATATCAGATAGAGGGGGTTAAAACTAATATCCCGTTCCATATAGTGGCCCTGGACAACGAGTCGTTCCGCAAGGGAGATTACACCACGCACTTTGTGGAGGAACAGGGGATAGTGAAGAAGCTCCGCGAGCTTAAGAAGGCAGGGGTATTCACTTAAACCCGGGGTGTGAGGTAAATATATCGGGAATATCCTCTTTATGTATGCCCTGAACCCGATGGCGGCTATTGCACGAGCATCTCCCATTGTCATAGAGAATTTCCCCAGGAACACTAGAGTATTTCTTCCTCAGCGCAGCTTTTTACCGTTCATCCCTTCACCGACTTTACTTTACAGCCGCAGTATAGAAAAGAAGGTGCAGCTTTAATGTCCAGCCAGGTTCTGTGGTGGGTGAGCTTCGGTGTCTTCGTGTTCGTGATGCTGACCCTGGACCTCAGGGTTTTTAATCGCCGGGCTCACGAGATCAAAGTCAAAGAGGCTCTACTGTGGACTGCTTTCTGGATTTCTCTGGCTCTCTTGTTTGGCCTGGCGATTTACCTGTGGCGCGGCCACGGCGATGCCCTGGAGTTTCTGACCTGTTACCTGATCGAGGAATCCCTCAGCATAGACAACCTTTTTGTCTTTCTGCTCATCTTTGCCTACTTTGCCGTGCCTCCCATGTATCAGCATAAAGTGCTTTACTGGGGCATCATCGGCGCGATTGTCATGCGATTAGTTTTCATTGTGGCAGGCATAGAGCTGTTGAACAAATTCGACTGGGTGTTCTATATTTTTGGAGCATTCATTGTCATAACTGCTTTGAGGATGGCTGTTCAAAAGGACGAGAAAATAGAGCCGGAAAGGAACCCGGTGCTGAGGTTATTCCGGCGATTTGTAGGGGTGACGGAAAACTACGAAGACGGTAAGTTCGTGACAAGGAGGGTGGGGCTCTGGCTTGCCACGCCGCTATTGATTGTGGTGCTGGTCATTGAAACCACCGATATCGTGTTCGCCCTGGACTCTATCCCGGCGGTGCTTGCTATTACGTTGAATCCTTTTATAGTCTACACCTCCAATATATTCGCTATTCTGGGGCTGAGGTCGCTTTACTTCGCGCTGGCCGGGATAATGCGATTGTTCTATTATCTCCGTTACGGGCTTATAGCTGTCCTCATCTTTGTGGGGGCCAAGATGCTGATTACTAATATCTATGAGATACCGACAGAGATTGCACTGGGCGTGGTTGCTGGTGTACTATTCATTGCTGTGGTGGCCTCTATCATCTGGCCGCGAAAACAGGGGATGATTCCAGTGCCCTCGCAGTTGCCTGATGGGAGAAAGAAGCCAGAGCACCCATCGTAGTTGGAGCGAGTAAGTAGAAAACATGGAAATAGAGCCTGGCGTTCACTCGATTCAGGTGCCCACCTGGACCTTTATGGGTGTATATGTGCCCAACGTATACCTTGTGGCGGGTAAAGAGGCTGCGCTCATAGATACAGGCTTTGAAGACAGAGAGGCAGCCAGGTGCAGGATTGAGTACATTAAGGGCCTGGCCCCGCTGAAGCTGGCATATATAATAATCACCCATCCCCATCCTGACCACATCGGTGGCTGCCGCACCATCAAGAAAGCGACTGGCGCTCAAATCGTGATGCATTCCCTTGCCGCCGGCAAGGCGAGAATGGTGTATCACGTTACGGGCGACATGCTGGTCGGGGATGGTGATGTCCTGGATTTGGGCGGCATACGCCTGGAAACGGTCTACACGCCGGGCCACAGCCCCGGCAGCATCTGCGTCTATATGCGGGAGAGTAAGATTCTATTCACCGGAGACCATATCCTGGGCATAGGCACTACAGTCGTGGATGCTCCTGATGGCGACATGACGCAGTACATAGACTCCCTGAAGAAGCTTCTGAAATACGATATCCGTATGATATGCCCTGGACACGGCCCGCCGATACATGAACCCGAGCGCAAAATCGAGGAGCTGATTGAGCACCGCGGCGAGAGGGAGCGGCAGGTCTTATCCAGCCTGAGGCAGGGCAAGAAGACTATAGCGAAGCTGGTAGCTGAGATATACCCGGAGTTGGACCAGCGTCTTCTGGAGCTGGCACGAAGGCAGGTGCTGGCTCACCTGAGGAAGCTGGTCAAAGAGAACAGGGTGCGTGTTACGGGCGAGGAATACGCCCTCAGGAAATAACTCTCAATCTTGAAAGCGTAACTACGTAAGAGTATTATACTGCTGTGCCCCTGTAGCTCAGAGGATAGAGCACTGGCCTCCGGAGCCAGGAGCGCGGGTTCGAGTCCCGCCAGGGGTGCCATAATGGTTTGGTAATCTATTTACCTCAACCAATTGCCGCTAAGTTTTCTACTAGTGCCCGCTCCCAAAGATACAACTTCGTGGGTTGTTTGAGTGAGGCCGGGTGGCCAAGATGAACTGAAAAGAAGAAAGAAGTAAAAAGTGTCTATCTGGATAAGCATCCTGTTGATCACCGTTTGCGCTGTTTGCTGGGACGTGGGGGTGGTATGGCAGAAACAGGCAGCCGACACACTGCCCAAAATTGAGGTGAGCCGGAAGTTATCCAAGGTTATCAAGGCATTTGTATTTTCCAGAAAATGGATTGGCGGTATGCTTATATCCGGGTTTGGTTGGGGCCTATTTGTGTTCGCATTGAATTATACCCCCGTTTCCCTGGCCCGTTCCATCCAGGGGTCTGGGTTTGTAATTCTTGCTTTTTTCTCCATATTCTTCCTGCACCACCGTCTAAAGGCCTGGGAGTGGATGGGAGTGATTATTGTTACCGCAGGTATTATCGCACTGGGATTCAGTGAGTCGAGTGGAAATCAGACTGCTAGTGTGATGATTCCCTCGCGTCTGGTTCCGGCTGTGGCGGCGGTCATTGCAATTTGCTTTGTTATCTACGCAGCCAAGAGAATATTTGGTTTCGGTTTTAACTGGCTTGTCGTGTTCAGTATTTTTGCCGGGGTACTGCTGGGATTGGGTGATGTTCTAACCAAGTCTATGATGGATTCCATAAATGAGAAAGCAAATATCATCGCTCTTGGGCTTGTTCCGCCTTTCTTGATATTGTTTTATCTTGTCGGCGTTCTTTTGATCTCTCGTGGATACCAGCAGGGCAGAGCCATTGTGGTAACGGCTGTATCGGATTTCTGTTCGCGGCTAATCACTATTTTCATGGGGGTGTTTGCTCTGAGGGAGGCTTTCCCGCGGGAGTTGCTATACCGTGATTTGCGGCTCGGCGGCCTGGCTGCGATCCTTTTGGGAACAATACTCCTGGCCAGATTCTCCAGCGAACAGCTTGTGGAAGAAGGCGTTGGTAGAAATCAGGAATATGTGAAGTCCGATTGGCAGACGGATGATTAGGAGAAATCGGAATAATGAAGGGTTGCCTCATCCGCTTTAGGATGGCGGTCTGACGTGCCTTTTAGATGCCGCACCATTCGACAATAGTCATGGCATATAGCTTGGCCGCATCCACAAGGTCTTGAATCTCGATGTACTCATTAAATCCGTGCGCTACTCCGGTGGTGCCCGGACCCATCACAATCGTGGGAATTCCTGCCTGCCGGATGAAACTGGCATCGCTGGTGAAGCCACCACCATACAACATTGCCGGTCGATGGAATACCGCCTCGCTCGCTATAGCAGCAGCTTTGCAGATGGGTTCCTCCGGCGAAGTCTCAAATGGCGGCCAGCTGAATAACGGTACGTACACTTCAGGTGGGTTCTCACGGAGCCAGGGGTCGGTCTGCGCAAAGCGCGCTATATGAGCTTTGATTTCCTCGCCTACGCTCTCCGCAGTATCCTGCGGAGGGTGCCAGATGATGTAAATCATGTAGCATTCCTCAGGGATGGAAGCTGCCAACATGTCCCCACCCTGGATAACTTCGGGGAAAAGGACGAAATGGCCGGGACGAGTGAAAGCAGGGTGGCGTTTCGTCTGCCCCCACTCCTCCTCCAATTTGAGCAGAGCCTGGTAGACCAAGAACGTCTTGTCAATGGCTGATACGCCCACGGCAGCACCCAGGCCTCCGGGCCTGATCAGTTCAGAGCGCATTGAGATGTGCGCTGCCTTGCCTCTCACTTTGACCTGCATCAAGACCAGCCCTGGCGATGCAATGTTGATGGAGAACCGCTGAGGCGGGCTCGACGGCTCGCACACAATAGCCGCGTCGGCTCTGTAGCCGCGCTGAAGCGCCGCGCCGGTTCCCGCATCTGTCTCCATGGTCTCTTCTCCAACCACACTCTGGATGAAAGCGTCCCCCTTGGGGCGATAACCGGCTTTCAGCAGCGCCTTCATGGCAAAAACAGCGGCTGCTACCCCGCCTTTCATGTCGGTCGAGCCGCGGCCGTAAATCTTCCCAGCGATGATTTCCCCGCTCCAGGGATCAGCCACAGTCCATTTCTCGACAGGGCCAGGCGGCACGACATCCACATGCCCGTTGAAGAGGAGGGAGCGACCTCTTCCTTTCCCGCGCCAGATTCCTACCAGATTGGCCCGGCCTTTCGCCACTTCCCACATGTCGGTCTCCAGGCCGCAGGATTCCATAACCCGCTTGAAGGCATGGTTGACCCGTGTTTCCCCGCTCATATCGACCGTGGTATCGCCAGAGTTCGAACCCTCGGGCATCGAAGTGCAACTTGGGATACGGACCGTGTCGCAGACCAACTGCACCAGCTCGTCCTTCAGGCCGTCAACCGCCCGCAGGATATTCGTGCGAACCTTAGCATCGATCACGTTGGCCCTCCTATTGGGGGATAGCATTCAGCCTAATGCGTGACCATGATCAAACCACCGGTGACGTTGATGGCCTGCCCAGTGATGTATTCCGCATCCGGTGATGCCAGGAAAAGGACCACCTTCGCCACATCTTCAGGTTCCCCATTGCGACCCCAGGGTATGAACTGACAACCCATAAAGCGCAGGTCTTCGGGATTCATGCCACGCAGCTTGCCCTCCCAGACCATCTCGCGGTCCTGCATGGCAGTCTTAATCATTCCGGGGCACACTGCATTGACATTGATATGATACTCACCGACTTCCTTCGACAACGCCTGGGTGAAGGCGATAACCGCTGCCTTGGAAGCTCCGTAGTGCGCCTGAAAGGCGGTTGCGCCTTTACCGGCAACTGAAGCAGTGTTGACGATTTTGCCGCTCTTGGCGGCAATCATGTGGGGCAGGACTGCCTTTGTCACCAAAAACGGACCTTTTGCGTTCACGTCCATGCAGAAGTCCCATTCTTCCTCGGTCAAGTCCACTACCGGGTTCATGGTAGAGACCCCGGCGTTGTTAACCAGAACGTCGATGCGGCCGTGCTTGTCTATAATCGCCTTCACCACCTTTGCAATCTCGTCTTTCTTGGTAACATCCATCTTGAACCAGTCAACTGGGCAACCACTCAATTTAGAGGCTTCTTTTGCAGTTTTCGCCAGCAACTTCGTGTTGATGTCTGTGGGCACCACGATGGCACCCTCCCGGGCGAAAGCCAGCGTGATGGCATGACCCATTCCCTCCGCACAGCCGGTGATTAAGACCACTTTGTTTTTGAATCTCTTCATCTCGTTCCTCCTGTTCCTTCACTCTCAAGACCATGCCTACCGCATACTTAACATGCGATGGGCTGACTTAGAA
>JAJYLC010000167.1 GCA_021787935.1 Chloroflexota bacterium | reverse complement strand
AGTTATGGGAGCGTATAATGGCATCAGCTAGAAAACATATCGCACAAAGGCTCTACCAATATCAATGGGCCTGCCATCTCTCCTGACCACTTTAGCACCGACCAGCATCTTGCCTGGTGTCTGTCCCCGCCAAGACCAGAAGCCAACAAAATAGATAAGACCATAAATAGGTATACTATAGTTAGGCAAGCCGCCAACTGCGCGGCCCACTGTGTAGCTAATTATTACACCTATAATGGTCAAAATTACTAAATCAACGACTGCTCCGCCCAACCTGGGCCAGACCCCTCGATATTGCAGCCCTGCGGCTTCTACGGCAGCCTCAACAGTCCTATCCTCCTCCAAAGGCTCTTCCGAGACAGTATTCTCTTCGGCCTCCACAACCTGTGACGGCGCTTCCTCAAGAGACATTTCCTCTGTCTCAACCCAGGCCAACTTCTGTGGATCCCAAATGTATTTGGCCTTGGGCTTGTTTGAATCTTTATCTATGTTCTGTTCCATCATATCTCCTTCTGAAGCACCGACTTCAACTTGTCTTTTTTCTAAATTATACCTCTTTCTCAAAAACCGATTTTGTTACACAAAAGGTTACACCGAGATACTCAGCCGTCCATGTTTGGCCGCGCTATCCCTGAACAGGTTGAGTAAGCGCAAGGATAGCCACTTCGTTGTTCCTATACACTAGCTCCAAACCATCTCCGGACACAAAGTCGCCGTTCAGGCTGCGTACTATTAGCGAGTTCTCTGGGAAAGAGTCCTCCTTGCCGTTAACTCCCGCCCACTCCATGATAGCAGCTGGAATATTTAGGTCTTGCTTCCCGAAGACCAGGTAGGTCGCTCCGTCCTTCGCCATGATTGCTGCGGCCTCTGAGGGATTAGATGTATAGTAAGCCAACCCCACGTCATGCAGCTTATCGATTGTGTAACTGTAATAGCCGTTATCCACAAACGGCCGCCTCTGGGCTACGTCAAGGAACCAGTAGCCGTAGCTCCACTGGCTCATTATTACAGCATCCTGAGGCGTGTTCTCCCTAAGGTAAGCAAGAGCCTGTTGCCAATCTTTATCTGCAGCCATAACATAGCTGCTTTGATTCAAGCGAGCAGCACTGACCGAAGGAATTAGAAACAGCAAGACTACCATAACCAAAATAGCTAGTTGCTTCCATAAGTCTCGGCCATTCCTGCTACCCATGATGCCCCAGAGAGAGGCCAACCCTGCCGCGGAAACCACACAGATTGCAGGCACGGCATCGATAATTACTCGATAAGAGAAAAGACTCACGATAAGAAAGGACGCAAGCCAACCAGCGAAAAACACCATTACATCGTTTCTTCGCTTCCAGGCCAGATAAATACCCAGCCCCATCAGTATGAGGAAGAACTGGAAACCGATCAAGTCCTGAAAGGACAAACCCTGCTCTTCACTAGTGTAGGCTTTATTCCAAATGAACTGTCCCGTGAACCGCCCCTTCACAATCCCAACTACGGTATTTATCACCGCCCCAGATTGATGATACTGCAGGCCCACAGCAGCTAGATTGACGGTAGCGACCAGGACAAAAGTACGTAAGTCAGACTTTCTTAAGGCGGTAGCTATGCGTTGCTTCACATTTGGTTCTTTTTCCAGCAGAGAGGAGTATTCCAGAAGCAATTTGAGCACAGAATACACAAGGATTATGGCCAACAGCATCGCAGCGCCCACAATGCTCCATTCCAGATAGAGTAATACCTGTACCAGTAACACCGATAAACCTGACACCATCCATCCCACATCTCTGTTGCCTATATTGAGCCTCCAAGACCTAGAAAGGCAGAAAAGCATGGCACCTACCATCAGCAGTAACACGCTCAGTGCATCGCGATCCAAGTTGCCCGCAGCTCCAATAAAAATGGCTTCGCCAAATAGAGCCCATGTTAACACCGAAAAGACTGCGACTCGACGACCAAGGAGCTTAGCTACAGCAAAGTACAGTATCATCATGCTTATCAGTGCGATCGCCGCCGGCAGAAATTTCCAGACCAACTCTAAAGAGTCAGCAGGGGATAAATGGAATGCAAAACTCAAGGCCTTTGCAATATATGCCGCAGGGTAAGCGAAACCACTATGAAGGGTATAATTAGATCCAGAAATGCTGGACGGAGCGGCTTCACCTACCGTAACCCTTTGTGCTAGCCAGTGAAAGAAATATGAGTCAGGGTTATATATGTAGTTAGTGCTCGAATCGAACAAACGTAGGCAACGTAACAGAACTGCGAACGCGGCCAGACCACAAACCGCCAAGCCTACCCACCAGCTCTTCGTTTTACTCAAGTGCAATTTTATCGGTAATCTCGCTCCCGCAGATGCCATATAAAAAATTTTACCCTTCTGTTCGGGCACTGTCAAATGGGCCCTCGATTTATTGCACGGCTTGCCTTTACAAATTTCAAGCTAAGTGGTATTTATAGACGATTACCACTATAAGTGAGAAAACCTGCTGCATCGCCCTTTTAGTAAGATGCATCAGCCCATCCCAACTCCGTTCACATATATGCGATTAGACCAAAAAACAAGCCCCTTAGAACAAGGGGAGCTATTAAGCCACCTATAATAGGCGATGCTGGGAAAACCTTCAAGAAAATCAAAAATTGGTAGGAAAAGTTAACTCCAGAAGAAAAAAATGAGAGCCATGAACCATCCTGCCTCTTGACAAGCAGTACTAAAGTATCTACTATATCAATCAAAGGTACTAGGGTATTATCCACATCCTAGTATCTCAAAATATTTAATCCCCTTGCCCAAGAAGGGGAGAGTAGCAATTGGAAAGGAGGTGAAATAGATGGTCATTATAGGGCTAGTTGAGGAAATACTAGGGTTACTTAACGGTTTACTGGGTCATTTCGTAACCCCGAGCGTCACTACCCCCACATTGTCTTCAGATTACGAGTGGTTTGTGAATTCGGCAACGCCTGCTACACTCACTGT
>JAJYLC010000063.1 GCA_021787935.1 Chloroflexota bacterium | reverse complement strand
CGCCAAGGTACTGGCGAAAAAGGAAAAGCAGTACAGCACTGAAATTTTCCTGCTCAGCGACGATGTTTACCGGAAGCTGGTCTACGATGGTGTGGAGTGCCCGTATCTGTTCCAGTACTACCCCAGGACCATCGTCGCCACCTCTCATTCGAAAGACCTGGCTTTGCCCGGGGAGCGCATCGGGTACATCGCTGTCAACCCTCAATATGAGGGTCGGGACGAGCTGATAAATGGGCTGGTGTTCTGCAACCGTGTGCTTGGTTTCGTTAATGCACCTGCCTTGATGCAGCACATCGTGCAGAGCCTGCAGGATGCCTCAGTCGATATCGGTCAGTATGCCAGGAAGAGGGATTTTCTGTACAACAACCTCACCGAGATGGGCTACTCGATAGTGAAGCCCCAGGGCGCTTTCTATATATTCCCCAAATCGCCGATCAAGGATGATGTGGCTTTTATCGGGGAACTGCAGAAGCATAACGTTCTGGCAGTGCCGGGGCAGGGTTTCGGGGCTCCGGGATATTTCCGCCTCTCCTACTGCGTGGACGACTGGGTGCTCGAGGGGTCACTGGAAGGTTTCAAGGCGGCAGCGAAAAAGTTCGGGCTGGGTTAGATTCTGGGCATTACGGTGATTTTAAGACCTTCTCGGCTTTATCAATGTCGTCGGTTTTTACTACCACCATCGATTTGCCTGCGGCTGCCTCGATATAGAAATAGAGGTATTTGACGTTAATCCCCGCCTTAGCCAGGGGCTCGGCCACGGTTTTCAGCAGCCCTCCCGGCCTGTCGGGTATCTCAGCGCTGAGTATCCAGTCCTGTCTGGTGGTAAAGCCAGCCTGGCGCAGGGTTTCCGCCCCCTTAGCGCCATCGGATAAAATCATGCGCACTATGCCGAAATCGGCGGTATCGCTTATGGAAAGAGCGCGGATGTCAACCTGGTTCTTTTCCAGGGCTTCGAGCATGGCTACCAGCCGGCCGGGCTGGTTTTCTATAAAAACAGAGACCTGCTTTATTCTGGAGACCACTTTGCCCTCCTCTATTATTAAATTCTAAATCCTAAGTTCTAAACCCTAAACAAATCCGAAATCCAAATCCGTAAAATCAAAAACCACTATTGAGCCTTGGTTATAATTGAACCGAATATCTTCATTAGCTCTACCGATTCTTTAAGAACCAATTCCTGTTCATCTTTAAGGGTCAAATTATTTATTTCTATAAGCTTTAACCAATATCCGCTCTCTTTGGCTTCTTTGCGACATATCTTAACTCTCATGAGAAAGTCCTTCTTGCTTAAAGATTCGTTTGCCTCTATATAATTCGCACCTACTGACGTTGCAGCTCTAATTAATTGCTTTACGATCTCCTCATTTGTGATTGTTCTCGGCAATCCCTTGCAAAACTTGATAACATTCTTCGAAAACTCGAGCGTTCTCTCTTCAAGGTCATATTGTTTGGTATCTCGAATTTCGGACATTAGAATTTGTTTAGGGTTTTGGATTTAGAGTTTAGGATTTATTGTTAATCTGGGCAATTCATTAATTGCCCTCTACAATTTTAATTACTTGGCGATAAGGCCTGAGTTCGGTAGTTCCTTGCGGTCAACCACTCTCTTTGCTTTGCCTTCAGTGCGGACAATAGTCCTGGGCTCGACAAGCTTGATGCGGGCCGAGATCCCCAGCACGCTATCCATCTCAGCGCGTAGCTTCTTCTCCAGGCGCTCCATCTTCTGCATCTCATCGGAGAATACCTGCTCGGAGACTTCAACCCATATTTCGAGTTCATCTGTGGAGAACGCATCGTGCCGGTCTATCACTATCAGGTAATGAGGTTCCACTCCTTCAACTTCGAGAAGTACACTTTCGATTTGCGAGGGGAAAACGTTGACGCCCCGGACAACCAGCATGTCATCGCTACGTCCGGTAATCCTGGCCATTTTCACCAGAGTCCGTCCGCATTTGCAGGGCTCAACGCTGAGACTGGTGATATCCCTGGTACGGAACCTAATCACAGGCTGGGCCTCTTTGGTAAGAGTGGTTATCACCAGCTCGCCCTCTTTACCATATGGCAATTGTTCTCCCGTCCTCGGGTCGATGATCTCAACAAGGAAATGGTCTTCCTGGATATGCATCCCGTTTTTATGCTCACACTCTACGGAAACACCCGGCCCGATGACCTCCGTCAAACCGTAGATATTGATAGCTGATATGTGAAGCTTATCCTCAATGTCCTTTCTCATCTGCTCCGACCACGGCTCAGCGCCGTGTATTCCGAGCCGAAGTTTGGTCTCGCGTAAATCGACGCCCATCTCTTTAGCGGTTTCGTTCAATATAAAAGCATAGGTGGGAGTGCAGGTAATAACTGTGGTGCCCAGGTCTTGCAGAAGGATTATCTGGCGTTTGGTATTTCCAGCACCGCTGGGAATCACTGTAGCACCCAGGCGCTCGCATCCATAATGAAACCCGAGACCACCTGTAAACAGGCCATAGCCGTAGGCGTTCTGCATCACATCATGCTTCGTCATACCTGCCGAAGCCAGCGAGCGAGCCATCACCTCTGCAAACATGTCGACGTCGGCCTCTGTATAAGGCGCCACTATCGGCTTGCCTGTGGTGCCGCTGGAGGAATGAATTCGGACCACCTTCTCCAGAGGGACAGCCATTAATCCAAAGGGATAGTTGTCACGGAAGTCCAGCTTGCTCGTGAACGGCAGTTTCTTCAGGTCGGCAAGGGTTTTGATGTCGTCGGGGGTTACCCCTTTCTCTTTAAACGCACGCCGGTAAAAGGAGACCTTCTCATAGACATCTTTGACCTTAGCCTGCAGGCGCTTGAGCTGCAGTTCCTCCAACTGCTTTCGCGGCATCTTCTCATGTTCAGGGTCACGAATCATTTCTTGACTCCCTTTGCCAGCCTCATAGCTCCGGCTTCTTCTAGTCCCCTCGTGAAAGCTTTAAGGCTGGATTCCAAAAACTTAGGTGGCAATCTGCGCCGTATGTTATCCGTCCAGGCTTCAGGCTTCAATTCAAGGAATTCGGAGAGGAAGCCCAGTATCACCATATTGATTGCTCTGGGGTTGCCCACCTCCTGGGCGATTCTGGGGGCGGGTATAAGGTATATCTGCTCGGTGTATTGCTTGAGAATCCCTTCAATTTCTTGCCAGGTGGGATAATGCATGTTGCTGCCGATTACCGATACCGGTATAACAACCACATCTGCGATGATAACCACTCCCCCGGGTTTCAAATAAGGCGCCCAGCGCGCGACCTCCAATTGTTCGAAACCGATTAAGAAATCAGCTTCACCCCTTTTGATCATCGGTGAGAATACGTGCTCTCCCCAGCGGACATGACTCACCACGCTACCGCCGCGCTGAGCCATCCCCAGGGAATCTGTCTTTTTCACATCGTACCCGCTATTCATGCCTATCTCAGACATGGCATCGCTGGCCAGGATCACGCCCTGGCCGCCGACACCTACCATGAGAACGTTAACATCCTTCATTTCCCTATCTCCGAAATGGCTTCCTGGGGGCAGACCTGGGCACAGATACCGCAGGCAGTGCCCAGGCACACACTGGCATCTATCACGGCCCTGTCATCCGACAGGGATATAGCGGGACAGCCGATATCAAGGCAGGTATAGCAGCCGGTGCACTGGTCGGCCTCCACCTTGAATGGCTTTCCTGTAGATTTAGCATTCAACGGGCAGGGGCCTCGTGATATGATAACCGAAGGTCCCTCGGTCTCCAGGCACCGTTTCAGGGTGGACTCGATAGCCTTTAAATCGAAGGCATTAACCACATTGACATTTTTAACGCCGAGGCCCTCCACCAGCTTCTCCAGCTTCACTGCTGTGGCCTTTGTCCGCTTCGCCGATATGCCAGTGCCGGGATGTCCCTGGTGCCCGGTCATGGCAGTGGTTCCATTATCCAGGATGATGACAGTAATATTGCCCTGGTTATACACTGCATCGACCAGTCCGGTGATGCCCGAATGCACAAACGTAGAATCACCCAATACAGCCACAACCTTATTGGGGATTCCTGCCTTTTGCAGCCCTATGGCCTGGCCTATACTAGCGCCCATGCAGGCGCAGGTATCCAGCGCTGATAGGGGAGGATAGACGCCCAATGTGTAGCATCCGATATCGCTGGTGACGACAACCTCGCCTTTCTTGAGCGGCCCAGGCGAGCTAGCATTCTGGAAACATAGCTGTCTTAAAACATACTCGGTGCCAACGTGGGGGCATCCGGCGCAAAGCTGAGGACGCCGTGCCGGCAGTTGCGCAGCCATAGCAGGCTTATGAACAGGCTTGGGAGCTGGCAGCAGGCCTGCTTTAATAGCTCCCTGCTCCACTATCTCGGGAGTAAGTTCCCCTATGATAGGGATGAAGTCTTTGCCGGTTGCGGGAATACCCAGTTCGTGTAACGCGTCTTCTAAGTAAGGGTCGAGCTCTTCGACCACAATCACCCTCTCCACCTCTTTGGCAAAGCGTTGCACCAGGCTTACCGGAATAGGATAGGTTGTTACCAGTTTTAGAAAGGAGGCGTTCTTAAAAACTTCTCTGGCATATTGATAAGCTACCCCACTGGACACTATGCCAAGCTTGCGATCGCCGAGTACCATCTCGTTCATGGGGAAGCTTTCCACATAGGAACGCAGCTTGATGATGCGCTCCTCCATCACATTGCGCCTGGGGCGGGCGTTAGAGGGGACCATCACATATTTGGAAGGAGAGCGTGTGAAAGCGGGCTGCTTTAAGTCGGCTTTGCGCTCTCTGCCCACATCCACCACTGTCTTGCAGTGAGATATGCGAGTTGTGGAGCGCAGCAGCACCGGCGTATCGAACTCTTCGCTGATTTTGAACAGCCAGTCCATCAAATCATAGGCTTCCTGACTGTCGGTAGGCTCCAGCATCGGGACTTTGGCGAATTTGGCAAAGTGGCGGTTGTCCTGTTCTCCCTGTGAGCTGTGCTCTCCCGGGTCATCGCAGGATATTACTACCAGCCCGCCGATTATACCGGTGGTGGAGACTGCAAAGAAAGGGTCGGCAGCCACATTCAAGCCAACGTGCTTCATCGAAGCCAGGGCTCGGACGCCTCCATAGGCTGCACCCATAGCCACTTCCAGAGCTACCTTCTCATTGGTTGACCATTCAACGTATATACCGTCTTGGTGGGCCAGGTTTTCCAGAATCTCAGTACTCGGAGTCCCTGGGTAAGCAGTCGCCACGACTACCCCGGCATGATATGCACCAAGCGCCATGGCCTCATTGCCGGATAAAAGCTCCTTCAAATTTGTTCCGCCTCCTAAAGAGGGCGTTTAAAAATAATTACCTAAGAGTGCAACAAGTTGTCGAACAATAAGCCCTTTTGCCATTTTACCACTCCATCACGACTTAGGCTACTGTCTTGCCCAGGTATGCCTGCCTTACCCTGTCATCGAACAAAAGCTCCTTAGCTTTGCCCTCAATAGTTATCCGTCCCCTTTCCATCACATAGCCACGGTCGGCAACCTTGAGAGCAGCGGCAGCGTCCTGTTCAACGAGGAGTATGGTAAGCCCTTCATCTCTAAGCCTGATTAATAGCTTCAGAATTTCACGTACCAAATTGGGTGCTAACCCGAGAGATGGTTCATCCAGGAGAAGTATTTTGGGAGAAGACATTAGCGCCCTGCCTATAGCTAACATCTGTTGTTCTCCTCCGCTTAGGCTGCCCGCCTGCTGCTTCTGTCGCTCCTTTAGTATAGGAAAAAGCTTAAACACCGTCTCTAAGTTGGACTGAACCGAGGGATGACGCAGGAACCAGCCAACATAGCCTAGCGTGCTTAGCGGGTTCCGGCCACGCTGTGAATAGCAGCCCAGGGTCAAATTGTCCTTAACCGACATAGCTCCGAAGGTCTGCCTCCCCTCGGGCACATAACCTACGCCGAGCCTTACTGTTTTGTGAGAAGAAAGTCCGGAGAGCCTACAGTCGTCCAGCCAGACAGTCCCGTTCTTCAGAGGCACTACCCCTGTTATAGCATTCAGAAGGGTAGTCTTGCCGGCGCCGTTGGACCCGATGAGGGTTACGATCTCTCCATCGTTCACTACCAGAGAAACCTCTCTGAGTGCAGTTACCCGACCATAGGTTACAGAAACCCCTTCAACTCTAAGCATTACTCCACTTCCTCGCCCAGGTAAGCAGCTATTACCCTCTCATTCTTCTGGATTTGAACAGGAGTGCCTTCTGCTATCTTATGTCCGCTATCCAGGACGATCACCCATTCGGCAATACCCATTACCAGCGGCATGTCATGTTCCACCAATACCACGCTGATACCCATTTCCCTAATGCTTCGCATGAGATCGCTTAATTGCCGCTTCTCCAAAGTATTCAAGCCGGCACCGGGCTCATCAAGTAGTATAAGACGGGGCTCAGTAGCCAGGGCTCGGGCTATTGCCAGCAGTTTCTGCTGACCCAGCGGCAGACTCATAGCGTCATGCTCAGCGTAAGTCCCCAACCCAACCAGGTTAAGGTACTTGATCGCATTGAGAGAGATAGCTTCCTCCTCACGACGTGCCTTGGGCAGACGAAAAGCGGCCTCGAAAAAGCCATAGCTGCTGCGCGGGTGCCGCCCCGACATGACATTCTCCAGGACAGTCATGTTTCCGAAAAGATGGATATGTTGATAGGTACGTACAATACCCAGCGAAGCCCTCTTGTAAGCCGGAACATTATTAAGAAGCGCACCTTGAAAGAATATCTCGCCGCTGCTCACCGGATAAACGCCGGTGATAAGGTTGAATAGCGTGGTCTTGCCGGCGCCATTGGGACCGATAATGGCGGTGATTTTCCCGGCCTCCAGAGTCAAGTCTACCTTATTTACAGCTACCAGCCCGCCAAAGGTCTTACTTAGTCCTCTGGTCTCCAATATTATAGACTTGGTCAAGGTTGCGCCTCTCTCCGTCTGTATCTGAACCGAAATCGCTCGTAGAGTTCCTTGAGTTTGACAAACAAACCTTCCGGCATGAAAATCATCACCAACACCAGTATAAGCCCGTAAACGACAATATCCCACTGGCCGAATCTAAGCAACAGTTCATCGCTCAGCACTCGGGTTGCCCCAGCGCCGAAGATAGCGCCCCAGACACTAGCCAGCCCTCCTATCACTGCCATGACCACCAGCTTTACCGAGGCCAGGAAATCGAACGGCTGCGGACTGACAAAGCGAAGATAATGAACGAAGAGACTGCCCGCAAGTGACGCGTATACGGCGCTGAGCGTCAATATTTTTACCTTGAACTGGTTTACGTTGATGCCAATAGACTCAGATGCAGCTTCGCTGCCGTGAATAGCTCGGAGCGCTCGACCTGTCCTCGATCTTACGATGTTTTGTGAGATAAGCAAGACAACCAGACAAAACAGCCAGACCAGGAAATAACATCTGAAGGAGCTATCAAAGACAAATCCCCCAATGGATAGAGAGGGAATGCCCGACATCCCATCGGGTCCGCCGGTGAACTGTGACAGTTCCGTGAACAGAATCCACATGATCAAGCCCAGGCCGAGGGTAGCCATGGCCAGATAGTTACCCTTGAGCCTGAAGATTGGATAGCCGATAATATAGGCGAAAGCGCCGGTCATGATGGCCGCTATCAGCATAGCGAGCCAGGGGTTAACTCCATAGGTCTTGCTCAAAATTGCGGATATATAAGCACCCATGCCGAAGAAGGCAGCCTGCCCCAAGGATACCTGCCCAGTGTAGCCCATGAGAAGGCATAGGCCCACTGTTACTATGGTGTAAATGCCGATAAAAATCATGAGAGTGGTGTACTGACCCAAGAACCAATCGAAGGGGATTAACATAAAAAATGCGATGACACCTGTGATGGCAAGGTATGACCAATTACGCTTCAGGCTTGCTAACATCAACCCGCTCTCTCCTCTTCCGCCAGCTTGCCAGACCTAACCAGTAGTATTAACAGGAGAACAACCAAAGCAATAGCATCCTTATAGGACGAAGTGAAGGGACCCCAGTTAGCAGCCACTGCGAAGTTCTCAACGATACCCAATAGCAATCCGCCAAACACAGCCGCTATGGGGCTAGCAAAGCCTCCTATGGCCGCAGCTACAAACCCCTTAAGACCGAGCATAACCCCGGATTGGTAGGACATAGGAGTCAAAGGGGCCAGGACTATTCCGCCAATACCGCCCAGCGCCGATGCCAAGACGAAGGCAATCAGTGCCATGGTTTTGGGGTTGATCCCCACCAGGCTAGAAGCAACGGGGTTTATAGCACACGCCTTTAGAGCTTTGCCTACCATGGTGTAGGTGAGGAAAAGATGAACAATTATGGTCACTAACACCATGGCTCCGATTATCCAGAGAGCCTGGGGATCGATATGCGCCCCAAGGAAAGATATAGACTGCTCGCCGGAGAAGGAAGGGGAACGTACAAAGGCTTTTGTTAGCTCCTGTCCGGCCATGCCGCGAATGAAAGTGGCAGCTCCGATGGTGATGATGATCAGGCTGACAACGGAAGCTTTTTTAGCCGGACGGATAGCAAGCAGATACATCGCGGCGCCTATAGCTGCTGCCACGATTACGGAGAGAATCAGCGCAGGGATGAGAGGAAGCCCTGCCGAATGGATGAGCGTGAAGGAGAGTAAGCCCCCCAGCATCACAAACTCGCCCTGGGCGAAGTTAATGATCTTGCTGACAGCATAAATTATGGTGAATCCCAGGCCAACCAGGGCGTATACGCTACCTGAGGTAATGCCGGCTATCAGATACTGAACAAACTGCGCTGATGACATTCACCCGGTCTCCTACCTGCCCCTTAAACAAAGGGGGAAGGCATGCCTTCCCCCTTTATCCACTATGAAACCTATCAACAGTCAGCTTCTAGTCTTTTAGCCAAGTCCACTGGCCGTTTACAATCTTGACAAGTACCATAGCCTGCTTAGGATCAGTCGGCAGCCCGTTGTGGTTCTGAGGCGACATATTGTAAACGCCGCCAGTGCCAGGCCAGTTCTCAATATCGTTCTCGATGTAGTCTCGAATCTTTGCCCTGTCGGGGCCCACCGCCTTCAAAGCGTCGACTACCATATTTAGAGCATCGTAGGCATGTCCACCAAAGGTATTAGCGCTACCAACTCCGTACACCGCCTCAAAATCAGACTTATACTTTTCCAGAACCACCTTCTGAGTATCGTTGCCTGGCAGCTGGTCCACTATAGGCAACTTGCCAGCGACAAAGATAACCCCGTTGGCGGCTGCACCCGCGGTAGTTATGAATGACTGAAAGGCGATGCCATGGCTGCACAATAGTGGAATAGTCATGCCCAGTGTTTTCATGTTACGAGCTATGATAGCAGGCCCGGGGTTGGTGCCCCAGCACACTATTGCCTGAGCATCAGTGCCATTTATCTTAGTAAGTTGAGACTGCATGTCCACATCGGTGGGCCCATATGTTTGGTCGCCATTCGGGACGATAGTAAGCCCATATTTACTAAGCATATCAGTATTAACAAGCCACTTTCTACCAGCAGCTCCGAATCCAGCAGTGTCGGTAAGAAGAGCTATCTTCGTGATATTCTGCTCCTGAAGGTAGGTATAGAGCCGCTCAATGGCAATGTAATCAAGCTGCGGGGTATTGAAGACCCATGTGAAATTGCCTACCGGCTGCACTATCACCGAGCCGGCAGCGCAGGAAATCAACGGTACATGTGCGTCATTAGCGATTGACTTAATAGCCATAGACTCGCCGGTGCTCGTCGGCCCGATTATGGCTACTACTCCCTGGTCAATCAGCTTGTGCGCCATGGTGGCAGCCGTAGCTGTGTCGCTTGCAGTGTCATACATAATAACGTCCAAGGGATGTCCGTTTATGCCGCCCGCGTCATTGATTTGTTTCTCCATCATCTCCACTGTTTGCCATTCAGGCTGGCCCAATGGATAGTTGTTTCCGCTATTGGCAAACAACGCTCCTACTTTATAAGGTGTTGCCGCAGGCGTTGGAGTAGCACCCCCTCCACCGCTCGAGCAGCTTATGCCGCCAAGGGCGAGCAACGCTACCACCAGGATTAGAACTACCGCATACTTCAAGTAGTTCCGCATTGTGCATGTCCTCCTTACTCTAGTTTTTGCAGGCCATCTAGATTAAGGTAAGTCGCCACTGCCATTCCGTCAGCGCTTCTCCCTTGTGGCTGCCGAGCAAGTATTATACCGTATGCAGAAAGGGGCTGCAACACCACGAATAAAAGTTGCAGATGATGTACCTTGCACGTATACTATTGCATGTTGAAATATCGCCGATTCAGGGGTTTGGGGACAATATGGATACCGCATCGACTTTCAGGAACCGCTGGGGACAGTTGCTGCAGAGCATAAAGGTCAGGGTTGTCTATAGAGCCTCGATATTTGCCGCTAGCCTTTCCTTCTACATCCTGTACTACCGTAATCTGATAGGATACTATCTGCAAAATATCCATCTATCACGCCCGGGGTCTTTCTTAAGCTCATTCCGAATGATGTGGCTGGTATACAGAGTAAGAGGATATACTGCAGTATTCGTGCCACGGTTGGTCTCTTTATATAAGCTGAGCGAGGAAATCAACCGGCGCTCACTGCCTGGCGATATCGTGGAATGCGGCGTTTATAACGGGGGCTCGGCAGCCATAATGGCTTCCCACTGCGAAAGGTCACCCATAGACCGAAATGTATGGCTTTTTGACTCCTTCGAGGGCCTGCCCAGACCCACAGATAAGGACGGATATGAAGCCCCGCCATACGAGGGTTGGTGTCATGGCGACTTGGCGAAGGTCAAGCAAGTCCTTCGGAAGCTGCGTATCGCTGAATCACGGGTCCACATCGTCAAAGGGTGGTTTCAGGATACATTTCCTGCTGTACAAATCAGAGATATAGCTATTTTACATATCGATGCAGACTGGTATGAGAGCGTCAAATTGTGTCTCGAGAGATTCTACGATAGCGTCCAACCCGGCGGATATGTTGTCCTGGATGATTACGGCGACTGGGAGGGCTGCCGAATTGCGACTGATGAGTTTTTAAAGAAACGCGCCCTCGATGTAAAACTTATTCAAGTTGATTACACCGGTTATTATTTCCAGAAACCTCAGAATCAGTAAGGATTTGCAGCTCGCTCTACTTATAGACAAAACAAGAAGGCTGAATATCCCATCCTCAAGGAATACTCAGCCTTTCAATATATAAGTGATACTAAAAATAGCTAGAATTACAGCTTTAGCCCTTCCCGATTTTGAACATCTTGGTGCCGCAAACAGGGCAGGTTCCCTTAGTGGCTGGCTTGCCGTTCTTCATTTTGATAGCCGTCGGGTTCTTCATTTCTCTCTTGGCGCGGCATTTCATACAATACGCTTGCATCCCTCTCTCCTTTCCTTTTCGTTCTTGCGAAGCAGGCTAGCACAAAATCTCTCTCGTGTCAAGATGGGGCGAGTACATTTTTTAAAAATGCTTGCACGTTTGGCGGCCCTGGGCAGCCCAGAGTCCAGACCACCTACGCTGGATACTACTCGGAAGCCAAATGGTTGACATCCCGATGATTTAGTGGTATAAATCAAACAAGCACGAACCTCACTATTGCATGATAGCTGGTTCGTGTCCTCATTTATGCTCTGCTGCCCGCACAGAAGCAGACCTTTTAGCTGTTAGTTTAGTTCAGTTGTCAGAAACACTTCATATAGTAGCATTTATCGAATTTTCATAACACTGGTTTGGCCGACAATCGAGGTCAGGGAGGTGAGTGATGGGCAAAAAACTGTTGTTGGTCAATCCTGGCAACGAAGACAAACTCAACGCAGCGAGCGTCGGTCTCTTCTTTACTTTTCCACCCCCGGGCCTGGCCTATCTGGCTGCGCTAACTCCTTCTGATTGGGATATACGAATAATTGACGAGAATGTTGAGCCTATGACTTTTGAAGATGCCGACCTGGTGGGTCTGACTGCTATGACCAGCAATGCGCACAGAGCTTACCAGATATCCGGTCAGTATCGACAGAGAGGCATAAAGACAGTTATGGGCGGTATTCATGCCTCGTTCTTGCCCGATGAAGCGATACGATTCGTGGACTCTGTTGTCCTAGGCGAGGCCGAATCGGTCTGGAAAGGCCTACTTCGAGATTTCGAGAACAATAGACTGCAATCGTTCTACCGTGGGGAGCGTGTCTCACTGGAGAATCTGCCCAGGCCCAGGAACGACCTCTATAGTCACAGATATCGAATCCCTGCTTCAGTGCAGACTTCCAGGGGCTGCCCCATGGACTGCGAGTTTTGCTCTGTGACAGCCTTTAACGGTCGGACTTACAGGCAAAGGCCTGTCGGAGAGGTGCTGGACGAGATAGAAGGCCTGGAGCGCAGGGAGCTCTTCTTCTCGGATGATAATATTCTGAGCTATGGTAAAAAGGCCGAGGAAAGAGCGATCCAATTGTTCCGGGGAATGGTTGACCGGGGACTGAACAAGCATTGGGTCTCTCAGGTGGGAATAGATTTTGGAAACAACCCCGAAGTTCTGAGGTGGGCCAAAAAGTCCGGCTGTCTGGGCGTGTTCATCGGTTTTGAGTCGTCAAGCGAAGAATCGCTGCAGCACATGCAGAAAGCCAGGAATTTGAGGTTCGGCGTATCGAGATTCAAAGAGACCGTCAAGCGAATACATAGCTACGGGATAGGAGTGCACGGGGCCTTTATTTGCGGCAGCGATGGGGATAAGAAGGACGTGTTTCAGAGGACGACGCAGTTCATTTTAGATGCACAGATAGACTCAGCCACCATAACTATCCTGACTCCACTCCCGGGAACAAGGCTCTACGATAAGATGAAATCTGAAGGAAGGTTATTGCGCACAAACTATCCCCAGGACTGGAACTGCTACGACACCACTCAGGCGGTTTTCATGCCTAAACACATGACCCCTGATGAATTGGAAGAAGGCGTTTACCAAATCTACCAGGACCTCACGTCAAGGGCTACTTCACTGAGGAGAGCTTGGAACTCTTTCATTCAAACCAAAAACCCGGCCGTGGCCGTCATCGCTTACTCGCTGAATCGAGGCCTTAATTCGTTTGTCGCCAGGAAGTATGAATGGGTGATGAAGGAACGGTCTTCGGGCGTTGAGCACCGCCAGGTTTTACACCCCGCAGAAGACATAGAGAAGTGCCTGGTGAAATAGGCCTGCTCTTGGGCAATCCCTGCCCCCTTACTGTTGACAGCGCAATGAGAAATGGGCTATCCTCAGTTCACATCTGTTCGACTGTGAAGACGGAGGCGAGAGCAACATGATCGAAGCAACGCTGGGCCCGGCGCAAAAAAAGCTGCGCAACGAAGCGAGAGAGTTTGCCAAAGCTATACCCCGGCAGTTAATACTGGATATGGACGCTGATAAAGTGAGGTATCCCAGGCAATTCCTCGAGGAGGCTGCCAGAAAAAAGCTGTTGGGCCTGCGTTTCCCCGGGGAGTATGGCGGCAGGGGCATGAAGTGGGAAGACGAGGTTATCGCCCTCGAGGAGATCGGGTCGCTGCCCCTTTCTCTGGGCTGCCTCTACTCACTGGTAAGTATCTGCGGCGAGGCGTTCAATTTGTTCGGCAGCGAGGAACAGAAGCGGAGGTACCTCCAGCCCACCATCGAAGCGAAGCTGTGCTGTGCCGAGGCGCTCACCGAACCTCGCGGCGGCTCCGACTTCTTCGGCGCTACCACTGTGGCCCAGAAGAAAGGAAAACACTACTTCCTCACCGGGCAGAAGCGCTTTATCGTAGGTGCCGAGGGGGCGGACTACTTTCTGGTATACGCCAAGACCGACCCCAACGCGTCCAGCCGCGAGTCGCTCAGCCTGTTTGTGGTGGAAAAAGACAGGGGGGTGGAAGTAAAACACCTGTACGGTTTGATGGGAACGCGGGGAGGTGGGGCGGGCAGGATTCTATTCCGCGATGTCAAAGTCCCTGCCGAGAATATTATTGGTAAGGAAGGGCAGGGCGGAGAGATATTCTATAAAATGATGATTCCGGAGAGGATGACCACTGCTGCAGGCATACTGGGCATGGCGCGCGGCGCCATCGAGATTGCTGCCCGCTACAGCGATAAAAGGAAGGCCTTCGGCACCCGTATCAGGGATTTCCAGGCTGTCAGCTTCAAAGTGGCCGACAGCATCACCAGGCTGGATGCTGCAAGCTCCTTGGTGCATTCAGCAGCGATTACCGTTGACCAGGGCACCGACAGCCGGCTGGCCCGGCGTCTGGTATCAGAGGCGAAGAAGTTCTCTACAGAGGTTACCTGGCAAATAGTGAACGATGCCATGCAGATTATGGGCGGCATCGGCTATACCAACGTATATCCCATCGAACGCATGCTGCGCGACGCCAGGCTGGCGATGATCTGGACAGGAACGAACGAGGTGATGAATCTGATAATTCAGCATGAATACTACCGCCAGGCATTAACCCCTGGCCCCGAGACCCGGAACGTGGAGATAGATGCAATCAGCGCTGATGAGGTGGAAGAGAAAGTCTACGAGTAGTAAATAGCCTCGCCGCTCATGCTCGGCTGAGAACCGAGATTCTTCCCCTTCACTTCGTTCAGGGTCAGAATGACACGGGTCGCCTAATCCCCTTGTATCCCCCTTTAGCAAAGGGGGATAGTTTTTTAAATGTGTCATTGCGAGCGCAGCGAAGCAATCTCTCGAACTCGTGAGTACGAAGGGGCACGGTGAGATTGCCACGGCCTCCTTAGGGAGGCCTCGCAAAGACATGGAAGAAAAGGGGATTGAGAGTAAATATGTCATTGCGAGCGTAGC
>JAJYLC010000062.1 GCA_021787935.1 Chloroflexota bacterium | reverse complement strand
GACCGGAGGGCTTCTAATTTTGTAGAAAAGAACCTCGCGATGCATCACAGCCACATCAAGATAGTTGGCAAAGCCCCACTAAATTGCTCTCAGGTCTTGACACTCAGGCCGGGAGGAGTTTATCATCCGCTAAGCGCCCGGCATGGGATTACACCGTTATTCCGGGTACGAAAAGTTCCGGATAAATTAATCTGCAGGAGGAAGTAGTTGCTAGAAGATATCACACTAAAAAGCTGCCTTGAATTCGCGGTAAAAACCGAGGAGGTCGGTTCCCAGTTCTACTCCCGGTTAGCCAGTAAATTCTCTAAAAATGAAAATGTTTCGCAAATATTTGCCCAACTCAGCAAAGACGAAGTAGTTCACAGAAATCAATTTGCCGAGCTTTTGAAAAAATTACCGGATACCGAAGGAATGACTGCATCTCCAGAGAAGAGAGAATATATTAAGGCTATGTCCATCTCTGAGTTCTTTTCGCCCAAACGTGGCCCTTTTGCTAATATTGACAAAATAAAAGATCGTGACGATGCATTGGAAAAAGCTTTCGGCCTGGAGAAAGCGACCCTTGGCTTCTATGACGCTGTGCAGAATGCGCTTGGGAAAAATGAGACACTATCACAAGTGATAGAAGCAGAAAAGGGCCATGTTGTTACCTTAATGAAAGTGATGGTCACCGGGGCGAAATTTAGAAGCCTGCAGGATAGCTGGTGAAATGGCCTTCGCTGAATTCAAGTGCAAACTGGAATGACAGACCGGAAAGAGGCCATCCATATTTGCCTGAAAACATCTTCGCTTGAGGCCTGACACCCCGAAGCTACGACGCTGTAGAGCACCTCATCCCCTGCCGACCTCGCACTTCTATTGCGTTGTTAAGGACTTCTGTTTTCTGCGCTTCCTGTTCGGAGTGGTCTTATTTTCAACCGCTTCATTCTTCAGTTCGTTTTCTGCGCTTATTGCTTGGATTGGCCCTTCTTCTGGGACGCCTAGTCCACCAATACGTTTTCTACGTTTTCTGTTCGGATTGGCCCTTATTTTCTTGCTCTTCGCCTCCCAGTCCGTTTTCTGCGCTTCTTGCTTAGATTTGTCTTCATTTTCTGGTTCTTTGTTTTCCAACTCTTTATTCACTTCATTTGTAAGATCCGAGGAAGCTTTCCGAAAGGCGCGAAAGGCTTTGCCCATCTCTCTGCCTATTTGGGGCAGCTTATCCGGCCCAAAAACCAGCAGACCTATGATAAGGATAAGGAGTATCTCCACGGGGCCTAGGCCAAAAATATCCATCGTTGTCCAACCTTGCGGGGGTTTCCAGACAATAACACAGGGCTAAATCAGGCTCTGGACTCGGGAATCGCCGTTTGTCTACAGCCTTCTGAGCCTGATATTAGCTTTGCTTTGCCCGGGTCTTAGAGGTGGTCAATTTCTTGGCGGTCTTCTTGCGTGCTGGTTTCTTCTCTTCCTCTTCCCCTTCCCCTTCCTCATCAAGCCCGTCTTTTGCTCTCCGGAATTCCCTAATGCTCTTGCCTAGGGCTCCGCCAATTTGCGGAAGCTTCCCTGCGCCAAAGATGATGAGGACTACCGCCAGGATTATCAGGGCCTCTGGCCATCCGAAGTCACGAAACACTGAAATCCTCCTCCTACCATTTTTTGTTCGCGTATTCTTAAAAGAATCTACTGGCTACTGTCCTTCGCATACTGTCGAAGGACATACCCTGATTAATCACTATACTTCACCTTAAACAATATTGCAACTTCCCTTGCCGGAGGGGGCTTGACACGCTGGTGCAGATGAAGCATAATCACTATGGGAAAGCTCTGAAGGAAGGCCTTCCCGCCCACGGCTGAGATGAAAAGTTCCGGATTAAGTAACTTCATATCCAGTGCCAAGCTACCTCAAATAGAGCGGATAACCTATTACAGCAGTCCATTTACATTTCCCAGGAATAACTATGATTATCTGCTCTTCACCGACCAATTTTTTACTTTTATGTATAAGTTTCGGCATTATTCGGGGGGACTGAAGGCTGAATAGACATAACCGGAAATTAAACTAAAGCCTAAAAAGTATAGAAATTAAGTACCAAGGAGATGGTGGACTTAAGAATTCATTTTTTTGAGTCGTATTGCTGTAGAGCATGTTGCATAGATGAATTTTATGTTATGTGCTCTACAGCTTAATTTGTGAGGTGGTCTGCTTAAAATCTTCTGCACAGTTTGATACTAGGCGGAGCGACATATGTTAGTAGTTACATTCGTTAAACAGGTGCCGGATACTACACAGGTTAAAGTCGACCCGGTTACGGGGACTTTGGTCAGAGAAGGCGTGCCTTTCATCATGAATCCGTTTGATGTGCATGCTCTGGAAGAAAGCCTGAGACTAAAGGACAAATACGGCTTCCGTGTGATAGTGCTCTCCATGGGGCCCCCTAATACTGAGGTTACTTTGAGAAAAGCCCTGGCTCTAGGAGCTGATGAAGCTATTCTTTTGAGTGACCGCGTTTTTGGTGGAGCAGATACCCTTGCTACCAGTGCGGTACTGGCGGAAGCCACTAAAAAGCTCGCACAAAAGGAAGAAATAGCTATTGTAATGTGCGGTAAGCAGACCATTGACGGAGACACGGCCCAGGTTGGCCCGGGTATTGCCACACGGTTGGGCTATCCACAATTGACGCTGGTTGACCTCATTGTAAATGTAGACCTGCAGGCTAAAAAGGTGAAGGTCAGACGCAGACTGGAAGGCCGGTACGAGATAGTGGAATCCCCATTGCCGTCGTTGATTTCAATATTGCGACGGGCAAATCGCCCACGCTATCCTGTTGTTCCCAGGCGGCTGATGGCGCAAGATGCTCCTGTGGAGTTATGGAATAACAAGGTGATGGGATTAAAAGAGGATACTATCGGACTTAAGGGGTCTGCCACGCAGGTACGCAAAATCTTTTCGCCGGAGAGAACCAAAGGTGAGATATTGGGAGATGGGGCCAACAAACCCGAGGAAACTGCCAAGCTGCTCATAGATAAACTGCTAGCAAAAAACATAATCTGTTTAAAATGATTTAAACCTTGAACAATTAAATTCAGTAGAGGCACATATTCATGGAAGAAGAGAAAAAGATTAAAAGACCCCGGGGTGTAGCTCGACTAATCGTAGGTAAATGCATTGCTTGCGGAGCCCGTTGCGAGGCTTCATGCAACAAAGACGCAATAGAGATGAATGCAAAGGGCGAGCCAGTCATCAATACCGCGAAATGCATTGGCTGTCGCAAATGCGTTAAGGTTTGCCCCGCTGAAGCTATAGAGATGTATTTTACTCCCGAGGAACAGAAGATCCTGGCTGAAATAGCAGCGAGAGAGAAAAAAGCAGGGGTCAAAGAAGTAAGCACTGAGGAAGCTGCAACTTTAGCTGAGATTAAGGAATACAAAGGCGTCTGGGTCTTCGTGGAGCATAACGAAGGCGTTCCCGCTGTGGTTTCCTGGGAGTTGCTGGGAGCGGGGGCTGAGCTGACCAAGAAATTGGGAGTCGAGTTATGTTCGGTGGTTATCGGCGATAAAGTGGAGAACCTCTGCCAGGAATCTATTGCCTGTGGAGCTTCCAAGGTTTATGTAATAGATAGTCCTGTGTTTCATTACTATCGCACCGAGGCCTATTATAAAGCCATCTGTTATCTAGTGGACAAGTATAAGCCGGAGATCATGCTCATAGGCGCTACGGGTTTGGGAAGGGATCTGGCAGGAGCCGTGGCTACGAAACTAAGTACCGGCTTGACTGCTGATTGCACCGGACTGGCTATAGACGACAAAGGTTTCCTCCTGCAGACGCGCCCGGCTTTCGGCGGCAATATCATGGCTACAATTTTGACAGAGCGGACAAGACCGCAAATGGCAACGGTCCGTCCGCATGTCATGCCTATGCCAACCTATGACAAATCGCGGAAAGGTGAGATTATCCGCGAAGCCGTGCCTATTAAGGAAGAGGAAATTGCCGCAAAGGTATTGGAGGTGGTCGAGGACGCTAAAAGCGGAGCAGAGTGCGTAGATTTGGAAGGGGCTGAAGTGATTGTCTCAGGCGGGCGAGGCATGAAGGCCAAGGAAAATTTTGCCCTGTTGCAGCAGCTGGCGGACGAGTTGGGTGGTGTGGTTGGTTGTTCGAGAGCCGTGGTAGAAGCCAAATGGATGCCTGTGGACCGCCAGGTTGGACAGACAGGCAAGACTGTCAGACCCAAGATTTACATCGCCTGCGGCATCAGCGGAGCGATTCAACACCTGGTTGGCATGCAAAGTTCAGATGTAATCATAGCTATCAATCAGGATAAGCAGGCTCCTATCTTCGAGGTTGCCACCTATGGGATTGTGGGCGATGTCTTCCAGGTAGTCCCGGCCCTTATCAAAGGTATCAAAGAATCACGTGGCAAAACGTAATTTGAAATATGTCGAATGCCTAGAATTACACAAGGAGTAGTAAACCGTGTCGGTTAATGTAGCCGTATTTATACCCGTTCTGGTCATTGCTGCAGCGCTTTTTATCTGGAGTTGTTTCAGGCGTTTTCGTCTGGTGTTGCTGGGCAAACCCGCAAACCGCTTCAGGAATATCGGGAAGCGCGTCAAAAGCATGATATATTTCGCCTTCGGGCAGCGATGTACTGTCAATCACGGATACAAGTTCGGTTTAAACCACCTCGTGCTGTTCTGGTGTTTCATGATCTTATTGATTGCTAACACCGAGTTCCTACTGCACGGCTTGTCCCCCAATGTAATCAGTTTCTCGAGACTAACCCACGGAGTATACTACCCTCTGGCCTATATCTTCGATGTCTTGTCAGTCCTTGCCCTGGCGTCAGTTATCATTGCGATTATCCGCCGCCTGGTCTTCCCACCGTACTATATTCAGGCGCGCAGCCGGGATGCCTTCACTATTCTGGGACTGATCGCTGTGCTGATGCTGGCCTTTTTCAGCCTGCACGGCACCGAGATAGCCCAGGGTAAAGAAATTGCTGCCAAATACATGCCTATATCTAATGCGTTTTCTCATATTTTCTCCGGCGCTTCGGCAGGAACCCTGGGAGCCTATGCCAATGCTTTCTGGTGGCTCCACGCTGTAGTGCTGCTGAGCTTCCTGAACTATCTTCCTTACAGCAAACACATGCATATCCTTACGAGTATTCCCAATGTTTTTTTCAGAAGCACGACCAAGGTCAACACCCAGCTACCTGAGGAGTTTAAGAAAGGCAATACCTTCGGTGTAGGACAGGTAAACCAGTTTTCCTGGAAAGACTTGTTTGACTCTTACTCCTGCACCGAGTGCGGCCGATGTTCGAACATGTGCCCTGCCACCTACACCGGCAAGCTATTGAATCCGAGATTAGTCATCCATGATATTAAGGTTAATCTGCTGAAAAATGGCCCTTTGATTGCGCAAAGCAAGGCGACTAATATGCCCTTAATCGGCGGTGGGCAAGAGGGCAGTATAGCCGACGAGGTTCTCTGGGCGTGTACTACCTGCGGTGCCTGTATGGAAGTGTGCCCTGTGTTCATTGAGCACGTACCCAAAATTGTGGATATGCGCCGGAACCTTGTGGAGATGAAGGCTAAATTCCCCACTGAACTACTGCCCTTTTTCGAGAACATCGAGCAGCGCAGTAATCCGTGGGGCATCGTGCCCTCCGATCGAATAAAGTGGGCGGCAGATTTGAATGTCAAGCCTTTTGAGGCGGGCAAGACCGAATACCTGTTTTACGTGGGCTGCTTCGGAGCCTTCGATGCTCGCAGCCGGAAAGTAACGCTGTCTATCGCCCAAATCCTGAACACCGCCGGCATTTCCTGGGGAATCCTGGGAAAGGATGAACTATGCTGTGGCGATAGCTTGCGCCGTCTGGGCAATGAATTCGTTTTCGACCGCATGGCCAGAGATAATGTCAAAATCTTCAAAGACAGGGGCGTCAAGAAAGTCATTACCGAATGCCCGCACTGCTACAACACTCTGAAGAACGATTACCACCAGTACGGAATAGAGTTGGACGTTATCCATCACACCGAATTGCTCAACAACCTGATTAAGTCGGGCAAGCTGAGCCTGAATGGCAGCAAAGACCTGGGCAATGTAGTGTTCCACGATTCCTGCTATTTGGGACGCTATAATAATATTTACGAAGCCCCGCGTCAGGCTGTTACCTCAGTAACCCACCGTGTACCAACCGAGATGGAGCGTAACCTGGAAAAATCTTTTTGCTGCGGCGCTGGAGGGGGCCGAATGTGGATGGAGGAAAGCACCGGCAAACGTATAGATGTAGAGCGTGTTGAACAAGCCCTGGCAAAAAACCCAAGCACAATCTGTGTATGCTGCCCTTACTGCCTGACTATGTTTGAAGACGGGCTGAAAGATAAAAAAGCTGATGAGAAAGTGCAGGTGCTGGATTTAGCCGAGATTGTGGCCGGGGCATTGAAAAAATAGAATCTTCTGCCGCCATCAGGCTCGCCGAATTAGCACAGCCTGATAGCGATTATTAATACCTGTTGAAATTAAATCCTCTCTATAACTGCACAGATCCCCAGACCGCCACCACCACAAATAGTGACCAGACCATATCTGCTCTGGCGCCTCATCATCTCGTGAACCAGCGTCACCAATCTCATAACACCCGTCGCACCAATTGGGTGCCCGAGAGAAATACCGGAGCCATTTACGTTTACCTTCCCGTCAACATCCCTTTCGTTTATCCCCATTAACCTTATATCCGCCAATGTCTGGGCAGCGAATGCCTCCTGAATCTCAATTAGATCCATTTCATCTATATGAAGGCCAGCCTTACTAAGGGCTTTGTTTACTGCTACCGGAACAGAGGGATAAGTTAAAGTAGGGTCTGCACCTGCAACAGCGAATGACCTCAGGTATGCCATGGGCTCAATGCCATGTTCCTTCGCCTTTTCCGGTGTCATTAAGACGACCGCAGCAGCCCCATCATTCTCGCTGGAGGAGTTGCCGGCAGTGCAAATTCCACCCTCATAGACGGGCTTGAGGCCGGCAAGCTGCTCTAATGACGTGTCTCGCCTCGGCGTCTCATCCGCCTCTACACTCAATTTACTTCCCTTACGTTGCGGTATTTCAACAGCAACTATTTCTTCTTTAAATTTGCCGGAATCTGCTGCTGCGATTGCCCTTTGATGAGAGCGTAACGCCCATCTGTCAGCCTCTTCGCGACTGATATCCTCCCGCTTGGCTGCTGTTTCCGCCCATGTCATCATAGAATTGAGCTCTCCAAATCTGTCAATAGGCTGATGCATGGGTCTTCCGCGGAGAAGCCTATCGTAGAGAGGGATTCCCCACAGCTCGATACTGCCATGCCCCCGCGGAGAAAACCCCCATTTTCGATCAATCTTGCCGCCCAACCCCCATTTTATATATTCGCCGGGAATATAAAATTCGGCGCGGCTCATACTATCGGCACCGGCAGCAACAACAATCTCAGCTTCCCCGGTTTGAATCATCATTGAAGCAGACCAAACTGATTGGATACCAGAGCAGCAGCGACGGTCCAGAGTAAATCCCGGAATTTCGACCGGCCACCCCGCCTCAAGCAAAGCCATGCGGGCCAGGTTGGCAGCTTCGCCGTTGGCATAGGACTGGCCTAAAATAACCTCTTCCACTTCATCTGGATTGACTCCGCAACGTTTGATCGATTCATTCAGGACTGCCGCAGCAAGTCTTCCCACAGGGACATCTCGCAGAGCACCGCAGTAGGCCCCGATAGGCGTCCTCACAGCACTGGCAATAACAACTTGTTTCATAACGAACCTAGTCCCCTTTGTTTCCAGACTTAGGGGATTTTGCACCTTCGAATGCAGAAATTCCGGTTATGTCACGCCCCAGGATCAGCGTGTGCATATCGTCGGTCCCTTCATAAGTATATACCGCTTCGAGATTTGCCATATGCCTTATCGGAGAATAATCCAGAGATATGCCATTGGCCCCCAGCAGCTCACGAGCCGTCATGGCACATGCCCGCGCCATAGCTACATTATTTTTCTTAGCCATCGAAATCTGAGGCGGCTTTGCCTTCCTTTCATCCATGAGTCTTCCAAGCCTGTAAGACAACAGTTGACCTTTGGTGATCTCTATTAACATTTTCACAAGCTTTTCCTGTACCAACTGGAATGAAGCGATAGGCGCTTTGAACTGTATTCTTTCCTTTGTATAGTTCAGGGCTGTCTCATAACAGTCCATGGCAGCCCCCACCACACCCCACGATATCCCGTAGCGCGCTATGTTCAGACATGAAAAAGCAGACCCAATCCCTGCCGATTTCGGTAAGATATTGTCGGCCGGTATCCTGCAGTCAGAAAAAGCCAGCTCACCAACGTCCCCGGCCCGCATAGAACCCTTTCGACTCTGGAGACTCTGGCTGAAACCTTCCGTGCCGCGCTCAACTAGGAAACCTCTAATCCCTTCCTCTGTGCGAGCCCAGACGACCGCAAAATCAGCAACGGATGATTCGCTTATCCACTGCTTTGTTCCGTTGATAATCCACCTGTCGCTATCTCTTTTAGCGACAGTCTCCATAGAGGCTATATCAGACCCGTGGTTTGGCTCTGTCAACCCAAAGCACCCGATGGCATCGCCCCTGGCTATTAAGGGCAGCCACTTGCGTTTCTGCTGCTCCGAGCCGAACCGGAATATCGGATACATCACCAGTGCCGATTCAACTACAATCAGACTCCTCAGTGCACTATCCACCCTTTCCGCTTCCTGGCATATAAGTCCATACGTTACATAGTTCGTGCCGGAGGCCCCATATTCACGGGGAATAAATGCACCGATAATCCCCAGCCTCCCCATCTTGAGAGTAAGCTCCCTGACGTCCAAAGGCTTCTCATGATGAAAAGCATCTATGATATGCGGCTTAATCTCCTGCTCCATAAATTGTCTGACCTCGTTCCTGGTCATCTTCTCTTCATCAGAGAACAACTCATCTAGCTCATAATAATCCAACCATGTGAAACCCATAGGCCATCATCCCTTTCGGCGAAGCTTCCACTCGTAATGGGCGCAAAGCAACCCATGGCCAGTGGCTCAATAATTGTATGCGGTTCTTTGCTGCGTCCAGCTTACTTTACAGTGATATTATTGTCAATTTTTCGACGAATAAATGATATTGACACTTCTCGGAACGAGTGGCATAATCATCGTAATAGTCGATCTCTCCCAGACAACGCTCTTTGCACGGTATTCCGCTGATAATCAGGCCACGCTATCGGAAATTATATCGTAATAGAGGCAAGAGATTCCTTATCTATTTTCAATAGCTAAGAGCCTGCAAGATATGCAGCAATTTATCTGCATTGTAATGATACCTGCAACGGACTGCCCTGTTTATAGGACGCGGCCATGACAGAATCGGGAGAAACGAAGGTAATTCGGACCGCATGCGGCATCGTGGACGGTGTGCGGTGCGGCATCCTCGCTCATGTGAAGAACGGAGTGTTGGTCAAAGTCGAACCTGCTGAATTCCCGGATCCCAGATTTCGCCATATATGCGCCCGCGCCCTGTGCAGCACCCAGTTTGTCTATCACCCCGACAGGCTGAAGTATCCGCTTAAGAGA
The DNA here is from genome assembly GCA_021787935.1 of Chloroflexota bacterium. GTDB lineage: Bacteria > Chloroflexota > Dehalococcoidia > SZUA-161 > SZUA-161 > JACWAE01. Next base: position 5,297 of record JAJYLC010000062.1, on the reverse strand, counting down.
GCGGGAAAGCGTGGTGAAGGCAAGTGGCAGCGCATTTCCTGGGACGAGGCTCTGGACACCATAGCGAAGAGGTTGACCGTAATCCGTAAGAAGAATGGGCCGGAATCGCTGGCCTGGGCCATAGAGGTAATGGCCTATATCAGACTTGCCAGCGCCCTTGAAGCCACTATGATCAACCCCATAGGCTTCGGCGATGCAGCCGGGCCCTGTGCCGACGAGGTCACCTTCGGTACACAGTATGGCCACCTTTACACCATGGATATTAAGAGCCCCGGTATGTGTGTCCTGTGGGGGGCAAACCAGGCCGAAACTCGCCCTTACTACTGGCGAAGGATCAGAGACGCCAGGGAAAGAGGTGCGAAGTTGGTCGCGATAGACCCGCGATTTACCAGCTCTGCATCCAAGGCTGACCTGTATATATCAATACGGCCGGGCACTGATGCGGCACTGGCACTGGGAATGATGAATGTGATTTTCGAGAAGGGTCTTCAGGATAAGGACTTCATAATCAAGCATACTGTCGGCCCCTTCTTAGTACGCGGCGACAACGGTATGTTTCTCCGCGAGCGAGATATTTCATCGCTCGATTCCGATAATTATGTAATCTGGGATACGCGAACAAAAAAGCCCGCGGCTCATGTTGAGGAAGGGACCCTGCCGGCATTGGACGGCGCTTACAAAGCCGGCGACATCAAGTGCAGGCCGGCCTTCCAGTTGCTGGTCGACCTGGCGAAACAATACCCCCTGGAGACTGCCTCCGAAATAACCGAGATTCCAGCCCGGACGATTGAGGGATTTGCCCTCGACTATATCAACCGAAAACCGGTGGCTTCCTACCGGTCAATGGGATTGCAGAGAACTTTCCACGGCGATTTGTCTTGGCGGGCTGTCGCCACTCTAGCCGCTGTTACGGGAAACATAAATCTCGACGGCTACAATGAGGGGTACCGGCGCTTTTTGTTCGATGCGAATACTATGCTGTATGGAGATAAGTTCCCCAGGCCTATGCCATTATTAAAAGCGTATGAAGCAATCACAACAGGACAGCCTTATCCCATCAAGGCGCTGTGGCTTGCTGGACACAATTTTATAAATCAAGACCCGGATAATAACAAAGTCTTGAAGGAGCTTGTGCCAAATCTGGAATTCATAGTAGTTGCAGATATGTTCATGACTGACAGCGCCCGGTACGCGGACATTGTTCTGCCAACCTGCAGCTTCTTCGAGTACCTCGATATGCTTCCCCCTCTCGATATCCTGAGTCCTTACGTGCAGCTTCAGCCGAAAATAATCGAGCCATTATACGAGTCCAGACCGGACCGGGATATAGTGAATGAAATAGGGCTGAGGATGGGGCTAGGTGATGACTTCCCCGTCAGCGCCGAGCAATACGTGGAGCGGTTACTCTCCTCCGGGCACCCCTCCATGGAAGGGATAACTTTGGAGAAGCTGAAAGAAGGCCCGGTAGAGGCAGCACCCTACAATTTCACCGGATTTGGCACTGCGTCGGGTAGGCTGGAGTTCTACTCCGAACACATGAAGGAGCACGGGCAGGAATTGCCCTTATATATAGAACCTATTGAGAGCGCACGGCAGCCCCAAGCAAAGAAGTATCCTCTGAGCTATCTTTCCACCCATACTAAATATGGAAATCATTCCCTGCTTGCTAATATCGCCTGGCTGAGGGAGCTAAACGCTGAGCCTCTTCTCGAGATGAACCCCCTGGATGCAGCAAAGCGCGGCATCGCAGACGGCAATATAGTGGTAGCTTTTAATGACCGCGGCAGTGTCAAGCTCAGAGTGAAGGTCCACCAGGGAATTAGGCCGGGGGTAGTTAATATAAACGAGGGGTGGTGGCGCCATCACTTCACTGAGGGCAGCTATCAGGAGCTGACCCACGCAACCATAAACCCGGCGCAGCTTGCAGTTTTCGATCCTAATTCAGCGATGTACGATAACCTGGTAGAAGTGAGGAAGATAGACTAGAGGCACAAGATGGCCAAACGCTACGGACTGGTTATTGACCTCGAAAGATGCATCGGGTGCAACACCTGCATTATGGCTTGTAAACTGGAAAACAGCCTGGAGAAAGGCTCATGGATAAGGGTTGATACAATAGGCGGGCCCCATCGGGACAGCCCCGAAGGGCAACACCCCCAGCTCAGCATGCATTTCTTACCAGTATTGTGCATGCACTGTGAAAAGCCACCGTGTCTCGATGCCTGTCCTCTGGAAGCGATATTCAAGCGCAGTGACGGGATTGTGATGGTCAACGAGAAGAAATGCGACGGGTGCCAAGCCTGTCTCCAAGCCTGCCCGTACGGCGCGCTGGTCTACGATATGACGAGTAACATAGTTCAGAAGTGTACACTTTGTGCTCACCGAATTGAGAAGGGACTGGAACCGTTCTGTAAGATATGCTGCGAAACTGAGGCAATCTATTTCGGGGATCTCGACGACCCTGACAGCAGTATTTCAAAATTGATAGCCGCGCGGCGTGCCGCCACTCTAAAACCACAGAGTGGGACTCGACCGGCAGTGCACTATTGCGCTACGAGGCAAGGCCGCATCGAATAAGACTGAAAAGGCAGGAATAGGAGGTACGAAATGGCAGAGCTTACCGATTACAGCGGGCCCTACAGACACGATTTGAAATTCGAGGATTTCTCCAAGGTCTTCCTGATAAACATGATGACCATGTGGCAGCGGGCCTATCTCCGCTTGTCCTCAATCTGGTACGAGAGAGTAATGGAGAAATTCGGCATGGAAGCCGCTGACGCCTGCAATCTTGAAGTCTGGACTACAGTGGGTCAGAAAGTAGTTCCCAAGTTCGCCAAGATGGGGAATGTTCAGCCGAAGACGGTTCTGGATGCGCTAAAGATTGTACAGTTAGCGCCTGATAGCCATGTCGGGTCACAGCTTTTCGCAGGTAACCTAGACGTAAAAAACGAAAATCATGTTATAGCCACTACCACCAAATGCGCGGTACTGGAGTTCTTCGAGAAGGCCGCGCCTGAGAGGATAGAGTATTTCTGCCACAAACTTGAGCCGCAGGTCATGGCAGCGTATTTCAACAATCCCAAGATCAAAGTGAAGCCTCTGAAGCTCCCTCCTAGGGCCAGCCCGGACGAGCCTTGCTGCCGGTTCGAATTTAAGCTTGAAGAGTAAGCGCGTAATCTAGTTACCGAATCCATCGAGGCGGGATAACAATGCGCAACAATGCTGGCTTTCAAACCTGTTAAAATGTCATAACTTTTTAAGCTTTTCTCCTCCATTTTTATGACTTCTACATCTAATATACCTATTATCTTGGCATGCCCTAATTAAATGAGAACTGCGGGTTTACGCGGGGGAGGAGAGGAGAGATGTTGTATCTAATAAAAGGGGAAGCTATGCCGAACGTGCCAGCGCAACCGGAGCAGGTAGTTGTGATGTTAGAGAATATGATGTTGCCCAGCCTCAAGGCACTCGCCGGTATGGAACGAGAGAAGAAACTTGTCGGCGGCACTATGGCAGGCCGACGAGCATTCGCTATTATCCTGGAAGCTCCTTCGAACGAAGAGGTGGAGAAGTGGCTGCAGTCCCTCCCATTCTGGGGCATAGTGGACTGGAGGGTCACTCCACTGGTGTCTTTCCAGACTCGGTTAGATAGTGTTACCAGCATGGTGCAGCGGGTGAAAGCTTTGCTCAAAAAATGAGCGCTGCGGCAAGAGCTAAGTCGAGCGTTTATGGGAGGACACATTATTGGGCAACGCTAAGGTGAAAGCAGGCGATACAGCCCCGGGGTTTACCTTGTCGTCAGTGAACGGCGAGACAGTATCTCTGGAAGACACCCTGCGTGCACAGCATAATATATTACTGGTATTTGGACGCCATCTGGGCTGACCGGCCTCGCGAGAGCATGTGGCGCAGTTGTGCGACCACCGGGATGAACTGAAGCGGCTGAATACTGAAGTGCTTGTCGTTTCTTTCAGTACCCCAGGGCCCGCTCGTGCTTGGCTACAAGAGATCTGCCCCTCGTTCACTATGCTGCTGGATCCGGAGCGGAAAGTCTACCTGGCTTACGGATTGAAGAGGTCATGGCTACGCACATGGAACCCGGTTGCCGGATGGGACTATATGAGGCTGTTGCTTTCGGGGCAGCGTGTCCGAGGCATAGAGGCCGACCCTCATCAACTGGGAGGGGACTTCATCTTAGATTCCAAAGGGGTCGTCCGTCTGGCCCACCCCAGCAAGGTTGCTACAGATTATCCACCTGTATCTGACCTGTTGGCACTTTTGAACAATCTGCACTGAAATTACGAGCGGAAGCTGACAGGACCGCCAAAACCCCGATTATTTCCAAAATTGCAGGCAAAAGATTAGAAATCGTTACATCTACTGATCTAGAGTCGATTCCTTAGATAGTTTCCTATAATGCTCGGACTATGAGCCTGCCGAAGGCCGGGCCGATAAAGTGCCGCATGAGGACTATGAGCGGCGAGGGGAACTTCCCAGCTAAGTCCTGACAGTAGTCATCCAGGGTCTTGTGTTGGAATTTGAGCAGTTCCTGCGACCTGCTTGTATCGTACCAGTCTAAGGGGAATGGTTCCACGGAGAACTTATGGCGCGGCGGCAAGGGCAGTCCAAAAGTGCTCAGAATAGTACGCAGCATGTCTTCGAACAGCATCTGCTGGCTGGGGCCGCCGCCAATCATCAGGGTGCTGCCTTTGACCGTGTCGAAATTTTTCACAGCGTTTACGACGGCGAGAGCCAGGTCATCTACATGGCAGAACTCTATTCGGTTCTTCAGCGGTATAGTAAACATCTGGGTCTTAAATTCACTGATTCTCAGTCTCTGGTGCGGTACCGAGGTCAAACGCAAGATCACGTATCCGATCCCAGACTCTTTAATCAAGTTTTCCGACTTGAGCTTGGTCTGGGCATAGACAGTCGTGGGGTTGCTGTGGTTGCGCTCAGGGCTAAGCGGTTCAGTTGCATTCGGACAGGGACCGAAAACAGCCGCCGATGATGTGAAGACGAAGGGAATGTTATCCCCACGATTTTTGATCGATCGCACCAGCGTCTCAGTGCCACCAACGTTAATCTTGGCAGCCAGCGCTGGCTTTGTCTCGGTCAATGGCTGGATGATTCCTGCCATATGGACTACAGCATCGACTCCATCCACTGCTTTCCTGACCGAATCCGGCTGCGTTATGTCACCCCATACGACCTCTAAATTGGAATCTGGACTTTTGGCCTTCTTTCTGTGACACAGCAGGCGTACAGTGAATCCCTCCTTCACGAAGGCTCTGCAA
>JAJYLC010000166.1 GCA_021787935.1 Chloroflexota bacterium | reverse complement strand
ACAGCTTTGGCATCCTCACGGAGATCGATGTTAAAGAGACCCTGAAGAAGAAGCTGAACGTGGATTTCAGGAAATATAGAATACTCGGCGCTTGCAACCCGCCCTTCGCCTATAAGGCGCTGCAGGCGGAGGACAAAATCGGGCTGATGATGCCCTGCAACGTGATAGTGCAGGAGCTTCCGAACGGTAAAGTGGAGGTCGCCGCTATAGACCCTGTGGCATCAATGGCAGCCGTGGACAATCCTAAGCTGGCGGAGGTGGCAGGGCAGGTGCGAGCCAAGTTGAAGGCAGTGATTGATAATCTATAGTGTTGTATTAAAATAGCGGTGTGAGCAAGAATAATGCCCCCCGGGGCATAAAAGGAACTCTCTACATGGCTAGTGAGTTCTCCAGAATTAAGGGGAGGCATTATTTTTTTATTTACATAATACTTTGGGCGATAAGTCCGTTTAGAAATGGTTTCAATAGCCTCAGGGCCTCTCTGGTTGATGCTTTCGCAGTTCTCTATGTCAGGTTGCTCGATAAACCACTGATACATGTTATAGGGGACAGCCACGTGGTCCCCTTCCGGGGGAGCATGCCGTTCCTGGCGCACCACCTCGGCGCAGCCACAGCGTATAATCTTAATAAGAAAAACAGCACCACCAAGTCTAACGAAAAACTATTCAAGGTGATCGATAAACTCGGCAAGAAGGATATAATGATGCTCTCCTTCGGAGAGATAGATTGCAGGATACACATATACTACCAGTATAAGAAAAGCAATGAGATACACTCGATAAGCGAGTTGATTGAGAGGACGATTTCGAACTACGGGGAGGTTATGGAGCAGCTCAAAGAACGCAGGGTGAATTTCTGCGTCTACTGCGTTTCGCCTGCCACAGATGTCGGAAATGAGTACAAGTATCCATTCTATGGCACGGCGGAGGTGCGCAGTCAGATAAATAGGATGTTCAATGAAAAGCTGAGGGCGTTTTGCCAGAATAATGGCTACAAGTTCATTGATATTTACGACAGGGTTGCTGACAAATATGGCCTGATGCTGAAGGAATACGCTGGCGACGAGATTCACCTGAATAAGAAGGCTGTGCGGTTGGTGAAGAGTGAGTTGAGAGATAAGATGGGGATAGATATATGAATTTAAAAAGCACTTGCCCAAATGGAAAAACCGTGGTATGTTTGAGATAATATAGTTAGGTAAAGGCAGGTATACAATTACAAGATATATACCCTTCAAGAGAACTCTGATTTGTGATAAAATTGCAGAGATATGAGTTACTCTTTAGGTCTGGATGTCGGCTCCGTCTGTGCCAAGGTGGTGCTGATCACTGAGGACGGCAAGGCGGTTTGTCAGGACTCGGAGAAGATAACCGCCAGCCCCAAGTCGGCAGTAAATTCCCTTATCTCCAGGTTGGGCGAGAAGTTCAATCTCAAAGAAATCACCAAGGCTGGCATCTCGGGCTCCGGCAGGGGCGTGATACCCAAGGAGCTGAACTGGTCGGAGTATTCCAGCTCTCTGGCGATTGCTTCAGGCCTCCTTCATTCCTATCAAAATGTCAAGACTATCATACAGATCGGCGGGCAAAGCTCCTTCGTCATAACGCTTGAGGATGGCCTGAAGAAACCCTGGCAGGTTGTTTCTAACCCGCTATGTGCCGCGGGAACTGGCAGGTTTCTGGAGCAGCAGGCATACCGCATTGGAATCAGCCTGGAGGATTTTGCCCGCACTGCGCTGGAATGCGAAGGCACTGCCCCACGAATAGCTGCCAGGTGCAGCGTCTTTGCCAAAAGCGACCTCATCCATCTGCAGCAGAAGGGTGTTCCCATGTCGGCGATGCTCTATGCTTTGTGTGAGAGCATAGCCCGAATGGTCATCTCTTTGAAAAAAGGTATCTTCGAGGAGCCTATATATTTTGTGGGCGGCGTCGCTGCCAATAGCGCTATGGTGAAGGCTCTTAATGAGGCCTTGTCAGCCAGGAACAACCATCCTGTAGATATCATGGTCCCTGAGAATTACCTGTATGTCGAGGCCCTGGGCTCCGCTCTGCTTGCCCGGGAATCAGGGAAGAGTTCGAGTGTAGTTATCTCAACGGAAACAGAGGGCAGGCTGCGCTATTTCGAGATGTCCAGCCTGGAGAAGGTTACCCAAAAGGATGGCTGGAGAGCTCCCCAGATAGAAGCGCCTTTTACAGGTTACCTGGGGGTGGATGTCGGCTCTACCAGCACCAAGGCGGTGATACTGGATGAGTCGGGCACGAAGGTCATGGCCAAAAACTATCTCATGACGGCGGGTAAGCCGGTTGAGGCGGTCAAGCAGGTCTTCCACAACCTGATTCGTGACATAGGTGATAATGCCAAGATAGCAGGCGCAGGTGTCACAGGGTCGGGCAGATACCTGGTGGGCAGCTTCATTGGCGCTGATTTGATAAAGAACGAGATTACGGCCCAGACCAGGGCTGCTGCTGAGATAGATGCTGAGGCGGATATTATTGAGATCGGCGGACAGGACTCCAAACTGGTTATCAAACGAAATGGCGTGGTCGTTGACTACCAGATGAACAAGGCGTGCGCCGCCGGAACAGGCAGCTTTATAGATGAGCTGGCGGAACAACTCGGCATCCACGTGCAGAACGGAGAGTTTGCCGGACTTGCTTTCAACGCTCCTCATACCATAGACCTGGGCTCAAGGTGTGCTGCTTTCATGGGGCAGGCGGTGGCTTCAGCCCAGCAGGAGGGCGTGCCCATTGAGGTGATAACCGCAAGCCTGGCTAATTCTATCGCTGGAAACTATCTTTCCAAGGTCCTGGGCAACAGGAAGCTGGGCAACAAGGTGATACTAACCGGAGCGGTATTCTACAACGATGCAGTAGTCTCTGCTTTTAAGAAGGCTCTGGAGGGCAAGACCACGCTCGTACCCGAACACAAAGAAGTGAGCGGCGCTATTGGTGCGGCGCTACTGGCTAAGGAGTCGATGGAAGGGCGGGATTATAAATTCAAGGGCTT
>JAJYLC010000061.1 GCA_021787935.1 Chloroflexota bacterium | reverse complement strand
GGTCTCCACTCCGTAGGCGGGTTTGAAGCAGTCAAAGAGTTAGCCGAGGTCTTGGGGGCTGCGGTAGGGGGAACCAGACCTGCTGCTGACAAGGGATGGGTTTCTCAGGAATCTATGATTGGGCAGAGCGGAAAAACTGTCAGCCCTAAACTATTTATAAGCATCGGAGCCTCAGGAGCGATGCATTTTACCACGGGTTTCTTGAGATCGAAAGTCACTCTGGCGATAGACCATAACCCTAAGGCACCTATTTTTGAAGTCGCAGATATAGGCATTGTAGGAGACCTGAGAGATATCCTTCCTCTTCTTACCGAAGAGCTGAAGAGGAGACGCGAGCGGGCGCAGTAATCAGGCAGTGTTCAGGCAGTATGCCTTTGCCTTAATGCATATGTGAGATGATTTGAGAAGGAGGTGAGCAGAGAAATAGGCGAACTTAGTAGCCGAAGTAAATCCATAAAGTTCCCAGCATAAAAGTACAGGAGGTGTTTACAATGGCCAGAAACAAAGTGAAGAAGTATGAGTGGTTCAAATATGAGATAGATAAAGACAACCCCAAGATAGCCATATGGACCTTCACCCGTCCTAAGTCACTAAATACTATACCTCCATATAATTTGTTACCTGAACTCAGGGAAGCCGCCTGGACGGATGATGGCACCCAGGTTGTAATCATAAAGGGTGAAGGGCGCGCTTTCGGCGCGGGGTACGGATATGAAGGTAGTGAAGAATTGAACAAGGCAATACCAACCTGGGAGAAGCTACCGGTTGGCTGGGGAGCCTCGGGCAAAGCGCCCATGATGGGAGACCCCAATACTCCCTTCGATGCCCATATCAGCGATTATCTCAATACCTATGCCCTCAACTATTGGAGAACGTTCTGGGAACAGGAGAACAAATTCTTTATAGCCCAGGTGCAGGGGTTCTGCATAGCAGGCAGTCTGGAGCTGGCTCTGCACAGCGATGTGACCTATGCGTCCGAGGATGCCTGGTTCGGTTATCCTGTGACCAGGATAGAGGGTAGTCTCTGCAGTCCGCTGTGGTACTATTGCATGGGCCCCAAGAAAGTCATGGAAATGATGTGTACAGGTGGCCTCATCAACGCCGCAGATGCTTATCAGTGGGGCATGGTTAATAAAGTATTTCCCACCTATGCAGACCTTGACAAAGGAGTTAAGAGGCTAGCAAAAGCCGTTTCTCTGATGACACCCCGTGCCATATTCAACATGAAAATGCAGAGACGCGTTCTTTACATGGAGATGGGTTACTATTCCGGAGCGCACATCATGGGTATCCTTGGCGGAGTCCTCCATAACAACACCACCCCGGAAGCCCGCGAGTACTTCAACCTTATGATTGAGAAGGGACCCAGAGCGGCTTATGACTTTGTCAATGCTCCTTTCGCCTGGTTTGATGAAGAGTGGAAGAAAGCAAGGGCGAAACCAATCGATACCAAGCAGCAGAAGAACAAGAGAAAATAGGAGCGTCTGTTTCAACAACGTTGTCTTAACATAACGTCTAGCGCACCAGTAAAACAGGCAGAAATGCTCGGCGTTAGACGGTTCTATTGGCTTTCAAGAAATAGTAAAATCAGGGCATCAATAGGTGTAACTTTGACGCCCTGATTTCCTTCTAGATTTATGCTGGGACTTAGTTGATATAACTCATGTTGAGTTGTTATATTGTGAAGGACATAATCGCTTGCTGAGTGAAACGCCAGGATAACGAACAGCGGAGGAAGATAGATGGATTTCAAATTCACTCCGAAAGAAGAGGCGCTCAGGAAAGAATTCAGCGACTTTTTTAAAGAAGAGATGAAAAATGCCCCGCCCGAGTGGGGAACTGCTATGGAGTCCATGCTCAGTAGAGACGCATGCGCCAAGTTTCACAGGCAGATGGCGAAGAAGCTGGGAGCAAAACGCTGGCTCTCTCGACCCTGGCCAACGGAATATGTGGGACAGGATGCTCCCCTGACAGAGCAGTTCATCTTCAGCGAGGTCATAGGCTATTACAAAGGAGCGGGTTTCGATCACTGGGGAGTGAGTTTACTGGCCCCAACGCTTCTGGTCAGCGCAAACGATGAGCAAAAAAAGGAGCATTTACCTTATATAGCCAGAGGAGAGAGATTCTGGACCCAGCTATGGAGCGAGCCCGGCGCCGGCTCGGACCTGGCATCTCTTACCACTCGTGCGACAAAAGATGGGAACGACTATGTCGTCAACGGGCAAAAGACCTGGACCACCGGCGCCCACCGTGCCGACTGGGGCTTTTTGCTCGCCAGAACAAATCCCGCGGAGAGAAGGAGCCGGGGTCTCTCTTTCTTCCTTCTTGACCTGAAATCTCCCGGCATTACAATCAAGCCTATACTTAGCTTGGAAGGCTCTCACATGTTCAATGAGGTGTTCCTGGATAACGTCCGCATCCCTGCGCGAAACAGGGTGGGCGAGGAAAACGAGGGTTGGATGGCGTCGCAGATGACATCCAATTTCGAGCGCTCCATGATAGAGCTGTTTTCGTTGCTTGAGCGGGATTTCGAGGACTTGGTGGAATTTAGCAAGAAGCCCACAAAGGGTGGCGATGTTCCGGTAAACAATCCCTTACTCCGTAATAAGCTGGCCCAATTAGCATTGGAGATCGATGTAGGAAGGGCTATGTCTTATTTCATACTGTGGAGCCAGATCAAAGGCGGGCTTGTGGTGGCTGCCCCTATGGCCTGCGCAGCAAAGGTCTACGGCACAGAGCTAATGCAGCGTCTCATCTATGCCGGCTGCCAGATCATGGGACTGTACGGCCAGGTAGGGGAGTCAAGATGGGCTCCGCTAAAAGGGCTATATGAGAGGGAATATCAGCTATGCGTGGGCTCGAACATCGCCGGGGGCTCGTCGGAAATCATGAGAAATATCATCTGTTCAATGGGGTTGGGCCTGCCGCGAAGCTGGTAGCTGCTGAAAATGGCGGGAGATTAAGAATAGAGAGGCATGAACAGGAGGCGATATGAAGTGGGAAACAATTCTCTACGATAAAGTGGGCAGTGTAGCCAAGATCACCCTGAACCGTCCTGATAAGAGAAACGCTCAGAATTACAGGATGATAGTTGAGTTGGACCAGGCTATGAAGGAGGCCGAAAAAGATAAAGAGGTGCGGGTTATCGTGCTCGCCGGCGCTGGACACTCTTTTTCCAGTGGACATGATATGAGCGGCATGGCACCGGAGGGAGGCATGGCTGGCTGGCGTATTGGCAGTGAGGAACACCGGGATTTTGAGGAGAAGTTTTTCGTGGGAAAATGTCTCTACATCAGGAACCTGCCTAAGCCAACCATTGCCCAGGTACAAGGCTACTGCATCGCCGCCGGGGTGATGCTTGCCAGCATGTGCGACCTGATTGTCGCCTCTGAGGACGCGCTGTTCTCCAACATGGTAGGCAGAATGGCAGCTTCGGGAACAGAGCTTCTGGTTGAGCCTTGGGAGCTGGGAGTCAGGAAAGCCAAGGAATTTCTTTTCACCGGTGACTTTATCGATGCACGAGAGGCGCACCGGCTGGGCCTGGTCAACAGGGTGGTGCCCAGGGAGCAGCTCGATGAGGAGGTAATGGGGCTGGCCAACAAGATCGCACTGATGCCGCCGGTGGCCCTGAGCTACACCAAAGAGTCACTGAACAGAACGCAGGATATTCAGGGATATACACAATCCATGTTCAGTCATTTCAATATCCATATGCTGGCACACGGCAGCGATGAAACCAAAGCGTTCATCGAGGGCGCTATATCAAAAGGCGCTACCGGCACAAAGGAATTCACCGAGCTGAGAGACGGTAAATTCAAAAAAACCTAAAAGGTGTGCCAGAAGATTCAATTTTTACATTCCCGGTTGTCTCCGATAACCAGATCATCCAGACCATCTCAGTTGATTCAGTCAATCCTCCGGGCGGGGAACTCCGTTTTGACAGAAAGGGGAGATATGACTAACCAACCGCTATCGGCAGTAAAGGTTTTAGACCTCACATGGTATATCTCTGGCCCGTACTGCACTAAGCTGCTCGCTGACTACGGCGCTGAGGTATTGAAAGTGGAAAGGCCTGGCGAAGGAGACCCTGTCCGCAAAATGGGTCCCTTCTTTAAAGATGACCCTCATCCTGAAAAGAGCGGCCTCTTTCTTTATCTCAATACCAATAAGAAGGGTATTACGCTGGATTTGAAGAGCAGCTTCGGCAAGAATGCCATTAAAGAGCTGGTCAAAGACGCGGACGTCCTGGTAGAGAGCTTCAGCCCCGGAGTTATGGAGAGACTTGGACTCGGCTATGCAGAGCTTGAGAGGATTAATCCCAGGCTGGTACTCACATCCATTTCCAACTTCGGCCAGTTCGGCCCTTACCGCGATTACAAAGCGTCTGAACTCATCATCTATGGCATGGGCGGGGCTATGAATGAGTCCGGGCTTCCGGACCGTGAGCCACTCAAGAAAGCCACCGGCACCCCGGTATTATTCTCAGCAGGCAATATGGCAGCGCTGGCTGTCATGATAGCCCTGTATCAGGCGAAAGCTGCGGGAAGCGGCCAGCAGATAGATTTTTCCTTGATGGAAGCTCAACTGGAGAGCGTCGATCGCAGGATGAGCCAGCTTCTGGCATACCAATACAATAATGAGATCACGAACAGGTCAGACGTCAGGGCGCGCCCTGTCTATCCTGCAGGTTTGTATCCCTGTAAGGACGGCTGGTGGGCCATTACTGCAATCGGTGTTGAGTGGCCGGCGGTGGGCAAAATGATGGGAATGCCTGAAATAACCGACGACCCACGGTGGAGCAATATGATTGCCCAGGTTATGCCGGGACACAGGGAAGAGTTCATGGCGCTCTTTATCCCCTGGTGTTTGGAGCATACGAAGAAGGAATGTGTGGAGGCGGGGCAGGCAGCAGGAGCCAACTGTGGCCCTATTAACACTATGGAAGAGGTATTAGATGACCGCCACTTAAAGGAGAGAGGATTCTGGGCCGAGATAGAGCATCCCTTCACCGGTAAGCTAACTTACCCGGGGAGGCCTTTCCTTGCTGAAGATATGCCCTGGTCGATAAGAAGACCGGCGCCCTTGCTCGGACAGCACAACGAGGAAATCTATTGCGGCAAGCTGGGGTACAGTAAGAAAAACCTGGTAAAGCTCAAGGAAACCGGATGCATCTAGAGCACTCGAGGCGAGAGGAGGCACTAAAATGACTAGGTTGCCACTGGAAGGAATAAGGGTAGTTGAGCTAGCGGTTGTTTGGTCCGGCCCTTATGTTTGCCGGCTGCTGGGCGACTGGGGGGCGGAGGTAATCAAGGTGGAGAGCCGCCAGCACTTCCAATTTCATACCAGAGGTTACATGCCCAAGATGCCTGAGTTTCTGGTGCAGCAGACCGTGGGCTATTCAACATACAAGAAGCTTGGCTACAACCCGGATACAGCACACAATACCTTCACATTGTTCAATGGACAGGCTTCGAACAAGCTCTCTTTTACCGTAGATATGAGGACGCCGAAAGGCATGGATATTTTCCGAAGGCTGATTGAGGTCTCGGATGTTCTGGTGGAGAACAATTCTCCTCGTATCAAGGAGAAGCTGGGGATAAGCTGGGATGTGCTGAAGCAATGGAACCCCAAATTGGTCATGCTCTCTATGCCTGGCTTCGGAGGTACAGGGCCGTACAAGGACTATCGCGCTTTCGGTGTACATATGGACAACTTTGTAGGCCACGGCCACATGAGTTGCTATCTGGATGAGGAGTTCGACACGGAAAGCGTTGTTTACCACGCGGATGAGGCGGGAGGGATAATGGGCGCTCTGGCCGTGATGATGGCCTTATACCAGCGTCTCAGCACAGGTAAGGGTCAATATATCGACCTCGCTCAGACGGAAGCTTCAGCCTGCCATCTGGGACAGGCCATTATGGATTACACGATGAATAAACGCAATACAGAAAAGACAGGGAACCGCGACTATCACGGCGCAGTCCAGGGGTGCTATAGATGCAAAGATGTCAGAGGTAAATTTGCCGGCGGCATTGAGTTTACCGATAGCCGGATAAACATCACCATAACGAACGATGAGGAGTGGCAGGGATTCTGCCGCGCTATGGGAAATCCGACCTGGACCAAAGACGAAAGGTTCTCCACCAGCTTGAGCCGGTATCAGAACCATGACGAGCTCGACAGGCTTATCGAAGAGTGGACTATAAACTACGACAACTATTGCATAATGGATAGATTGCAGAAAGAGGGCGTCCCCGCTGGCCCGGTAATGGACGAGAAGGATGCCTACAGCGATCCCCACCTCAGGGTACGAGGTTTTTTTAATGAGCTGACCCATCCTGTCTGCGGCACTCACCTTTATCCTGGAATAGCTTGGAAGATGTCCAAGACCCCGAATCATTTGAAGCTGCCACCGCCTTGTCTCGGGGAGCACAACGAGTATGTGTACAAGCAAGTAATTGGAGTAACAGATGAAGAATATGCTGAACTAGTGAAAGAAGGGCACATCGGCACTGATTATATAGAGAGCATAGGTTTCAGCCTTTGATGAACATGACGGGTAAATAAATTTGCTTTGCCTCGGATATCGAACTCCCAATACAACAAAGGAGGAGTCAAATGCCACAGAAGAAAGAACTAACCGGAAAGGTTGCCATAGTGACCGGAGGAGCTTCGGGCATTGGCCATGCCGTCGCCCGTGCGGTAGCTAAAGAAGGTGCAAAGGTAACTATCGCTGATATAGACATAAAATCAGCGTGGAAAGTTGTCGATGAGTGTAAGAAGCTTGGCGGCGAGGCTATTGCAGTTAAAACGGATGTCTCGAGTTCGCGCAGCGTCTATCGTATGGTCGATGATGCTCTAAGGCAATTCGGGACAGTGGACATCCTGGTAAACGTGGCCGGCGTACGCTCAGCGCCCTCGGTACGGGAAGTGTCTGAGGAAGAGTGGGACCGAGTAATTGCCATTAACCTTAAAGGTACCTTTCTCTGCTGCAAAGCAGTTGTCGAGCACATGATTGCCAAGAAGTACGGTCGAATCGTTAACTTTTCTTCCGGGCAGTGGTTCCGACCGGTTGGCGCAGCGGCTTATGCGGCGTCTAAGGGCGGCATAATATCCTTGAGCAAATCATTGGCTACCGAGGTAGCGGGATACGGTGTCAATGTCAACGTGGTGGTGCCTGGTTTCACCGATACCCCTATGACCAGGAGCGTCTTCCCCTCTGACGAGGTCTTTCAGACTATTGTGGACAATCCTGCTTTGCTGGGCTCCGGTATTGCTCCACTGACAGGCAGGATCACAAGACCTGAAGATATAGCAAACTTTGTCATGCTGCTGTTCAAGCCTGCGTTCGACAATGTGACAGGACAGACGCTCCACATAAACGGCGGCTCACTCATGTGGTAAATACGAGCGTATTAAACGCCCTTTTGTTGAGGTTCCTCAGTTATCCTGCAAAGAGCCTGCGCGGGTTTTCCACCATCATCAGTCTAATCTTCTCGTCAGACACACCGGCCTCACGCAGGGCGGGGATGATATTTTTGAAGATATGTGTGGGAACCCAGTTGGGAAGCACCAGAGCTATCGCTTCCTCGACAGACCTGCCCAGCATCTTCACCATGCTGTCATGGGAAAGCATAATCCGGCCTGCATATCCAATGCTGATGAGTCCGGTTAGGCACGCTTTCCGTACAGTATCGGGGTGGATTACTTCCAAACCTATCCGGTCAAACGCGATGTACACACCTTTTTCGAGCACCGAAATATGATATTTCAAATCGGCAGAGCCGCACATGTGTCCAATCATTATTCGTCCCGGGCTTGCACCTTCAGAAATGAGAAGGTCGGCTTGTTCGGGCCCCATAGTTCCTGCTTCCGTGTGAGTTATAATAGGCACCCCGGTCTCTTTCTGAGCTCTCGCTGCCGCCCTTAGAACCATCTCCTCATAGGGAGATATTCGCCCCTGTCCGGTTGCCACTTTGATAACGCCTGCCCTGACTTTCGTAGCCCCGATACCCTTTGTAATCTCCTTTACAAACATTTCACAGATTTCACTGGTAGCATCGCTTGCCTGAGTGCGCAGCCTGAAATATGGCGAGGCACCCTCCGCCTCTGTGTAAAGTCCCGTAGAGCACACGATATTGACGCCGGATTTCTCTGAGACTTCTTTAAGAAGGTCGGCGTCTCTACCGGTATCGTTCGCAGTGGCATCGACGAACGTTTGAAGGCCGTAAGTTTTAAGCTCTTTCATCACTTTGAGAGAGGACTTGATGGCAGCTTCACGGTCAAACGGCGCCACCGTGCTATCAGCGTACCATCCGGCAGCACCCCATATAATATGTTCATGCATCAAGGTGACGCCCAGCTTCTCCGGAGCAAGCGGACCTAACACTGTGTTAATAGCAGCCATACTCCCTCCTGGCGATTTAATTCGGCTATTTCCATGGAGGCATCAAATCTGCAAACGGATTCGTAGGATTGCGCTCCTGCAGTATGTCATCCGCTCTCAGTTGCAGCAGGGGTTTCATCTCAGGATGCGTGATAATGTAGAACTTGTCTTTGCTGATGGCTTCGAAGACGCAATCCGCTACTTGCCGGGGAGGAAGGCCTGACTCCAGGGCCAGGCGTCCCATCTCGTTCACGGCCTGATATCCGGGACTCAGCTCTTTGACATCGCGCGGGTCGTTTTGCAGTGCCGACGGGCGATTTCGGTCTGCATCCCAGATTTTGGTATTGACGCTCCCCGGTAAAAGCACAGAGACCTTGATTTTGGCTCCCTGCCAGGATAGCTCATGATACAGCTTTTCAGATAGCGCCAGCACAGCATGCTTGGTCACTGTGTAGATTCCTCTGCCAGGATAGGAAATGAGCGCTGCCATTGAGGCGGTGTTAACGATATGGCATTCGGTGTCTTGCTTGAGCATTATAGGCACGAAGACCCGAATGCCATGGATAGTGCCCCAGAGATTTACCCCCAGCAGCCATTTCCAATCGGCCAGGGTACTTTCCCAGATGACCGTGCCGGTGGTAACTCCGGCGTTATTGAACAGCAAGTGTACTGACCCGTAAGCATCGAGTGTTCTTTTAGCTAATCTCTCCACATCCCTGTTTTTCGAAACGTCGGTGACAACAGGCACAACCTGTGCACCGGCTGCTTTCATTTCTTTTGCGGTTTTGCGCAGGGCTTCCTTTTCGATATCTGCGATGACAACCTTCATGCCCTCTTGAGCGCAGCGTTCAGCTATGGCACGTCCAATGCCGCTGGCTGCACCCGTAATAACCGCTACTTTATCTTTATAATCTTTCATATAAACATCCTGAATAGGTGCTCTTATTTAAAACTACTACAACCTGGCGGCGAGATCAGCCAACCCCACGCTATTCAATTTCGCCTTTAACGGACGGCCTTTGGCATCGAGTCCTCTCAAGCCATAGTATTCTTTTAGCATGAGCTCAATATCTGGCACAGAACCGGCGGCAGCCCCTTCTTTGGTCGGGGTCAGAATCCGCTTTGGCAGCTTGTCGTCGGAACTCTTAACGCCCATGAGGTTATTGAGGCCCCTCTTAAGTAGCCAGATACGCTCGCCGCATTCCATCATCTCCTTTATATCGTAATCGAAACCGCTTGTAAGCCTCAGCATGTCAACAATGTCTTGTATGGCCCATGGAATCACAGCAATGTTACAAAGTATTGCGGAATTGCATACCGCAGCCAGGTTCTCGCTGATCATAGTCATCTCACCTTTGCCTTCGCTCTTCATCCCCTCATACGTTCCAGTCAGCCCGATCTCCGGGGCAACTACAGTATTCATCTCGATTGAAGTATTCAGGTTTGACATGTGACATGCTCCACGTGTGGAGGTAGCATAGGCCAGCCCCAGGCCGTGCCCGGCCCGCGGGTCATGCATAGGGACCTCAAGCCCTTTGACTTCAACCGCATAATCAGCAGCATTCTTGCCGATTTTCTGAGCAGCTTTTCGGCTTCCCTCAGCCAGGGTGTTGCCTAAACCTTCGCGCCGGGCGATCTTACCGACAAGCTCTAAAACTGCTTTGATATTGCCCCACTTCAGGTCTATGCCATCGGTATCTTTACTGCTGATAATGCCGTTCTCAAAACAATCCATGGCAAAGGCGATGGTAGAGCCGCAGGTAATTGTGTCCAGCCCATACCTGTTGCAGAGTTCGTTTGCCTTAATAACACCAGGCAAATCATCAACCATGAGCAGAGTCCCGAAACTGGCGGCAGTCTCGTATTCCGGCCCCGGGCTGTCATCTACTTTGTAGGGTCCTTCTTTGACTTTGACCATTCTCTTGCAGCCATTAGGACAGCCATAGCAGGAATGAGGGCTGACCAAGAAGTTCTCAGTGACTGTGACTCCGTTTACCTTGGAAGCGACCTCAGTATTTTCGCCCAGCGACCAGTTCTTGCCGGGCAGGTCTCCGGTCGCCGCCAGCACCATCATTCCGCCGTTCGTGCCATGATCTTTCATGAATTGAGTAGCTATATGCTCTTTTGATTTATCAGCGATCTCTTTACGCCTTTTCTGGAATTCTGCTGGCTCTGCCATTTCAAGCTTACCGGTCCCCCGAACGGCAATAGCCTTCAGCTTTTTTGAACCCATCACCGCTCCACCGCCGCAGCGACCAAACTTGGCATACTTATCGTTCACTATGGCAGCATACTTAACCAGGTTCTCTCCCGCTTGACCAATGGCCAGAACCGCTGCCTTCCTCGTTCCGCCAATAGTCTGTTTGAGGATATCAACAGTTTCGTAAGTGTCTTTACCCCAGAGGTCGGCGGCATCTTTAATCTCTACTCGGTCGTTATCAATAAGAAGATAAACAGGCTTGGAAGAAGCGCCTTTTATGGTGATTACATCGTAACCGGCATATCTCAGTTCCGGACCGAAATTGCCGCCGCAGTTACTCTCTCCCCAGATATTGGTTAGAGGCGATTTGAAGCAAGCTGAAGAGCGTGCCCCTCCGGGGATGTTAGTACCTGTTAGAGGGCCGGTTGTAAAAAATAGAGTGTTATCTCCCGATAGCGGGTCGACATCCGGCGAAACGCTGTCGAAAAAGAGTTTGGCTCCCAATCCACTTCCGCCTATAAATTTTCGCAGCACTTCCTGTGGCACGTTAAATTTCTTTACCGCGCCAGTTGTTAAATTCACTTCTAGCATTTTCCCCGCAAACCCTGCCATTTTATTCTCCTCCCGTTTTCCGTAATAAGACTTATGGGACGATAGTAGCCCGTGAAACCTTTCCTTTTAATGCATCATCGAACGCCTTATTTATCTTCTCCAGAGGATAAGCGTGAGACAGGATCTTATCGAAGGGATACCTATCCTTGGCCCGGCTGAGGAAGTCGAGGGCTTTTTTCAAATACAGTGGAGTATACAGCATGACCCCGATAATGCTCTTGTTGTTTATGACGAGTCCTGAAGGGTCTATCTCGCAGGTCTTCAAAGGAGAGATGTTGCCGATTTCCAGATATCTTCCTCCATTGCCCAGCATGTCCAGCCCCTCTACAAGCACATTGGGAAAACCTACGAAATCCGCGGCTACGTCAGCCCCCCAACCGCCGGTCAATTCTCTCACCCTCATCACTCTATCTTCAACATTCTTATACTCTCTCATATCGATCAATTCGTCAGCCCCGAATGCCTTGGCAAGCTCCAGGCGGTGCGGGATGCCATCGATGACGATGACCTTACTGGCTCCCATCTCCTTGGCTACGGCGGTGGCATAAGTGCCCAAGCCACCGGCGCCCTGGATGACGATTGTCTCCCCGAAACGGAGGTTCACCCTGTCCAGGCCATAAATTACCTCAGACAGCGCGCAGTTCGCGGGAGCAGCCATATCGTCTGTGACGTCATCAGGTACTTTGAAAACGGTGTGCTGCGGACGCAGATAATAGTAATCGGCATATGCCCCTTTAAAATGAGGCGGCTCTTCCACAAGCCCATAAACGCCGAGGGAATTCATGGGACAAGCGGCATCGTCTCCTCTTACGCACGCCCGGCAGCGTCCGCAGGGGAAGAAATAGCGATAGACAACTCGATCCCCTATTGCTAGGGGCTGCCCTGCTGAATCGGTGGAGATTCCTTCCCCCAGCTTTGCCACTGTGCCGATCATCTCATGGCCGAAGATTATCGGCAGCGGCTGCCCCAAGCTGGCAAGGTCGACATCGCCCCGCCATATGTGAAGGTCCGAGCCGCATATATTTGCCCTTCTTACTTTTATCAGGATAGCCCCGGGCTCCGGTTCAGGAACCGGATACTCCTTGATTCTCATCGGCTTTCCCAGACCTTCATAGATTGCCGCTCTAGCTTTCTCAACCATTGGATAGCCTCCTTTTGATATTAATTAAAATTATTAGTGCAATTACTCAGGCGATATATCTGGCAGGTTTCGAGATATACTTTATCTGAAGAGACCTGTCTGCAGCGGAGAAAGAATATACGTTTAATAATAGAACGGACTCCACAGTAATTCGAGGAGGATGAGGGATACTCTCGATTTATGGTCATGTTAAGTCTTCTGGATTTTAGTGTCAATAGCGATAAGAACGTTCCAGCCCCATTTTGACAGTAGAAGCCGTATCATCTAAGATATTGGCAAGATGCGCATTGGACTGCTCTCAGATACACATATCCTTGCCGGTAAAAAGCTCCCCATCGGAATTATCCAGGCACTTAATGACGTTGACCTCATTCTGCACGCTGGCGATATTTATACTCCGTCGGTACTGGATGAATTGCAGTGTATTGCCCCGGTAATCGCTGCCAGTGGTGACGATGATGACGGCGATACGTTACTGGACAAGCGCGTACACCCCTCACATGTCCTCACCCTTCAGGGATTTAGACTTCTACTTGTTCATGAAAGACCTTCCCGCCTGCGACCGCCATGGCGAGGCGTGAGTATTGAACGCTACGATGATACGGTTACCTTCAGCAAGCAGGAGATAGTTCCTGCCAACTACCATGAACAACCAGACATCATTATTTTTGGTCACGAGCACAGGGTCGTCGTTCAACGTTTAGATGATATTCTGCTCGTCAGCCCGGGAAGTCCCACTCTCCTTAACTACAGGCCTGGCCCCGGTACAGTAGGCATTCTTGAACTCGAGTCCGGGCAGGCCCGAGTACACATTTCACAGTTACACTAACTATTCTCTGGATTAAGTTACATGGGGAGCATAGTCCATGCCGATATGCCCCTCATTCTCCAACCTTTTGTATTCTTTATCGGACACACCCAGCAGTTTTTTGTAGACATATTCGTTGTCCTCGCCCAGGCGGACGGGCCCTCTGCGAACGCTCAGCTTCGTCTTGGACATCTTGAACATCACGCCGGGATGCAAATAGGTCCCACAATCTTCATGGGTAATAAGTTCGAAGAACTCTCTCTCGCGTATGTGAGCATCATTGAATGCGTCTTTGGAATTTAGTATCGGCCCAGCTGCAATACCTTGCTCCTGCAGCATATACATTACAGCATAGTTGTCGTGCTTGCTGGTCCATGCTTCGATGTGCTGGTCAAGCTCGTCATGGTTGCTATGACGATTCGAAGGAGTAGAAAACTTTTCATCCTGCGCCCAGGACGGATCGCCCAGTACCCTGCAGAAAGCCTGCCACTCTGCGTCTGAGGAAATTGTGATGTTGACCCAGCGGTCATCGCCTTTGCAGCGATAGCAGCCCTGTATGGCGGAAGCATCGCGGTTGCCCATTGTTCTCTGGATTCGCTCATTCATGGTGTAGTCCATAATCGCCTGGGGCATCAGGCTCACGAAATTCTCCAGCATGGAGAGGTCAATGAACTGACCTTTACCGGTTTGTTTGCGGTAGTGTAGCGCTACGATGACGGCGAAAGCGGTCTGCCAGGCCTGAGCGGCGTCGCAGGGAACCACCGGGGTGTTGCCCGACGGGTCCATATCAGGATATCCGCGTAAGTTGTCATGACCAGCTAGTGCCTCGACCTGCATTGCCATGGCACGCCGGTCTTTATAAGGGCCGGTGTCACCGAAAGCGGAGCCTCTCAGGTATATGATATCTTCTTTAACCTCTTTTAGCATATCGTAGGTTATTCCCAGTTTAATCATAGTGTCTCGGGAGTTGTTCTCAACTACAACGTCGCTTATCTTGACCAGTTTCTTGAAAATGTCCATTCCTTCGGGCTTGGTCACATCCACGGTCATGCTCAGCTTGTTCTTAGAATGGCTTTGGAAGATGGGATAACGGTTCCATGGCCTCTCTCCCGGCTCCCTGTTAGGGAAGCCTCCGATATAGGGAAGAAAGTTCTCAATCATTTCCTTGGAAGGGTGCGCCATCCAGCCCCGGTTCCAGGTAAGAAATCTTTGAGTTGTCTCTACCTTGATAACCTCAGCACCCAGGTCTCCTAACAGCATGGCGCCGCCGGGCACAGCCAGCATGAGGCCAAAATCGAGAACTCTAACACCGCTTAACGGTAACATAAAAGCTTCTCCTCTCTTAAGGGACGGCAGATTAAATGATGCCCCACTCTCTCAGCCTTATCAGGTCTTCCTTTGCATATCCCAGCGCTCCATAGACCTCATCATTGTGCTCTCCCAGGAGCGGAGCCGGTCTATTTACCTTCCATGGGGTCTCAGACATCTTGAATGGCGCTCCAGGGTACTTGAGCTTTCCGGTCATGGGATGTTCGACCTCCACAAAATACTCCCTGTCCAATAGATTGGGCTCAACCAGCAAATCACTGGCATCGTTGATGGGGGTGCAGAGGATCCCTTCCTTCTGAAACATACGCGCTATTTCCTGTTTCTTGTGCTCCATGCACCAGGGAATCCATACGCTGTCAAACTCCTCTTTTATGCTCTGGTCTGTGCAGGGAGGACAAAACTTCGGGTCCTTAAGTTTTTCTATTCCAATCATTTTGACGAAGCGCTCCCAAAAGACATAGCCGACCGTGCAACTGAAATAGCCAGATCGGAA
>JAJYLC010000060.1 GCA_021787935.1 Chloroflexota bacterium | reverse complement strand
GTCATTGCCGCTGTCGGCACCGAAATCGATACCGACGCATCCCGCCCTGCGGCACAGAGCAGCCAGCTCCCGGGAAAACGGCACAGGGCTGGCATACGTATACCATCTGAGCTTGTTCCCCAGGCCTCGCTTCACCAGCTCCAGGCAGATGTCGCGAGCGTGGCCTTCAGGAATATTGAACTCACTGTCGCAAAAATGTAAATGGTCAATGCCCATCTCAAGCAGAGATTTAATCTCATCGGCAACGCTTTGAGGCGAGCGAAGCCGCAGCTTCTTCCCTTTACCTACGGGGTCAGCGCAGTATATGCACCCCTGGTGGCAGCCACGCTTACATTCAACGCCACCCATGCCGCCCTCAACGAAGTATCGATAATTGTTGACCGTGCTTCTCTCCGGTGCACTAATGCCTTTAAGGTCAAGATATCGGGGAGCGTTAATGAGAAAGCCTTCTCCATTACGAAATACCAGCCCAGGCACATCGCGATAATCCTGTTTTGCTGCCAGCCTCTCTACAAGCAGCGGCAGCGATAGCTCGCCTTCCCCCCAAATCCCCAGGTCGAGGCCGTAATAGCTCAGAATAGTCTGCGGCATGATAGAGAATCCGGCGCCGCCCAGGACTATAGGTGCATCAGTTTTCACCTTCAGCAGGTCTATGACCGTCTTGTACCTGTCAATGCAGAAATCCTGGCTGGCGAAGTAGGTATCGTCTGTGTTGCGCAGAGTCACCGCTACGGCCAGCACATCGCTACGGGCAAAATAGCCCTCGATATCGCGGGAGATATCAGTCGAGAAGCAGAGATCGAGCAAGTCTACCTGAAACCCGCTCTTTTTCAGGGCATGCGCCAGATAGTCCAGCGCCAGAGGAGCCACCGGCGGCTTCATCTGGTTGGGGTTGACCAGAAGCACCTTGCCCCGTCCCTGTGAAGAAATCCCGGCAGACATCAACTGCTCCCGGCCCTTCCGTTGACCTTTTTCAACCAGGCCAGGGCAGCGCTCATCGCCGGCTCGCTTAAGCGCAGCCTGTGTTCGGCACCCGGGATAATAAAAATATCCTTGGGCTCACCGGCTTTCTCATATAGCTGCCGGGCATGGCTCAGCGGCACGGTCTGGTCTTTATCACCGTGGACTACTAAAAGAGGTCGGGGCGATATTTTATGTATCCACTTGACAGGGCTGACCTCATCGAATCCCCTGGCCCATTCCTTCAGGGATGGAGGGAAATTGTCATCCCTGACTATGCCCACCTGGCGGCAGTGTGCCAGAAACTCCTCATACCTATTGAAGTCAGATATATCAAAAAACCTGGCGGGGCAGGCACAGGCAACGATCGACGAAACCCGCTTATCGTGAGCAGCGCAATAGACCGAGGCCATGGCTCCACCGCTGAACCCCATCAGCGACAGCCGCGCTTTATCCACAATATCAAGCTGGAGCAGATAGTCTATAGCTGCCTTCAAATCACGCGTCCAGCCCAGCATGTCGAAATTGCCTTCGCTCTCGCCCGTGCCCCTGAAATTGAAGATAAAAGTAACAAAACCCTCCCTGCAAAACCTTTCGGCAAGCACGGGATAGCCCCTGTCGGTCGGATCGGGAGTTCTTTTGGCAGGAACACCGTGACAGATGCAGAGGGCAGGATATGTGCCTTTGCCCGAGGGGGAATAGACCTCCGCTGCAAGCCGGAGCCCATCAACTTCAAGTTTAACCTTTTTTGGCGACACGGACTTTTCCGCTTTCCCGGCCCTCCTTTGTCGTTACTTTCTGCTTCAGGCGGTCTACAGCGTACTCACAGGCAGCAAAAGCCTCCTGACGATGGACGGCGGCAACGGCTATGACTATAGTAACTTCACCCGGCCCTATCCTACCTTTTCGATAGCAGAAAGCTATCTCCCCTATTTCCCACCTTTTCCTGATTTCAGCAACTATATCCCTAAGCATCTTCTCCGGCGCTTCGCTAGAAATTCCGTGCTCCAGGTACAGTACTTTTTTATCCCCAGAGCGGCCTCGTACCTTGCCGGTAAAGGTGACAACTGCGCCGCAGTCTTCTGCTTTAATCTTAGCAATAGCTTGGTCGGGTATTATAGGTTTATCCGTAACCTCGAGTATATCCCTCTTGCTCATCTATACTTCCCCCGGGAAAGTTTTTTCAAGGAACATCTCACCAAATTATATCCTATCAATGGTTTGAAGTCGAACCTGAATTATGAGAGGGTGTTTAGACACAATTACCATTCCGTGCTTGACACGGAACCCAGAAAACCCAGCTTCAAAATTACGGTGAAGGTATCTGGATACCGACTTTCGTCGGTATGGTAGACTCATTGCTACACGACCTGAATTATGAGACCTTCCGGCTTTGCTTATTCTGACAGCCATTTTTATGTTAGGTTGGTGGTAGGTACTTCGTGGTATAATAGGGGTCGCATATTCGGAGTACAGCAATGAAGAGGATAGCGGCAGTCATAGCTTTGATTATATTAGCATTAAGCACTCTGGTGGGTTGTGGAAGTAAGGCTCCTCAAGCTGAGTTCTCTGCCACACCTCTCATCGGCCATCCCCCTCTGGAGATACAGTTCACCGATAAATCGACAGGCAACATTACTGCGTGGCACTGGGATTTCAACGGTGATGGAATACCTGACAGCAACGTACAGAACCCGGTGTACACTTACGAAATCCCCGGCAACTACACAGTGAGCCTGACAGTGACTGGCCCTGATGGCAACAGCACTGTGGTAAAGAAAGATTACGTCCAGATCACGCGCTGTTACCTGGCTGACTTCACCATCGAGTCCGTACCGGCGAACTGCGAAATTCAGGGTAACGGCACATCATGTGAAGGAAGTACCACGTTTCATTTTATCGACAAATCCAAAGGCAACGTAACTGCATGGGCCTGGGACTTCAATAACGATGGAATCATCGACAGTACCCAGCAAAACCCTACTTACACCTATACTCAAAACGGTAACTACAGCGTGACCCTCACCATCACCACACCCGAATGTAAGGATTCAGTCACGAAATGGGACTACATTAACCTCTCCGGATGCCACACCTGAGGAGGCTAAGATAGCGCCGGTCAGGCGCAAAAAAACAAGCGGCGCATTGGCGACGTTACATCCCTGTCATTCAGCAAGCAATTTCCCGTTCGTGGTGAGCTTGTCGAACCATGAAGGCCAAATACAACCGATCATCCTTCGACAGGCTCAGGACGAACGGTAAAAGGTCTATTTTCATAACAAAGACATCTACTTCCCCATGCTTCTATTTTTGAGACAAACAATCTTCCCTGCAAATGGCTTGACTGCCAAGTTCCATGTGTTATCATGTTCGAGAACGGAGATTGGTAATGATTGCCTCATTGCCTGTCGGGAAGCGGTTTCGATAGGGGATACCAGCTTCTGAGTCGTTTACAGACCTTGCGTCCTAGGGTGAAGGGACAGGAGTTTGAGGCATAATGTTTTCCACTAAGACCAATGCCGCTGGTCTATCAATCCTTTCCAATGCCATTCTGGTTGCCCTCAAGCTGTCAGTAGGGTTTATTATGGGCAGCGTCAGCGTCATTTCCGAGGGCGCCCACAGCACAGTAGACCTGCTGGCCGCATTAATCGCTTTTTTCAGCATACGCGCAGCCGCCAAGCCCGCCGATGAGGAGCACGAGTTCGGCCACGGCAAGTTTGAGAATATCAGCGGCTTCGTTGAGGCGCTTCTCATATTCCTGGCAGCAGCTCTCATCATCTACGAGGCGATAGTCAGGATAATCAATAGAGCCAGGCCAGAGTTCTTGGTCGCCGGCATAGGCATTATGGCGTTCTCTGTAGTGGCAAATCTCTTCGTATCACGCTTCCTCCACAGGATGGCTAACCGCACGGATTCAGTAGCACTGGAAGCAGATGCCTGGCACCTCACCACCGACGTCTATACCTCGCTGGGCGTTCTCGTCGGACTGCTGGTGGTAGAAACAACACACTGGTATATTCTGGACCCCATAATCGCCATCGGAGTGGCTCTGCTTATCATCAGGGCAGCCTGGAACATTACCCGCAAGTCGATGGGCGGCCTGGTAGACGTGCGCTTGCCCAAGGCAGAGGAGGACATCATAGCAGCCAGTATCACCGAACATCTAGGTGAAATAACCGGTTTTCACGAGCTGCGCACACGCAAGGCAGGAAGCCAGCGTTATATAGACTTACATCTTGTCTTGCCCAAATCGGTGACACTGGAGACAGCTCATAAGCTCTGCGACCACCTCGAAAGCGATATCAAGAGCAAGCTATCCAACGGACTGGTAACCATTCACTGCGAGCCCTGCGAGCAAGGAGAAGATGGCAGTTGCCCGCCTGACTGCCCCATAATAGACTGCAATATACATGTGAAGGAAGAAAGCACAGGGAAAACACACTCAAGGCGCTCCATGCGACCGAATACGCTGCGGTTACTGCGACAAAGACGAGTTCGCAAGCACTCCTGAGATGAGAGGCCGCAGAGGTCAGTCTTCTCTTCTCGATGCGACCAGCATGCCGGCGACAAGAAATACAATAGCATACGCTATCATCACAGCTATGCCTATCCCGAACTTAGGCGTGAACTCCGCAATATTAGGCCCCTGATCTCCAGGACCAAACGGGCTGCCGGAAATACCGAGCACGCTAGTTACCAGATTCGCCGAATAGGTAACGATGAACCACGGTTCCTGGTTCACCCGCTGTAGGATAAAGGAGAGCACCGGCAGCACCATGACCAGAGATAGGAAGCCAACGATTGTGGACGTAAGTGTGCGCTTCAGCACCGCACTGAAAAAATATATTACGCTCACCGCAGCCAGGGTATAAATCAAAGCCACCAAGAACGATTTCGCCAGCTCTCCTGGAATCTCACCCCACCCAAATAATCCCGCTGTCTGCAATGTCAAAGTGACGTAATAGAGCAGGACTACGAGGAAGGTAGCCAGCACGGCAGCCAGATACTTCCCGGCAAAGATTGTGCCCCGTCTCTGCGGCGTGGGAAACAGTATCAGGTTCGTCTTTCTTTCGAACTCACCAGATATGGCGTCTCCGGCAAACATGGCCGCCGAGATTATTATTAAGATATTGGCAAAGGTGAGCACTTCATCATCGAACTGTCCTGCAGTGTCCGGCACTCTAACGAAGAAGATAAGCGGCACTATAATCGCCAGTGCCGCAACAATGAGGAGCCTCCTCCGCTTCAAGTGTTTCAGGAGTTCGAATTTCACCGACAGGTAGGTCTCAAAAATATCGTTTCCGAAACTTATCCTGGAAGCTTCCATCTAGCCTTCCTTTTTCTCATCTCCCATGACGGAGACATAGTAGTCTTCCAGCCCTGCGCTCTCCACATTGTAAGAAACTACCTCAAAATTAGAGGATACGAGACGTCTCAGGATTTGGACGCTTGACTCGGGTTTGCCGTCGTACTGCAACCGAGCGACGCTATCCTCTACCTCGACACTCTTTATCAGCTCGATTGCTCTGAGTCTCTTGGTTTCTTCTACAGATAGCGGCTTGAGGAACCTAACATTCACTACCCGTTGTTCCATGCTGCGATCTATGTTCTGTACGGAATCGGAAGAGACGACCTTGCCTTTATTCAGGAAGATGACAGTATTGCACACTTCAGCGACTTCCCCCAGCAGATGCGAGCTAAGAAAAACTGTCATTCCTTGGTTCCGGAATTGCCGTATCAGCTCCCTGACGTCTCTAATCCCTTTCGGGTCCAGCCCGAGGACCGGCTCATCGAGGATAAGATTGTCAGGTTTGTGCAATATGGCTTTAGCTATCGTGAGCCGTCGCAGCATGCCTGTGCTGAAAGTACCTATCTTCTTGTGCTCCCAGTCCGATAATTTCACCAGCTCCAGCGATTCTTTGATTCTGCGGTCTATCTCGTCACCGCTCATCCTGTAGACCCTGCCGAAATAGGTCAACATCTCCCGAGGGGTTAGATAATCATAAACTCCCGGCACTTCAATCAGCGCTCCGATAGTACGGAGCGCCTCCCTTGGCCTCGCCACTACGTCGATGTCATTAACATAAGCATGCCCTGAACTGGGCCTGCTCAGGCCGGTCAAGATCTTGATAGTAGTGGTCTTGCCCGCGCCATTGGGGCCAACGTATCCCACAACTTCACCCTTTTTTATGCGCAGCGAGACCCCATTCAGTGCTGTGAAGTTATTGCTGTATTTCTTGACAAGGTTCTCGGTTCGAATCGCGTATTCCATTGCTATATTCCTTTACTCCCCCGGTCAGCCACAGGCTTATAGAATACTATCATGCGGCGGGTTAAAAGTCATTACATTTCAGGGGGAAATGTTACAAAGAACTAGCATTTCAGATTCCAGTTTGAAGTGAAGCCAGTGCGTTGTAGCAAAGCAGTCTGGACTGACCTCTATGTTTCATCTATCTGCTCTATTTCCTCTCACTTTTAATCTCACCGAACTCGGGCATAAAGTTCTGCAAAATCCAGATATACGCTTCGTCAACCTTCTTCCGCTGTTCCGAGGATGCCCCTCTAATTACTAGAGTACGACCGCTGTCGGTTCGCCGTATTTTCCTCATCACATTGCGATTTTCTAGTTTAATATCCTCGATTCGCGTACACATTTTCCAACCTCCTCCTGCACAGTCCCTTATGAGGGGCTTTGCCCTAAGGTAACCGACACCGTTTGCTGGCTGTTTCCTCGCCAGATCATTAACTGTACAACATCTCCAACGTTGTATTGCCAGAGCAGCTTTATCAATTGGGATGCCTCGGTCACGTTCTGGCCCTGGAAGCTAGTTATCACGTCGTTGGCCTTAATCCCCGCCTTGGCCGCCGGGCCACCAGGCTCAGCGTACGTAACCAGGACCCCTTTATCTATAGATATGCCATTCTGTGAGGCCAGGTCAGGCGTGAGGTCTTCCAGACTGAGGCCAAGGAAGGGCCTAGTCACATGCCCATACTTGACCAGGTCATTATACACCCGGCTCGCGGTGTTGGCGCCTATAGCGAAGCCGATGTTTTCCGCGCTGGAAATGATGAACGTATTGATCCCCACTACCTGGCCTTCCAGATTTACCAGCGGGCCGCCGCTGTTGCCGGGGTTGATAGCGGCATCGGTCTGTATCACATCATAGTAAGCTGACTGCCCTATAGTGAAGGTGCGCCCCAGACCGCTCACTATACCCAGAGTTACTGTGGGCCCACCTTCGACCAACCCCAGGGCATTTCCCAGTGCTATTACCCAGTCTCCATCGCGTAACACTGAAGGATCACCAAACTGGGCTGTGGCAAGGTTGTGGGCGTTTATCTTAATCACTGCCAGGTCGCTGGTCGGGTCAGCACCCACTAGTGTAGCCTGATAGGTTGTATCACTGTTGGGCAGCGATACCTCTATACTGGTGTAACCGTCTATTACGTGGTTATTGGTCAGAATGTAGCCGTCGGGACTGAGCACCACCCCGGAGCCACTTTTTGTGGCTGCCGTCGGAAAGAAAAATGAGGTGTCCGTGTAATTAACAGAAACGTAGGCTACTGCTGGCATAACCTTAGCTACAACATCGGCAACCGAGGGCAAAGCAGATAGCGGCGTCCCACTGGGCGTTATCGCAGGCTGGGTCGTGGGCGTTGCGCTGGGGGTTGTGGTATTGCTCAGCGTAGCCGTGGTTGTGCAGGCGCTGACCAACACCATCAGCAGAATGATCGGAATAAGAATCCTGAGTTTGGTTAGCTTCGACATACTTCCTCCTTTTCCACCCTATCAATCGTTAGCCGTGTTGACACAATAATATTGGTATCATCATCCATCGAACTCAAAGACTAAGGCACAGACTTTTGTCTCTTCTCAGGTAATGTAAAATAGAACTTGCTCCCCTTGCCCACCTCGCTTTCCACCCAGATTTTACCCCCATGAAGCTCGACCATTTGCTTGGCGATAGCAAGCCCCAGACCGGCACCACCCGTTTTCCTGGAACGGGCATCGTCAACTCTATAGAAACGCTCGAATATATAAGGCAAATGCTCCGCGGGGATACCCTCCCCTGTGTCTGCAACGGATACCATCACCCCATCAGTATCTGCTGAGGCAGCGACCGTCACAGTGCCGCCTGATGGAGTATGATTGAATGCGTTATCCAGCAGGTTTGCCACAACCTGCTCTATTCTTCTGCCATCTGCCTCGATCTCAGGCAGTCCGTCTGCTATGTTCGTGTTCAACGTTATGTTCTTTCCCCGGGCAATGACCTCCGCCTGGGAAACGCGGCGCTGCACCAGCTCAGCCAAGTTTGTGGGCTCAATTTCCAACTTCAGATGTCCTGATTCAGCAAGGCTTAAATCTCGCAACTCGGCGACAAGCCTGGTGAGCACCTCTGTTTCTTCTTTTATGGAATTGAGGTTATCGGTACTCGGTTTGTATACGCCGTCAAGCATGGCGTCCACTGTGCCGCCGATGACAGACAGCGGCGTACGCAGCTCATGTGCTATATCGGCAAATAAACGGCGGCGTGACTGCTCACTGCTATCGAGGCTCGCCGCCATAGAGTTGAACGAATTGGCCAGCTCGCCGAACTCATCTCTCGAATTCACTTCCACCCTGTAGGCCAGGTCACCGCCAGCGATGCGGGCTGCACCTTTCTTCAGCGCCCGGATTGGTTTGGTGAATTGTCTGGTTAAAAACAGACCCAGAAAAATAGCTACCGCAGCACCCACCACCCCAGCTATCACCAGAGAAGTATTAACATGGTTGAGAAAGCGTTGCTCAGGTGAAGAAGGCGTCTGGCCTGAAATCGCGCCTACAGGCGGTATAAACTGCACGACCACCATCCCGGCCGACAGCAAATAAAGCTTGCCTACATCCTGGCCGGAGACAACTATATTTGCAGGCTTAGACAGCCCCACGCTTTGAACAGAGTTTCCCAGCCACTGCCCATTTGTATCGCCAACAATTGTGCCGGAGCTATCGGCCAAAACAAGCCGATCACTAACAAATGTGGGCAAGCTCCGAACCAGGCCTTGTACTCCAGACCAACTGCCATTCGCAGCATAGTAGTCCTCAAGAATTTGCTCCGCCCGCTGCATGTATGTCGCCCTGCTTTCCGAAATAAAGTCACTGAACTCGCTGGCAGTGCGGTGGTGAGTTAAATACGCTGTTAGGCCGACTGAGACAGCAACCACCAGAAGCAATGCGATGGCGAGCTTCCAGCTAAGGCTACGCACCTGTACCTTCCCCTAATTTGTAGCCAACTCCCCGTACCGTTACCACATACTTGGGACGTTCGGGGTCAGGCTCCATCTTCTTGCGCAGGTTCTTGATATGGCTATCTATGACACGTTCGTAGCCCTCATAGGCACTGCCTTGAACCTTGTCCAGCAACTGCATACGGCTGTAGACACGGCCAGGCGCTTCAGCCAGCACTTTCAGAAGCTCGAATTCAGTAGGCGTCAACTCTAGAAGCCTGTCACCACATTTGACCTCG
The DNA here is from genome assembly GCA_021787935.1 of Chloroflexota bacterium. Taxonomy (GTDB): domain Bacteria; phylum Chloroflexota; class Dehalococcoidia; order SZUA-161; family SZUA-161; genus JACWAE01. The sequence goes on along the minus strand of JAJYLC010000060.1, from coordinate 5,628 downwards.
TGCTTTTCCAGATCGATGGTTAACCCGGTGATCTCTATCCTTTTTGGCTTGACGGCTGCGCTCTCCGTGCGACGGAGAACCGCCCTTACCCTTGACACCAGCTCCTTGGGATTGAACGGCTTGACTACATAGTCGTCTGCACCCAGTTCCAACCCTAATATCTTGTCCGAATCATCGTCGAGGGCTGTCAGCATGATGATAGGGACATTCGACTCATTGCGCAGAGTGCGGCACACATCCCACCCTGAGACTTCAGGAAGCATCAGGTCGAGAATAATGAGATCGGGAGATTCACTCCTCTCCATCTGGAGAGCCAGTCTCCCATCATAAGCGACAATGACTTTATAGCCATCTCTTTCGAGATAGGCTTTCACAATGTCAACTATCTTCTTCTCGTCATCTACTACAAGGATTTTTTTGTGTGCCATGGTGAACCCCGTACAATCTGGCCTTCTTAATATTGATTCTCGCTTCCCCCCAGAGAATTGTCAAACGGCTGAACTGAAGGTCGTTTAGCAATGAGTTTACCATACCGACGAAAGTCGGTATCTAGGTACCTTCACCGTAATTTTGAAGTCGGGTTTTCCTGGATTCCGTGTCCAGCACGGAATGGTAATTGTGTTTCTAAACGCCCTCTGAGCGAAGGAACAACCCGACCCGAGCTGTCTCTTCGCGCACATAGGTCTCTGCCTGAATCAAATGGTAATTACTGACTTTGACCTTGTCCCCCGAATAAAGAAGGCAAAGTGAAGCCTGACGCTATAGTTATTCTTCTGGCCTGGATGGAGCCGTCTGCATTCGCACTGCCTGAAACAGTGATAGTATCGCCTGACGATATGTCTGCCAAACTGCCCTCGGTCGTCTTCAGTATCGAAGTGCTGTTACCAACATTGACCAGAATGGTGCTGCCAGTAGTTGTTCTAAGTGTGATTACATTGCTCTGCACCTTCTCTACTGTGCCAATGGTTGCTCCCAATCCTGAAATGGTCCCGGTGGTATTGTTCCCCTGCGACTGGGTATTTCCTTGTCGGCCTAGGGAAGCGTACTGGCTTAACTGGCTCAGCAACGTTTGTTGGGCTTCCTGCCTGCCCTGGCTCTTGCCGATGGCCACGCCTCCTGCCAAAGCGCCGCCGATGGCACTGCCTAATACCACCGCCACTATAAGAGAGATGAGGAAACCGCCCCGTTTCATGGTTTGTACCTCCTTATTCATAGCGCAAAGCCTCTATAGGATTGAGGCGGGCAGCCCGGTAAGCAGGGTAGAGCCCGAAGATTATCCCGATGGCCGCTGCAACGCATACCGCGAGAATGGGTATGTCAGCAGATATTACCGTGTGGATTGTCTGCCCGCCCACAGTCACACCTGAGATAAGGCTTGAGATGCCCCAGCCTACAAGCACACCAATCGCGCCGCCAATCAGGCTCATTAAACCAGCCTCTATCAAAAATTGAAGCAAAATGTTACCCCGCTTGGCGCCCATTGCCTTGCGAATGCCTATCTCCCTCGTCCGCTCCGTCACAGATACCAGCATGATATTCATGATGCCGATGCCCCCCACCAGTAGGGAGATGCCAGCGATAGCTCCCAGCAAGATGACCCACACCTGGGTAGAGTTCTGCAGGCTTTGTATCAAACTATTCTGGCTGGTGATGGTGAAATCATCCTGGCCGTTCGTGATATTGTGCCGCTGCTCTAGAATGGAAGTTATCTGCTGGATAGCATCATTGACCTGGCTGGAGCTTACCGCCTGCACATTAATGGAAGAAACGACCAGTCCACCCGTGGCAGTTCTCGTCGAACCTAAATGGTATATCACGGTACTTATGGGTGCCAAGACCACATCGTCCTGAGAGCCCAAACCCGTGCCCCCTTTGCTCTGAAGCACTCCTATCACCTGGACTCGGAGCCCGCGTATCGTCACATATTGACCCACAGGATCGGAATCCGGGAATAGAGTCTGCGCCACCAAGCTCCCCAGCACCACTACCATTGACCTGCCTGCACTTGCGCATCTGTGATGAATTCCCCTTCCGCCACCTGCCAGTTGCGCACGGACTGATAATCGGGCGTCACACCGATGACCCTGGTTAGTGCGTTCTCGCTCCCGGCCACCGCCTGGGCAAAAGCGTCAACCTCTGGAGCTACCGCCGCCACCGAAGGAGCGAGAGTAGGATCAGCCAGTGCGTTAGCATCCGCCAGCGTCAGTGTGTTAGCGCTCCCCTGCGCCCCCCGTACCAGTCCCGTGGAGCTTGCGCCCGGGCTAACGAAGAGCAGATTGGTGCCCAGCGATTCGATATTAGAGGTTATGGCTGCCTGAGAGCCCTGCCCTATAGACATCAACGCTATCACCGCAGCTACCCCGATGATTATGCCCAGCACTGTCAGGCCAGAGCGCATTTTGTTGCTTGTCAGCGCCGTTAAAGCTGTACGCAATGTCCTGGCTAATCTCATCGTCCTCGCCTCATCATGAAAATATCTCGGCCCCATCCCGCCCAGTCGATTGTCCGTCCACAATTTGGCCGTCCCTGAGGAAAATAATGCGCTGCGTGTGAGCTGCTATCTCTGACTCGTGAGTCACTACCACCACAGTAATGCCGTCCTGTTTGTTAAGCCCTTCCAGAATAGCTATTATGTCCAAGCTCGAGCGGCTATCCAGGTTGCCTGTCGGCTCATCGGCAAGAATGATGGCAGGACTGTTGACCAGAGCCCGGGCAATAGCCACCCTCTGCTGCTCTCCGCCGGAAAGCTCAGTTGGTTTGTGGGCAGCCCGGTGGCTCATGCCTACCCGCTCCAGGGCTTCTAGCGCCAGCTTTCTGCTGTTGCTCTTGTTCCCATAAAGTAAGGGCAGCTCCACATTGTCCACCGCAGAGGTGCGGGGCAACAGGTTAAAATTCTGAAACACGAAACCGATTTTCCTGTTTCTGACATCGGCCAACTGTGAGTCGGAAAGCCTGCTTACCTCAACCCCATCGAGCGAATAGCTCCCTGAGCTAGGCACATCAAGACAGCCCATGATGTTCATTAGAGTTGACTTGCCGCACCCGGAAGGGCCCATGATGGCCACCATCTCGCCCTTTTCGATGCGGCAGCTCAAGCCACGCAACGCTTGTACCTCTATCCGCTCCATGTGATAGGTCTTGACGATATCCTTGAGTTCAATCATTCTTATCACCTAACGTCCGATAACTATTCCGCCGCCACCAAAACCGCCAATCCCGATACCTCGTGAGCTGCTGCCGGAAGTGCTGGTGGAGGTGCTGGTCGAAGTGATTACCACCTCATCGCCTGCATTAAGCCCCGACATTATCTGGGTATACGTGCCGTTGCTTTGCCCCACCTTCACCTGTCTCACTTCGACCACGCCGTTAACAAACACCCTTACCGTGGGATTGTTGCTTGAGGCCCCGCTGATAGCCGCCGAGGGCACCAGAAGGACATTGTCTATCTCTTGAGTGATAATTGTAGCTGTGGCGCTCATACCTTGCCGCAATGAAACCCCTGAAGGGTCTGTCAAATTAATGGTGACCGGGTAAGACACCACTCCGGACTGGGAATTGCCCAGGATTGAAATAGTGGAGACTACCCCTGAAAACGTGTCGTTGGGCAGAGCATCCAGCGATATAGTCGCTTTCTGCCCTACCTTCACCTGTGGAACATCGATCTCGTCCACTGTGGCGCTCACTTGAACATTCGAAGGGTCTACAATCTGAATGGCTACCGTACCGGCACTCACGGTCTGCCCTGCGCTGATATTTACCGCAGAAACAATTCCATCGAAGGGCGCTACCAGAGTAGCGTTCCCCAGCGCTGCCTCCGCATTATCAAGGGCAGCCTGAGCACTTGCTACCTGCTGCTGTTTTAGTTGCACGTCCAGTGAACCCGGCCCTGTGTTCGCCAGGGCCTGTTCGGCTGCGGTCAGGTTGTCCTGGGCATTAGCCACAGTCGAATTTGCATCCTGTTGGGCAATTTCAAGGTTAAGATTCGCCATTTCTAACTGAGTCCTCGCATTATCCAACTCTTGAGCCGTAATCTTGCCGCTCATGAACTGTGTCAGACTATTATTGTAAGTTTCCTGGGCATTGTTCACCGCATACTGCGCGTTAGCGATATTCAGAGGACCCTGCGTTTGAGCGTTCGAAAGCTGCTGCTGTGCCTCTACCACCGCTCGTTGGGCATCAGCAACACCCTGTGTCAGTGCATTTTGTAGGGCATCCTGAGCATCCTGTAGAACGATTTGAGCGCTGGTCACTGATTCTTGCAAAGATAAAATAGATGCGTTATCTAGTTTAGCCAGCACATCACCCTTCTTGACTGAATCACCTGCCTGCACATTCACTTCTTGAGCAGTGCCAGCACCGCCGAAAGTGAGGCCATCTGTATTAGGCAAAACCAGGCTGCCGCTGGCGCTCACCGAGTTAGTCAGGTTTCCGTACTGCGCCCGCACAATTCGAGAGTTAGCAGGGAGCGATGACGTTGCGGCGGAGGTGCTGGCCCGGCCATAAGCCGCGTAGAACCCTCCAACGATACCACAGACTATCAACAGCAACACTACCACCTGCCACGCCTTCAACGTGATAAACATCTTAAGCATCTTGACCTCCACAATTGCCTGTTGGTAATTTCAATATCAAATTATGCAGGAGTAATATGGAGTAATTATGGAGAAATTTCGTTTTTTTTATGTAATTTTGCCCTTATCCTGCCTAGGGGAAATAAAGGAGGCATCCTTCCTCGGAAGGATGCCTCCTTTGAATCGTAAGGACAAAGATTCCCACTATAGCAAACTACACCTCGTTCAGAAACCCACCTTCTCAATACGCTCGAAGGGGATTTTGGTAGTTATGGGCCCGATTCTCACCCACGCCGAACCCGAAATTTTCAGGTTGACCGACCCACCTTGTCTATATGCCTGGTATAACGCTCCGGCGGCTGAAAGAGTCCCTATCTCGTTTATCACATCTAAATTAGTAGAGGAGTTGGCCTTAATCATGGTGTCCACAGTTTCATCTGCGTTGCCTAAGGGCACCCAGTTGCTACCCTCTTCGAAATAGATGTCATAGGCAACCCTGTGGAGGACAGCGCCAATCGGGCTTGAGTTATGCACACTAAGTGTAGCGTTCACGGTGATAGTAGTAAGGCTGATGCTTTTCAGGCTGATACCTACAACATGAACATCCGCGGCTTTGTTGGCTAGCCACTCTTTGCAAACCAGCGTACTCGTAACCGCAATGGCCACGGCGCATATAACCAGAATGATAGCGGTGACCAGAAGCCACCTGGGGATGCGGCGTTTCGATACTCTGAAGTGGTGCATCATGTGTTACATTATATACAACGAAACGTGGAACAAAAAGCCAGGAGTTAAGGAAATATTTTAAGCAAGAGCCGTCGAGACGGGCTTTACGCCCAGGGAGGTTCTTTGCAATCGACGCTAGCAAAATAGTCGTCGTCCAGTTGTCGCTGGGCAACCCCCGACTCGGCGGCGGCCCTGGCCACGGCATGAGTCACCGCCAGGTGCATTTTGGTGTCTATGGCGCTGGGGACAAGCTCTCCCTCAGCTGCAGCGCCAGCGATAGCCAGAGAGGCAGCTTTGAGCATCTCATAGTTTATCTTTTTCGCCTTGGCAT
>JAJYLC010000165.1 GCA_021787935.1 Chloroflexota bacterium | reverse complement strand
CAAATCACCTATACAGAGCCACCGCTACCTTCACCAACAACTAAGTTGCAATCATCAGCCGGCAGAAGATAAAAGTGTAAATTCTATAAGAGCGTCGGCGGAGTGAATTATGTCATGTCGGAGTGTAAAAGTCAATATATTCACGCGATTTTCAAAAACATTGTTACAAGGGAGGAAATACCTGACTAAGTTTTGACCATTTACCCGAGCTGAATACGATGGGTTTGCGCGGCTGATTATAGCGGTAAATTCCTTGACTGGGGTGATATAATTTTGTTGGATTCATGTACGATATCGAATACGATATAAATACGATCTGCTGAATGACACAGAGGAAACACCAGCCAAAGCTCTTGCGAGTTTGCGGATTCGGTTGTAAACTGGGTCTGCCGCAATTTGCATGTCCTAATTTGTGGCAAATTCATTTCATGTCTCATCCCAAGCCCAAATACTAAAGAAGATCGGCTGTTGCGTGAAAATACGATAAAGCCCACTAAAAAGAAAGATAGGAGGCGTAGAAAACACGATGGATTTTAGTCTAAGTAAACAGCACGAAATGCTCAGGAACATGGTGAGTGAGTTTGCGCAGGCAGAGCTATCGCCTAAAGCTTTGGAACTGGATGAGAAGGGCAAATTTCCTTTTGGGGAGGTAAAACGAGCCGCAGGTCTGGGTCTGGTCGGGATAGTTAACTCCAAGAAATACGGTGGCGCAGAGATGGGGCATCTGGCCCGAGTCATAGCTATAGAAGAGGTGTCAAAGGCCTATCCTCCCCTCGGTTTCTTCCTCCAGGTAGGCTCCATAGGCATGTATATGCTGGAGACCGACGGGACAGAAGACCAGAAGAAAAAATATCTTCCTCCTTTGTGCAAAGGCGAAAAGATCATGGCTACGGCCCTGACCGAAGCCTCGGGCGGCTCTGACCCCTCAGCCATGCAGACGACAGCGAAAGCCGATGGCGATGCATATATTCTCAATGGGAGGAAGTTGTTTATCAGCTTTGTAGAAGCGTCAGATTGGGTCTGTGTAACGTCTAAGACAGATGACAAATTCAATGTCTTCATAGTAGAGAAGGGGACCCCCGGATTTGAGATTTCCAGAAGGGATAAGCATGAGGGACTTCGTTCCATTCCTGTAAATGAGTTTGCTCTAACCAATTGCCGTATTCCCAAAGCAAACCTGGTTGGCCAGGAAGGCAAAGGATTGGGAGTTACCATGAGTGGGATTGCAGTTATGGGAAGAATGGGTGCGGCAAGTGTAGGACTAGGCATAGCCCAGGGATGCTATGAGATCGCTCTCAAATTTGCTAAGGAAAGAAAGCTTTATGGCAAGCGCGTTGCCGACCTGCAGGCAATCCAGTTTATGCTGGTGGATATCAGCACAGGCATCGAGGCGGCGCGACTGCTGACCTACAAGGCTGCCTGTCTCCTGGACCAGGGCAAGAACGCAAGGGAGGCAGGAATCGAAATAGCCAGGGCCAAACTCTATGCTTGCGACCTCGCCAACGACGTGGCGTTAAAGACAGTGAGAATTCTGGGGGGCGCCGGGACCACCCCGGAGTATCAGGTTACCCGCAGGCTGAGAGACGCACTGGAGCTTTTGCCTGCTGCCGGAACTCAGGAGATTATGAAGGTGGTCATTGGAGGTGGCATCACCAGATAATGGACATCATTGTCTGCATCAGGAGGATAACCCAGGAGCCACAGCCAGGCCAGTCTATCCTGAACCCGCTGGACAGGAATGCCCTGGAGGAGGCGCTGAGGCTTAAAGAAAAGCTGTCAGGGAAGGTTACCGCTCTAACTATGGATGCCCCTCCGGGGAGGCGAGCCCTTGAAGAGGCCATAGCGATGGGTGCCGATGAGACCATGTTTCTCTGTGATAACGCCTTCGCTAAGGCCGATAGTCTGGCCACTGCCTATGCGCTCTCCTATGGCATACGTAGCCTCGGCCATTTCGACCTGATCCTCTGCGGGAACGAGTCCCTTGCTGGCGCCACGGGGCAGGTGGGGCCACAGTTGGCCGAAATCCTTGGGATACCTCACGTCACTTCTGTCAGAAAGATCGATATTCTAAAAGGAAACAGGTCCCTCGTAGAGAGGGCTCTGGAGCATGGCTATATGAGAGTGGAGGTGGAGCTGCCGGCTGTGCTATCAGTAGTGAAGGAGATTAACTCGCCCCGGCTTCCTACCGTATGGGGAATAATGGCAGCGGCTGAGAAAGAGATAAAAATCTGCACAGCAAACGAGATAGGTGCCGAACCTCAGAACATAGGAGTCAAGGGCTCTCCCAGTTGTGCGCTGAGAGAGTTCAAAAAGAGCTTCGACCGCAGGAAGGAGATACTTTCCGGGCCTCCTGAGGAAGTGGTAAGAAAAGCAGTCGATAGGCTTGTCGAGTTGGGAGCGATATGAGCACGGCCCAAGAGGTCTGGGTCTGGAGTGAGCAGCGTCAGGGAAAGCTGATGGATGTCTCACTCGAGCTTTTGGGTAAGGGCCATGAATTGGCGGAGAAGCTGGGAGCAGACCTTGCAGCCGTAATGATCGGAGATGGAGTCGAGGGTCTGGCCGCAGAGCTCTTGCATTATGGGGCGAGCAAAGTTTACCTGCTGGAACACCCGACACTCCGGCTGTACGAAGGCAACCTCTATGCCAAGCTTCTCGCCGAAATCGTGAAGAGTCGTGAGCCGAAGATATTGCTGGTAGGGGCTACTGCACTGGGAAGGGAGCTCTCGGCGGCAGTGGCTGCCAGGCTTGGGACCGGGCTTATCGCTCATTGCATTGACCTGTATATCAATCAAGAATCCAGGCTCGTTCAGCTGGTGCCCGGACAAACGGAGAACACACTGGTTGAGTACAACTGCCTGAGAAGTCCTCAGATGGCAACCGTCAGGCCGGGTGTATTTCCGCGACCGGAAAGAAACGAGAAGAAGACGGGGGAGATAGTAAAGCTTACCTTCAAGGCAAAGGGAGAGAATCCTAAAGCTAGGACTGTAGAGCTGTTTGAAGGGCCGCCTCTGGAAATGCAATTGGAGGGAGCGGGCATAGTCGTGGCAGGTGGC
>JAJYLC010000059.1 GCA_021787935.1 Chloroflexota bacterium | reverse complement strand
TATTTGTCTGAAGTGGTTGTTAGTATAGCCATTCTTCTGCGATAAATCAACGGCTAGTGCGATGCTAATCCGGCAAATAGCGTGCCTGTAGTTGAGGTTCTTGGTGTGGTCTTAGACTGCCTGCTATTTGGATACAAATTTATCTAAAGAAATCGCTACATCTGGGAACTTAGCGAGTATCTCCTTGTCTACAGTGACAAGAGGAGCATTCAAATCTATGGCTAAGGCTACAAATTCACAGTCATAGGCGGAGCATCCGCTCTGTGCTGCCAGTCTGAGGACTTGCTCTGAAGCAACATCATATTCGGAATCTTTCATTAATTGCTCGGCTTCCGAGATAACAAGGAGGGCATCTTCGAGGTTTATTAAGTTTTGATTTGTGCAGGTCGCTAGGACATTGCAGAGCTCGCTTCGCCATAGTGGAGGCGCAACCCAATAGTAATCTTTCCTGAGTGCTTGTTCGGCTTGGTCAGTTCGCTTGCTGGATAAGAACAGATAGCCAATCACGTTTGTGTCTACAACGATCATGGCCTTCCTGCTGTTTTCATCTTGTTAAATTTCCTATCAGTAAGCAGAGTTCCTCCGGTTTTCTGACGTATCTTGCGAGCCCTGGCAAGGATGTCGTTAACGCTCTCATGCTTCTGACTTTGCACTGTTCGCTCCATGCAGACCAGTATTTCGCTGTTTAAGCTGCGCCGATTTTCCGCCGCGCTCTGCTTCAGACGCTGATACAGGTCATCGGGAATGTTCTTCACAGTGATGGCACGCATTTGACACCCCTTGGTTACATAATGGTTACATTATGCAACCATAAATCCTCTTTTGTCAAGTACCGCGTATAGAGATCGTTTAGCAATGAGTCTACCATACCGACGAAAGTCGGTATCCAGATACCTTCACCGTAATTTTGAAGCTGGGTTTTCTGGATTCCGTGTCAAGCACGGAATGGTAATTGTGTTTCTAAACACCCTGTTATAGAAGCTTGACAGCAAGAGGGCAGTGGTTTATTCTATAACAGAACATATGTTCTCCAAGAAAAATTTGGTAGAAAACGGGAAATGGCTCGGCGTATTTTGCATATAGACCTCGATGCTTTCTTTGTCTCGGTGGAGCAGGTGCTCGACCCTGCCCTAAGGGGCAAACCTGTGGTAGTCGGTGGTGACCCCAGGGGCCGCGGCGTGGTCGCCTGCGCCTCCTACGAAGCACGAGCCTACGGGTTGAAGTCAGGCATGCCTTTGGGGAAGGCACATCGCCTGTGTCCCCACGCTATCTTTCTGGGCGGCAACTTCCATCGCTACAGCGATGCCTCGGAAAGATTCATGGCCATCCTTGGTGAGTTCACACCCGATATCGAGCCGCTGGGGCTGGAGGAGGCCTATCTGGATCTCACCGGGTTTGAATCAATTTACGGCCCTGCTAAAGAAACTGCGCTGCGCATCAAGCAGCGGATAAAAGACGAACTGGGCATCACAGCCTCAGTAGGCATAGCAAGCTCGAAGGTGGTGGCCAAGGTGGCCTCCGGCCTGTCCAAGCCCGATGGGCTGATTGAAGTCCCGCCCGGGCAGGAGCGGGCTTTTCTGGCGCCGCTGCCCGTTGACAAACTACCGGGTGTGGGAGCTAAGGGCGAGATGGCGTTGAAGAAGATGGGCGTTAAAACCATAGGCGGGCTTAGCCGCCTGCCCTTATCTTTTATGAAGCAGACCTTCGGCATATGGGGTGAGGTGCTGCACCGCCATGCCCACGGCATAGATAACAGTAAGGTGGAAGCAGCGTCAGGGCCGCCCAAGTCTATAAGCCGCTCCACCACTTTTGCTCAGGATACTCTCGACCGCGCTTTCCTTAAGGCTATGCTGCATTATCTGAGCGAGCGGGTGGGCGCCGAGCTTCGCGCTCAGGGCAGACAGACGCGGTGCATAACCTTGAAGCTCAGGTACACTGATTTCGAGACTATAACCCGCAGCCATACCTTGAGGCAAGCCGCTGATACCGACCGGGCTATCTACGATGTAGGCTGCAAATTATTAGATAGGGAAATCGATCACAGGGCTGTGCTGGTGCGGCTCATCGGCATCGGCGTATCGAACCTGGTTGAGGGAAGACAGCTCAATATGTTCGAGCCCTGGGCGGAGGGGCTAGAGCAGCTCAACCAGGCTATAGACCGCATTCGCGATAAATATGGTTTCACTGCTATCGAGTCTGGCAGCACCTTGCCTCTAAGAGAGGTATTTCCCACCGAGGACGGTCGCTATCTCCTGAAAACCCCCTCGCTCTCCCGGTAGGGGGCACTGCATGCCGTGCTAAATCCTCTCTCCCCTTGCGGGAGAGATAAAAGCCTGTCCTGGGAGAGACCGAAGGATGAGGGGTATAAGTCTCCTCCTTTCGTAAACCTGTCCCTGGCCTAGACCGAGGAGGGGGTAAGGTGGATTTAACCTCCAGGGTGCTATCCCGTTCGTGGTGAGCCTGTCGAACCATGAACGGAAATGTAGCGTCGTGACTCCTGTCACGACATGTAGGGGCGACCCATTGGGTCGCCCTCCGTGCCATTCCTGCGGAACTTGTCCCTGACCTGATCAGGGAGCAGGAATCCAGGCTCCCATCGGATAGCTTGGAGCACCCGCTCCAAGCCGTGTAGGGGCACAGCATGCTGTGCCCTTGAATTACGAGCTATGAGCTATTCCCGCGTCATTTTCCTCTTGACATCATGCGAACTGATGTTCTATGATTACCCCAAAACCATATTGTGGTGCGGGTTCCGTGAAAGACCGGAAACGCTGGGGAGTCGGGACATCCCCTCACTACTTCCATCTGTCAGTAGCGGCGACATGCCTGCCCTGAGCCCTGTCCTGAGTTTGTCGAAGGAAAGTCGAAGGAAAGCCGAATGGAGCTGCCCTGAGCGCAGTCGAATGGAGCTTGTCCTGAGCTTGTCGAAGGGCCGAAACTGACTAAAGTCCCCGGAGCTTGGGGAAAAAATAGAAGAATGTGTAAACGAACCCGGACTGGGGTTATACCCTTTTTGAGGTTGAAATCTACGTTCAGCCGAAGGCCCTGTCCTGAGTGAAGCCGAAGGATGAGCCGGAAGCCCCCGTCAGCGACCCAAAATTTAATAAAATTCATGCGACATAAATCTCGGGCTGTGCTATACCCAAAATCACCGGGCAGCTAACCGCGAAGTAGAGTTCTCCTTGAATTGAATCCTCTACAAAGCTATACTTAATCTACTATGAAATACTGTGTTGTCATAATAGATGGTTCCTCGGGCTGGCCGCTGGCAGAACGTGGCGGAAAGACTTGCCTGGAGCTGGCGCGTACCCCCAACCTCGACCGAATGGTGCGTGAAGGTAACATGGGACTAGCGCAGACCGTGCCGGAGGGTATGGAACCCTCCAGCGCCTGCGCCTGCATGTCCATACTCGGCTACGATCCGAGGGTTTACTACAAAGGCAGGAGCGCTATCGAGGCTGCCAGCATGGGCGTACCTATAAACAAAGGCGAGGTTGCCTTTCGCTGCAATCTGGTCTCGGTTCAAGATGGCAGGATGTGGGACTACAGCTCGGGGCACATCGGCGACGGCGAAGCCCATGCCCTGATCGATGCGCTGAATAAGAATCTGGGTAATGAGACAATACATTTCTATCCTGGTGTCAGCTACAGGCACATCTGCAAGATAAAAGGACACACGGAGACGCTTCAGGCCACCTGCACGCCGCCCCATGACATTCCCAACAAGCCTATCGCCGAGTATCTCCCGCACGGGGCTGGCAGCGACCTGCTGCGGGATTTCATGAAGCGCTCTATAGAAGTGCTGCGCAGCCATCCGGTGAACAAGGCTCGTGAAGCTCGTGGAGAGCCTTCTGCTACCATGATCTGGCTTTTCTGGGGCAGCGGCGAGATACCCAAGCTTCCTTCCTTCAGTAACGTATATGGACTCAGTGCTGCCATGACCTCAGGGGTTGACCTGCTTCGGGGCCTGGCTAAGATGGCCGGGATAAAAAAACTGGATATCCCAGGGGTGACGGATGGCATGGACAACGATTTTCCTGAACAGGTAGAGGGTGCCATGAAGGCGCTTGATAAGCATGACATGGTGATTATCCATATCGAAGCGCCCGACGAGGCTGCCCACGGCGGTCATATCGATGACAAGATAAAAGCCATCGAGTGTGTGGATAAAGAGGTTATGGGTCGAATCCTTGCCTATAAGAAAGACAGCCTGCGGGTACTGGCCTTGCCCGACCATGCCACGCCTATCGAGGTACAGACCCATGTCGCGGACCCTGTTCCGTTCGTGCTCTGGGGCAGTGGTTTCAGGGCCGTAAGTGCCGGAGCATTCAGCGAAAGAGAGGCGAAAAACTCTGGAATTTTTGTTAAAGATGGCTATACTATCATGAATAAGCTGGTACAGGGGAGCAAATAATGGCAATTGTGGTACAGAAATACGGCGGCAGCTCAGTTGCCGACGCCGACAAGATTAAGAATGTAGCCCGGCGGGCCATAGAAGCGCAAGAGAAGGGTAAGCAGGTGGTGGTGGTGGTCTCAGCCATGGGTAAGACCACCGACAACCTGATCAAACTTGCCCAGCAGGTCTCGGACGAACCCGATGAGAGGGAGTTGGACTTTCTTCTCTCCACCGGCGAGATAGTGTCCTGTACCTTGCTCGCCATGGCACTGAAGACCATGGGAGCGAAGTCGATAAGCTTGAGTGGTGCTCAGGCTGGGATAAAAACCGATGCTGTTCATAGCCGTGCACGCATTTTAGGAATTGACCCCCGGCGTATACATAAGGAACTTGATAGAGGCAGGATCGTGATAGTCGCCGGTTTTCAGGGAATTACCGACAAAATGGATATCACCACGCTGGGCCGCGGCGGCTCCGACACCACCGCGGTGGCTCTGGCTATAGCTCTGGGGGCGGATACGTGCGAGATATACACCGATGTGGATGGTGTCTATACTGCAGACCCCAGGCTTGTCCCTGAAGCGAGGAAACTCGATGATATAGGCTATGAGGAGATGCTGGAATTGGCGTCCCTCGGTTCCAAGGTTATGCACTCACGGGCTGTGGAGTTGGGCGAATTATACAAGATGCCTATACTGGTGGCTTCTAGTTTCGGCAATAATCCAGGTACACTTATCCACGGAGGCGTTTCAATGGAAGCTCGGAATAAGGTGAGAGGAATTGCTCATGACCTGAATGTGGCTAAAGTGACCGTTGTCGGTGTCCCCGACAAGCCGGGGATCGCCAGTGCCATATTCGACCCCCTGGCTAAGGCGAACATAAGCGTTGACACCATAGTTCAAAATGCGAGCATAAAGGGTATCACCGACCTGACTTTCACTGTTGCCAGAACAGACCTTAAGAAGGCGATGAAGGTAATCGAGCCTGTGGTCAAATCTATTAAAGCCAGGGAGTGCGTCAGCGATAGCAAGCTGGCGAAAGTGAGTGTCGTTGGTTCCGGTATGCAGACTGCAGCGGGGTATGCAGCGATGATGTTCCGCGCCCTTTGCGAAGCGGGCATAAATATCGAATTGATCACCACTTCGGAGATAAAGATAACCTGTATTATCGACGAGGCTAAGATAACTGATGCAGTACGCGCCCTGCATAAGGCTTTTGAGCTGGATAAAGGAGCATAAGGGCAGATGCTAGCGTGGCTATTTGAAGAATAAATAGAGGCGTTGCACCCGCAGGGTGCAACGCCGCCTCAAACTCTTTAGACTTCGACTACCTCGCGTACCTCGGGTACCTGCTCCTTTATCACGCGTTCCACACCCCGGTGCAGGGTCATAGCCGCCATGGGGCATCCCCCGCAGGCTCCGGTCAACTTCACCTTTACCGTGCCGTTGCTGACGTCTATAAGCTCGACGTCGCCACCATCAGCCTGCAGGTGAGGTCTGATCTTAGCCAGGGCAGCCTCCACCTTCGTCTTGGTCGTTGCTTGATCTTTCACTATGTTCCTCCAGATGCTACAGTAAGAGCCTTTAAACCTTAACTCTACATTACCATTGTGAGGTGTGGTTGTCAACTTTAGCGAAGGTTGCTGGCATGTAAGCTTTCTGGTGGTTGGAAAATCTCTAGGAAGACATCCTGGAAGGACTTGACAGAGTTACGAAAACCTGTTAAAAATCCTGCGTAATAGACACAGAAACAATATTTTTGAGGCTATTTAGGAATCTCAAAATTAACTTGACAAACTAATTGGGATAGCTTAAACTATAAATTTGTCTAGAGCACCTTAACAACTGGATAGTGGAAGGAAGTAAGGTTTTTAACTGCGAGTTTGATCCTGGCTCAGGATAAACGCTGGCGGCGTGCCTTATGCATGCAAGTCGAACGATCCGCCGCAAGGTGGATAGTGGCAGACGGGTGAGTAACGCGTAAGTTACCTATCCTTGAGTGGGGAATAACCCCGGGAAACTGGGGCTAATACCGCATAATGCGCTGAGAATAATATTTCGGCATCAAAGCCGCAAGGCGCTTGAGGATGGGCTTGCGCCCTATCAGGTAGTTGGTAGGGTAACGGCCTACCAAGCCGATGACGGGTAGCTGGTCTGAGAGGATGTCCAGCCACACTGGGACTGAGATACGGCCCAGACTCCTACGGGAGGCAGCAGCAAGGAATTTTGCGCAATGGGCGAAAGCCTGACGCAGCAACGCCGCGTGGGTGAAGAAGGCCTTCGGGTCGTAAAGCCCTTTTGTTAGGGAAGAAGTTCTGACGGTACCTAACGAATAAGCCTCGGCTAACTACGTGCCAGCAGCCGCGGTAATACGTAGGAGGCGAGCGTTATCCGGATTTATTGGGCGTAAAGAGCGCGTAGGCGGCCTATTAAGTCGGTTGTGAAATCTCTCGGCTTAACTGGGAGCGGTCAATCGAAACTAGTGGGCTTGAGGACAGCAGAGGGAGGTGGAATTCCCGGTGTAGTGGTGAAATGCGTAGATATCGGGAGGAACACCAGTGGCGAAGGCGGCCTCCTGGGCTGTTCCTGACGCTGAGGCGCGAAAGCGTGGGGAGCAAACAGGATTAGATACCCTGGTAGTCCACGCCGTAAACTATGGACACTAGGTATGGGGGGTATCGACCCCCTCCGTGCCGAAGTTAACGCTATAAGTGTCCCGCCTGGGGAGTACGGCCGCAAGGCTAAAACTCAAAGGAATTGACGGGGGCCCGCACAAGCAGCGGAGCGTGTGGTTTAATTCGACGCAACGCGAAGAACCTTACCAAGACTTGACATGCACCTGAAAGGCAGAGAAGTCTGCCCCTCCTTCGGGACGGGTGCACAGATGCTGCATGGCTGTCGTCAGCTCGTGCCGTGAGGTGTTGGGTTAAGTCCCGCAACGAGCGCAACCCTCGTTGTCAGTTGATTTCTCTGGCAAGACTGCCCTTTAGAAGGGGAGGAAGGTGGGGATGACGTCAAGTCAGCACGGCTCTTACGTCTTGGGCTACACACACGCTACAATGGGTAGTACAGAGAGTTGCCAAGGAGCGATCCGGAGCTAATCTCATCAAAACTACCCCCAGTTCGGATTGGAGGCTGAAACCCGCCTCCATGAAGTTGGAGTTGCTAGTAACCGCAGGTCAGCATACTGCGGTGAATACGTTCTCGGGCCTTGTACACACCGCCCGTCACGTCATGAAAGCCGGCAACACCTGAAGTCGATGTGCTAACCGCAAGGAGGTAGTCGCCCAGGGTGGGGCTGGTAATTGGGACGAAGTCGTAACAAGGTAGTCGTAGCGGAAGCTGCGGCTGGATCACCTCCTTTCTAGGGAGCTTTCGAGGCTTCGGCCTCAGAAGTCCCAGGTCGGTCAGTGGAGGAAACTCCATTGTAATTCCGAGATAATACTCTCCTTCCACTGTCCAGAGGTTAAGGTGTTTTTTTTGCGCGTAATTTTATGGGGGCATCCTTCCGAGTAAGGATGCCCCCTTTTGTCTTCGGAAATATAAGGCTTGGTGTATTATGTCATTCTGAGCTTTAGCGAAGAATCTCGTATTTGGCCTTAAGCTACTATGGGGCCATCTGGATTCCCAGCTGCGCGGGAATGACATGAAATCTCGCGTCGTTCTTCAGTAGTACTCAGGTCAGGATTTCAATCTTCTTAACACGGCACTCTCTACCGCGTTTGACTGCTATTTCGCCTGACCCGCACTTGGGGCACTGAAAAATGGGGATGAGGAAGTGGGAAAGCGGATCATCCTTGACCTCAAGTGTCCCCTCGTATCCACATGCGGAGCAATGGACCTCCGGCTTTATCGTTTCTATCTTTAGTTCGGCCTCGCTGGCAGGGGTCTTTTCAAAGGCGAGCTTGAGCCAGAACTCCACCTGCTCGGGATTGAGCAGAGAAAGCTCACCGATTTCGAGCTCTACCAGCAATATTTTCTTGGCCTCTTGTTTCTCCGACTCCTTGAGGACTACATCGGCTATTGCGTGCGAGATGGAGACTTCGTGCAAATTCCCACCTTCATAAGTGCGAGTAGGTTGGCGCGTCTGCTCCAACTTTGCCTGGAGCGGGTGCTCTAGACTACCCTTGGCAAACTATAACCCCAGAGCCTTCGCTACTTTGGCTATGCCTTCTCCGGTAGCACAGTTTGTGTGCGCCGTTTTCAGAGATGGCTTCAGCTCATGAAGCTGTTTCTCGAACTCGGCAGGCGCGATGCCTGTGGCTTGGGAGAGGTCTACCTTGTTTATAGCTATAACATCCGCATCAATAAAAGAGAAGGGGTGTTTCAGCACTACATAAGGGCCCTCGGTGAGGGAAAGCACTACAATGCGTTTATGAGAGCCCAGAGGGAAATCGGCCGGGCAGATAATATTTCCCACATTCTCAATGAAGAGCAGATTTATTTTGTCCAGGTTCAGTTCCCCCAGCGCCTTTTTGATCAGGTTAGCGTCGAGGTGGCATTCTTTTCCTGTGTTTATCTCCATGACCTCCGCCCCAGCCGACTTTATTCGCTCAGCGTCTATAGTTGTAGCAGTATCGCCGGCTAAAGCAGCTATACGGTATTTGCTCTTCAGGTACTTCACCAGTTGAACTACCAGAGAGGTCTTGCCGGAACCTACCGAGCCCATAATATCAATCGCCAGAATTTTATGGCTGTCCAAGAGTTTTTTGTTCTCTTCTGCCAGCTTTTGATTACGGCGAAGCAAATCCTCATCGAGTTCGATATCGAAGACCTCTCCCTTGTCCGGTCGAATTATCTTCAAGCCTCTCCTTTCAAGAAAAGGCTGGGTTCTATTACTATTATACCAATAATGTGCTAAGAACGGCTAATCCCTGCGTGCTCGTGGTAATAAAGGGGGATTAGTGGCAGGTGATTGTTATAGACTTCTATGTTGATTAGGCAAGCTCTCGCATGCTATAATCAAACCGCGCTTATCAAGACTCAGGCCCGGGCGGGTAGCTCAGTGGTTAGAGCACTACTCTGATAAAGTAGGGGTCGAAGGTTCAAATCCTTCTCCGCCCACCATAACGTACGAGAAACAAAACTCCTGTTTCCTCGGTAGGAAGACACTCTGACGGCAGTGGAGGCGTGAAAACCTCATCGCCAGTCACCTTTACATCCCTGATGAAGCTTCTCACGAAAGTCTTTCTCTACTCAGTGTGTGCAATAAATACAATCTGGTCGCCGCCTAATGCTGCAGAGGAGCTTACTATTTTTATCTGCCTTTTTGTCTGTCTTCGAAGGACTAGGAGCAGATACGGTTCAGGCTAAAGAACTGAAGTTGTGTTCAGGACACCAAATAGCCACCGTCAGCCACAATTAGATCACCGGTGACATAACAGGACAGATCCGATGCCAGGAATAAAACCACCCTAGCGATATCATCAGCATCACCCATCCTACCCAGAGCAATGCGAGATATAAAAGACTTGAGTTCCCTTAGCTGAGTCCTGTCTTGGGATGCTCCAGTTTGTGAGAGAACCCCCCGTGTCTTAACAACTCCCGGGGCGATAGCATTGACCCGAATCCCGTGTGAGCCAACTTCTTGCGCCATACTCTTGGTTAGCATTAGCACGCCACCCTTGGAAGCATCATATGCAGACATTCCGGTGGATGAAGGATGAACAGCCCCAATTGAAGCAATATTGATGATGCATCCTCCTTGCTGTTTTTCAATCATTTCCTTGATGGCGTATCGGCTACACAAAAACGTTCCCATTAAGTTCACTGAAATCACCTGCTCGAAATCCTTACCGGTCATTTCTTCCAGCGGTTTCCGGGGATAAATGCCAGCATTATTAACTAGTATGTCGATACTACCTATAATCTTGGCAGCGTCAGAAATCATCTCTTTCACGTCTTCTTCTCTACTCACATTACATTCAATAAATTTCGTGTCATACCCCAAAGAATTAAGCTCGGCAGATGCATTTCTAGCTTCGCTAGCATTAAGATCAGCTATTAGCACCTTAGCTCCTGCCTCAGCAAGTCTGCGGGAAATAGCCAAACCGAGACCCATAGCCCCGCCGGTAATGATGGCGCCTTTGCCGTTAAGATTAATCAGCTCCTTCAAAGGTATATTTTCCTGCATGACTCTCTCCCTTTACCCGCCATGAGCGGTCTAAAAAGGCTATTCTACAGGGATAATATAGGGATAATTGGGCTGACTTGCTTTCGTCCCTCCGACCTCAAGTTTAGGATAACGCTAAACTTCCTTAGATTAGACCGCCATCTATACAGATAACCTGTGCTGTGATATAGCCAGCCGCTTGGCTGGCGAGAAAAGCTGCCAGTTCGGCGACGTCACTGGCTGCACCGAAACGCCCCAGAGAAATGCGCGGCAGTATGGCATCCTTAGCTTCCTGCGGTAATTTGCCCGTCATCTCGGTACCGATGAAGCCCGGCGCAATTGCATTTACGGTGATATTCCTTGGGCCGACCTCACGAGCCATAGCCTTGGTAAAAGCTATCAGGCCGCCCTTAGCCGCAGAGTAGTTTGCCTGTCCGGCATTCCCCACTAGGCCAGCCAAGGAAGCGACGTTAATGATTCTTCCCCAGCCCTGTTCCATCATCGAGCGCAGCGCGTATTTGGTGCATAAATAGGCACCACGTAGATTAGTATTCATAACCTCATCCCAGGTACCTTCCGGCATATGGAGTAGGAAGGCATCCCGGACAATGCCAGCATTGTTTACCAGGATATCAATCTTGCCCCATTCCTTAGCGATTTGTCGGGTCATCTGGCGGACAGCGTTAGCATCGGAGACGTCTGCCCTGTACAACATCGCCATACCGCCTGAAGTCCCAATTTTTTGAGCTACCTTCTTTGCCTCTTCGTCGTTAGCCAGGTAGTTTATGGCCACTTTGATGTCGCAGGTTGCCAGCTTAATGGCAATGGCTCTCCCCAGACCACGAGATGCGCCGGTCACGAGGGCTACTTTTTTGTCCGGATCATTCAATTCCCACATTCCTTTTTTCAGGAGAATCGTTTTATGACCACACAGCAATTCTGCCCACCCATACCGAACGAGTTGGAGAGGCAAACATTCACTTTCTGCCGACGGGCGACATTCGGCACATAATCCAGGTCACATTCTGGGTCCGGCGTGGCGTAGTTGATTGTCGGTGGAATGATACCCTCCTTTACGGTCATCACAGCAGCAATCGCTTCCACCGCACCGGCCGCGCAGGCTAAATGCCCGATCATAGACTTATTCGAACTGACAGGCACTTGATAGGCATGCTCGCCAAAGAACAGCTTGATGGCTTTAGTCTCGGCGGCATCGTTAAACTTGGTGCTGGTACCGTGGGCATTGATATAATCAACCGCCTGCGGTGAAATGCCAGCATCGCGAAGGGCCATCTTCATGGCGATGGCCTCTTGATTTGGGTCGGGCACTGTCTCATTGAGAGCATCGAACGACCAGCCGGCTCCGGCCAACTCAGCAAGTACCGGTGTGCCGCGCTGCTGGGCATGCTCGAGGGTCTCCAATATTAACATGGCCGCCCCTTCTCCAAAAACCATCCCGTCGCGTTCGAGGTCAAAAGGACGGCAGGCCTTCTTCGGATCGGGCTCGCGACTGAGGGCGCCGACACGCCCGGTGATGGCGACGGCCAGCGGGTTTACCTGAGTTTCGGTACCACCAGCGACCATGACATCGGCATGCCCCAGGCGCAGCAAGTTCAAGGCTGTACCCAGGGCGTCATTGCCGCTGGCGCAAGCGCTGTTCAGGCTGCTATTGGGGCCCCTCAAACCGAATTCCAGCCCAACGATAGCCGATACCATACTCGGAGAGACCTTGCTGATTAATAATGGGTCTACGCGCATTGGGCCGCGGTTTCTAAGGACTTCACCTTGGTCAATGAGGAGGTCCATGGCACCGCTCGTGGCAATGACCAAACCCAGCCTTTCGGGTCTCTCCTGGGCCATATCCAACCGGGCATCACTCAGAGCCATCCTGGTAGCCGCAATGGCGTATTGAGCACAAAGAGCGGTTCGGTCAACGCGCTTGATGCCCA
This sequence comes from Chloroflexota bacterium, assembly GCA_021787935.1. GTDB lineage: Bacteria > Chloroflexota > Dehalococcoidia > SZUA-161 > SZUA-161 > JACWAE01. Next base: position 3,092 of record JAJYLC010000059.1, on the reverse strand, counting down.
TATAATTCGTAGGCTCGAATCCCTTTACTTCGGCCGCTACCTTGGCAGGATATTTGCTGGCATCAAACTTCGTTATTGGGCCGATAGCTGACTTTCCGCTGATGAGCCCTTGCCAGTATGCTTCTACGGTTAGTCCCAGAGGGGTAATGGCACCCATTCCCGTAATTACCACTCTAGGTAGAGGCACTTTGGGCTCCTTTGTCTCCAGGAGGAGTATAACCGAGTGAAGTCAGTGATGCTCCACCGTCAACAATAATAATCTGTCCCCTTATCATGCTGGCAGCATCACTGCACAGGAAGGCGACCACATTCGTCACGTCTTCCGGCTGCACCATACGGCCGGCTGGCGTGCTTGTGACCATTTGCTGGGGTATTCCAGGGTCAGTCGTGTATAGTTTCAGAGCCTCCGTCTCTACTGGCCCTGCCGCAATAGCATTCACCCTTATCCCAAGGGGCGCCAACTCGATAGCCAGATAACGGGTAAGAGCTTCGAGCGCAGCCTTGGAAACGCCCACTGCAGTATAAATTGGCATGACCAATCGGGAGCCGAGGCTGGAGATATTGACAATGACGCCTCCATTTCTCATTAAGCGAGCTGCTCTTTGTGTACAGAGCAAGGCAGCCCGGGCATTAACGTTCATTGTCCAGTCCCAGGCATCAAAGTCCAGCTCCATAGCGGTACGGGCTACGCCGGAAGCAGCATTATTGACTAGAATGTCCAATCGTCCGAACATATTCTCGATTTCAGTAAACATCCGGTCAATCTTTTCTGGTTCGGCGAGATTGGCTTTAATGATATGGGCAGTTACTCCTTGACTGCGGGCGGTCTCAGCGGTACTCTCGGCGGTCCCCCGCTTGCGAAAGAAGTTGATGATGACATCGGCGCCTTCTGAGGCTAGTTTGAGCGTTATCGCCCGGCCAATGCCTCTCGAACCGCCCGTTATGAGCGCAACCTTACCATTCAGAGCCATATATTATCTTATCTAGCTTACTTCTTATTCTTCTCAGCTATTTTGCTTTCAATATAGGCAATAAATCCGGCTGTATCATTAATATTTCGCAGTTGTTCATCATCCAACTCAATATCAAAAGTGTCTTCTACTGCCACTAATATCTGTACAATGTCCAGAGAGTCAGCCCCAAAGTCCTTAAAGGTAGTGGTTGGAGCAAAAGCAATATCTTTCTTGCGTAGTATCCTTTGCGCAATCTTTTTCACTGTTTCTTCAACTGACGTGTTAACGGACATTTCTAAACTCCTTTACTCAAACATTTGGACTAACAATATTCAGGGCGCTTCTAATCGTGGCCAGTTCTGTCTTGAAAGTACCGACAAGGTCTATTTCTACGGCGCGTTTGGCGGTGCCGATGGTGCCGGCCACTTCCGGTGCTTTGCTGCGGCCGTGTGCTTTACAAACAACGCCGTTAATACCCCATAGCGGCCCACCGCCCGCGGTATCAGCCGGGGCAGTCGCCTTTCTTAAGGCAGTCACAATCTCACTGGCTTCATCCTTAGATAGCTTTTCCAGCAGTCTCTTCTCGAGCCACTGGGAGATAACATCACCCAGCCCCTCACAGAACTTGATTACCACGTTGCCCACAAAACCGTCACAGATAATGACGTTAGCTTTGCCATGGGCAATATCATGGCCTTCCACATAGCCCACAAAATTCAAACCGGACTTCTTAAAAAGGTCGTAAGTTTCTCGGCTCAATGAATTACCTTTCCCTTCCTCGGCACCATTACTGAGCAGGGCAATCGTCGGGTTGGGTATGTTTAGCCACTTGCGGGTGTACACCATGCCAATAATGCCGAAGTCTAGAAGCTGGTCTGGGCGGCAATCAACATTGCCACCCAAATCAAACACTGCTGTCTCGGGAGCGAATCCCAGGAACTCCCCGCCGATGACCGGTCGTGAAAGGCCTTCTAGGGTACCCAGCACCCCTAAGGCTGCGACAAATATACCCCCCGTGGGCCCAGCACCCACTACTGCCGCCGCTTTCCCATCTCTGACCAGTTTGGTGGCTACCATAATCGAGGCATTTCTTTTTGCGCGCATGGCGTAGGCTGGATGTTCGCCTCCGAGCAAGTATTCGTCGGTGTGCACTATGTTAATCTCGAGTCCAGAAGTATCGTATTTTGCCAACTCCGCTTGAATACGTTCCTGTGGCCCGACCAGAATAACGCCGATACCGTGCTCTCTGGCTCCCAAGACTGCCCCCTTGATGATTTCTTCAGGGGCAAAATCGCCCCCCATGGCATCAACGGCTATCTTCATCGTCTTCCACCTTCACTTTCTTTTTCTTTTCACAGAGTACTGCTGACTTGCTCTGCGCTGTAAATGACAGTATAAAGCTGGTCCCCCCCAGATAATACGGCCTCCTCACGCATCAACCGCGTTGATGTATGCTTTCACCCTATCGCTATCCACCCGGAAGCAGGCTGCGCGAACACGCAGCCTGCGGCGAGCTTCTCATATCCCACCTTTTGCTGTGTTGTTTCGTTCATTGCTTCCAATATCTTGTGCTCTTACCAGCTAAGACTGATAGCATCGTGCTGACAAACACTCCGACAGTTTTCCTTACCAGAGCTACTGCATACATGGTAACCGGGACATAATATCGACAGTCGTTTTCGCGCTGCCTCGGTTACTCTAGCTTTAGGTTTACGGCCATCCTCCTGCACTATCTCAAGAACAGCCGCCGGACAAGCGCGTACGCATTTACCACACCCGTCGCACTTGCCTGAATCGATGGTAATATAGTAGTCACCTGTTCCGTCGTTGTATCCGTACTGTAACTTTGCTTCTTCTCGGGACTCCTTACCCATATACCTTTCTTGGGCGAACAGGGCTGCGCCCAGTGCCCCGATAATTTGCGGGTCGTCAGCCAGCAGCGGCTCAAGGCCGACCTTCTCGGAGATTTTAGCCACCATGCCCTTATTCTTGGCGATGCCGCCAGTAATGGTAAAGTCTTTCTCGATAGAAACCTTTAAAAGGAGGTTGAGGCATCGAGTGGCGATGGCTTCATTCAAGCCAGCCAGGATATCGCTGCTGGCGACGCCTCTCCGGACATGGGCGATAGCTTCGGACTTG
>JAJYLC010000058.1:13525-16091 GCA_021787935.1 Chloroflexota bacterium | reverse complement strand
CCGATCTCATGAGACCCAACGGCGGACACTTCGACCGTCATATCTGGGCCTGGCAGAAAGAGATAATACCGGGCATGAAGAAGATTGCAAATGGTATTCATGAACATGGAGCCAAGTGCAGCTTCCAGATTTATTCCATCGATCTGGGGAACAAACGGGGTCCGTCATGTACCCCGGATGCCAACTTCGCCGACGAGATGTGGGAACCGATAACCAAAGAGGATTTAAAGGAGTATTTTGACTATCACCGTATTTGCTGTGAAAATTTAATGGAGGCTGGCTTTGACGGGATAGACATCCATAACCACTCCGGAATAATTGCAGATTTCCTGTCAGGCACAATTAACAGGCGCACCGATGAATATGGCGGCTCTCTGGAGAACCGCGCACGGCTGCTCATGGAGACCATCGAGCTTACTCGAAAAGTGATCGGCAAAAACAAGTCCATCGGCTACACGCTAACTGTAGATGACCTGCTGCCCGGCTCCATTGTGCCGGATGAAGCAGTGCAGCTTGCTAAATGGCTGGATAAGGACAAGAAGCTGGACTACCTGATCTGTGGTGTGGGTAGAGAGACCCAGTCCATGCACATGTACTTTGGCCCGCACTATCTACCGCCTGCCTACCAGATGTATGCTGTCGAACAGATAAAAGAGGTGGTGAAGAACATCCCCATAGTCGCGGTGGGCAGGATTAACGACCCGCTGCTGGCGGAAAGCCTGCTCGCGGAAGGCAAATGCGATATTATATCTATGGCTAGGCCGCTCATCGCCGACCCGGAACTGCCCAACAAGGCGAGAGAGGGAAGGCTGGATGATATTCGACCCTGCCAGGGCGATAATCAGAACTGTGTAAAATACATGATGGACGGGCAGCCTATCAGGTGCATAGTAAACGCTACTATCGGCATGGAGCATATGGGGTGGGGCATCGGAGGGTTGAAAAAGGCTGCCGCCAAGAAGAAGGTAGTGGTTGTCGGCGGAGGCCCTGCAGGATTGGAGGCAGCCAGAGTAGCCGCACTGAGAGGTCACGATGTAACCCTCTATGAGAAAGCCCAGGAATTAGGCGGGCAAGCCCTGCAGGCCGAGAAGCTGCCGGGCAGGGAGGAAATGGGAGGCCTCGTCAGATGGCAGAAGATACAGCTTCCCAAGGCTGGTGTAAAAATTGTCCTGGGTAAGGAAGTAACCGCTCAGATGATTCTGGACATGAAACCCAAGCCTGATGTCGTGATAGTCGCCACCGGCGCTGAATGGGCGCGCAATGCCTTTTCCGGCCAGAGCACTGCCGAAGTAGTAGGCTGGCAGCAGGATAATGTGTTCACCCCCAGCGATGTTATCCTGGGGAAAGCTAAGATCGGTAAAAAAGCGGTCATCTGGGATGCCAGACAGGACATCACTGCTATAGCCATTGCCGAGATTCTGGCCGACAAGGGCGCTCAGGTGCAGATAATTGCGCCGACTCCTTTTGTAGGCAGCCTGGACCAGATAAAAGACCAGACCTGGTTCCACTCCATACCGAGAATTCTGAAGAAAGGGGTAGTGCTCACTCCACAAACCTTCTTATTCATGATTGCAGACAAGACCCTCACGGTAATCGATATACATACCATGGATGCGAGAGAGATAACCGACGTAGATACCGTGGTACTGATAGCTGGCAAGAACCCGGTTGATAATCTCTACAATGAGCTCGAGGGCAAGGTCAAGGAGCTTTACAAGATTGGAGACGCACGGAATCCACACACGATGGGCAGTGCTAACAGAGACGGGCACACCGTAGGAAGGTGGATATAGGAGGCGGAGAGAAGTAGTCAAGACACGTAGACCGTGCTAGAATTGAATATGCAATAGCCGGCAGGGGCAGCCCCTTGGGTAACAATCGTCATTGTGGTATAATTTTGAATGACAGCTAGCTACCAGGGGCTGCCCCTGCAGCTTTGTCGCACGCGATGGCTGTCCACTAGAGTACATTCATGGTGGAAAAAGACCAGAGAATAGGCCAGCAAAACCCAGATTCTCCAGAGAAGAATGCCAGCAAAGGCGTTTGGTTTATCGCAGAGCATAAGGACGGTAAGTTAGAAAAGGCAGCCTTTTTACTCGCTGGAGAGGCCAAGTCCATTGCCGCAAAGCTGGGTGAAGAGTCAGCAACAGTAATCATAGGCTCTCAGATTAAGGAACTGGTAGCAGAGCTCGCCCCTTATGGAATCGATAAAGCGTTCGTTATAGAAGATAACCGCCTGGAACAGTATACTGCTGATGCGTACGTTGATGTGCTGACGCAAGCAGTCAATTTAAACCAGCCCTCAGTCATCCTCTTTGCCACAACACCGATGGGAAATGACTTAGCCCCCAGGCTTGCCGCCAGACTTCGAGTGGGTTTGCTAGCCCGTTATACTGAAATCGAAGTAGATGCAGGAAAGAAATTGACGGCACGAAGGCCTATACACAGCGGAAAAGCACAGGAAACAGTAGTTATCCTCAAAAAACCATTGGTAGCGACTGTAGACCCTCAATTGCTGACTATCCAGAAAGCCAGGGGAATAAAGACCCCCAAAGTCATCGAATGC
>JAJYLC010000058.1:0-13515 GCA_021787935.1 Chloroflexota bacterium | reverse complement strand
TGAACATCGATTTAGAAAATAACAGGACAAGGCTGATTGATTATTTAAAAGCGGACCCCTGCGCAGTATGCGTCAGTGAGGCTGAGATTGTCATAGGAGTGGGTAAAGGACTGTCCTGCGCCGAAAATCTCAAACCTATCGAAGAGTTAGCCAGGATTCTGGGCGCCTCTATCGGCGGCAGCAGACGTGCTACCGACGAGCGATGGATAGCTGACGAAAGGAGAATCGGGTTAACCGGGAAAACCATAGCTCCCAAGCTTTACCTGATATGCGGCATCTCCGGGGCCTTCCACCATACCCTCAGTATAAAAGGCTCACAGTTAATGGTGGCAATCAATACTGACCGCAATGCTCCGATAGCCAAGATGGCTGATCTTGTGCTGGTTGGAGATATGCAGAAGATAATACCTGAACTTACAAAACAGTTGCGCGTATTAATAAAGCCAAGCTCCTGACAATATTACTGTGTTATTTTAAGCTATGAATATCATAGTTTGCGTAAAACAGGTTCCTGACCCGACCATCGTTAAATTTAATATAGAAACCGGCACCCTGGATAATTTCCGCTATATATTGGATCCCGTAGACGAGGTAGCAGTTAGCGAAGCTATCAAAATTAGAGAGAGGGATGGGGGAAAAGTTACGGTAGTCAGCCTGGGTCCGCCCAGAGTAGAAGAGGTATTGAGAGCCTGCCTGAAAATGGGGGCTGACGAAGCAATACATATCTGTGACGCAGCCTTTGACGATCTGGACGTATACTCGACATCAATAGTCCTGGCCAAGTTTATCTCAACACGAAAGTATGACCTGATCCTTTGCGGCCGGGAGTCCGTAGATGAAGGTACCGGTTTCCTGGGAGCCGGCATAGCAGAGTGGTTGAATTTACCGCTTGTTACCGCCGTCACTCGACTAGACATCTTCGCCGATACAAAGACCGCAAGAGTCCACCGGCGTTTGAAAGGCGGCGATAGAGAAATCCTGGAATGCCAGCTTCCGGCTGTATTTGCCATCGAAACCATGCTGCGTAAACCTGTGTACCCCCAGCTCAAGACCATCCTTGCTGGCCTCAAAAAAAATATCACCAGGATAGATGCCAAATCGCTGGGCATAGATATGAGAAGTATCGAACCGGCTATGGCTGTGGTGGGCATATCCCAACCAAAACCCAGATTGAAAAAAACCGCCACTATCGATAGCAAGCTCTCCGCCCATGAAAGGATGAAACTCCTCATGTCAGGCGGCATGCAGCAGAAAGGCTCCAAAACAGTCGAAAAGAACCCCGAAGCAGCGGCAGCAGAGCTGATACAATTCTTAATAATCAATGGCATTATCTCCAAGCAAGAATAACCGCCTGTAATATGTATTGCCCCACTAGTGAATCTGCCCCTTATGTTCTATTAATCCCTACAAATTGCCCGGCTATTTCTATAGCATCCAGGATAATAGTAAGTAGGTTGGTCTGTTAGGTCGAATTAAGCTAAGGAGAATACGAGAGATATCTTGCTGTAATTACGTGTTAACCATCGTAAATTCCTGTAGATGTTTGTAGATGGACTTGCGATTGAAAGCAATCTAGGTTATCTTAATACATTAGCACTCTCTTTCAGAGAGTGCTAATTTCGGGTTGGGAAACAAAAAAGAAATTATAGAATAGAAAGGGAGGTTGAGATGGCAATGAATCTGAAGCCTTTGGCAGACAGGGTAGTTATAAGACCCATAGTCAAAGAGGAAGTGACAAAGGGTGGCATTGTTCTGCCCGATACTGCTAAAGAGAAGCCGCAGGAAGGTGAGGTTGTGGCAGTAGGCCCCGGCAAATTGGGCGACGATGGGAAACGCATCGAGATGGAAGTAAAAAAGGGAGACCGGGTGATCTATGCCAAATATGCAGGCACCGAGTGGAAGTACGAGGGTGAGGAATATCTCATCCTGCGCGAAAGTGATATTCTCGCTAAATCAAGCAAATAAGTGAGACAATACTGCCAAAATCGAGAGAGGAGAAAGATAAATGGCAAAACAGATAGTATATGACGAAGAAGCCAGGCGTGCGCTAAAGAAGGGCATCGATGCCCTTGCTCAGGCTGTCAAGATAACCCTGGGGCCAAAAGGCCGCAACGTAGTTCTCGACAAGAAATGGGGCGCACCGAATGTTTGCAGTGACGGCGTGACCATTGCCAAGGAGATAGAGCTGAAGGACCCGCTGGAAAATATGGGCGCCCAATTGATAAAAGAGGCAGCCACCAAGACAAACGATATCGCAGGTGATGGCACCACCACCGCAGTAGTACTGGCCCAGGCCATGGTGAATGAGGGAATGAAAAACGTAACCGCAGGCGCAAATCCTATGTCCATTAAGAAGGGCATTGAGAAGGGCGTAGATGCGATAGTGGATGAGCTTAAGAAGATATCAACCCCGATAAAAGGCAAAGAGCAGATAGCTCAGGTAGCAGGCCTCTCGGCTCATGACGATGAGATTGGGAACCTGATTGCCGATGTTATGGAGAAGGTAGGCAAGGACGGTGTAATCACGGTGGAGGAATCCAAGGGGATTAGGTTTGAAACCGAGTTTGTGGAAGGTATGCAATTCGACCGCGGCTATATCAGCGCCTATTTCATCACTAATGCTGAGCGCATGGAAGCTACATTAGAAGACCCGTACATATTAGTTACCGACAAGAAGATCTCCGCCATTTCCGACGTCCTCCCCCTTCTGGAGAAGCTGCTCCAGATCTCGAAGAACCTGGTAATCATTGCAGAGGATGTTGAGGGAGAAGCACTGGCCACGTTAGTTGTCAACAAATTGAGAGGGACGCTAAACTGCCTCGCAGTTAAAGCTCCCGGTTTCGGCGACAGGCGAAAAGCCATGCTTGAAGATATCGCCATTCTCACTGGCGGCCAGGTAATCAGCGAGGAAGTGGGCCGTAAGCTTGATTCAGCCACCGTCACGGATTTGGGGCGGGCGCGCAAGGTAGTGGCGAATAAAGATGACACAACTATCGTCGAAGGCAAAGGCTCAGACGAAGCCATCAAAGGACGGATCAAGCAGATTAAGGCTCAGATCGATGAGACCACCTCAGACTTTGACAAAGAGAAACTGCAGGAGAGGCTGGCCCGGCTGGCGGGAGGCGTCGCTGTAATTAAGGTCGGTGCTGCTACCGAGGTAGAACTTAAGGAAAAGAAAAACCGCGTGGAGGATGCTCTCTCCGCCACGCGCGCTGCTGTGGAAGAGGGAATAGTTCCCGGAGGTGGCGTTGCTCTAATAAACGCCATGTCAGTCCTGGATAAAGTAAAGGCAGATGGCGATGAGGCAACAGGTTTGGCTATTGTGAAAAGAGCTCTTGAGGAGCCTCTGCGACAGATCGCCATAAACGCTGGCAAAGAAGGCTCAGTGGCTGTAGATTTCGTGAAGAAGGCCAAAAAGGGTATCGGCTACGATGCAGATAAGGATGAGTATGGAAACATGGTTGAGCGCGGCATCATCGACCCGGCCAAAGTAACCCGCGCCGGACTGCAGAACGCCGCCAGTATTGCTGCCATGGTCCTGACCACTGAGACTCTGGTCACCGACATCCCGGAGAAAGAGAAGATGCCGCCGATGCCAGCAGGTGGTGGAATGGGTGGCATGGAAGGGATGTACTAAACAGGCTGAAAGTGCTTAAGGCGCCAGTTTAAGGCAGAAGTGGCTGCGGCACGAGCCGCAGCCACTTCCTTTTTATCGAGCAGAGATGGGGGATAAAACTAAAGCTTGAGCAGTTTTCCCAGGCGACCCCTACTGCGAACAGGGCCGACCAAAGCAAGGTTGAGCTTGCTGGTCAGGAATAACTCACGCGCGACACGCTGAATGTCGCTAGCAGTAATAGCATCCACTATCGACACCACCTCATCCACAGTCAGGATGCGATCCGTAAGCAACTCCTGACCACCCATCCAGCCCGAAACGCTGCGCGTATCCTCCATGCGAAGCATCAGCCGTCCTTTACCCATCTCTTTGGCCTTGATAATCTCGACCTCTGGAATGGGTCCGTCTCTTAGTCTGATAAGCTCCTGCAGGATACCCTCTACGGCCAACTCTGACTTCTTGGAATCGACACCGGCGTATACACCTAGTGAACCCGCATCACGGAAATAGCTGACATGGCTGTGAATATCGTAGGCCAGCCCTTTCCGTTCTCGGAGCTCCAGGAAAAGCCGACTGCTCATCCCTTCCCCCAGAACCACATTCAATAGGTCGAGGATAAAACGGTCCGGGTGCTGGCTGGACAAACCGCGAACGGCCAGACAGAGATTAACCTGCTCTGTCTTCCTCGATTCAACTGTAAGTCGGGGGGCATCCTGACTGTCCTCTGCAGGGAACCAATGACCGACTACGCCCATCGGCCAGTCTCCAAAAGCTTTGCCAATAGAATCTACTACCTCATCATGGCTGATATCACCGGCAACGCTTATCACAGAATTCCCCGGGAGGTAGAGGCGGGACATATGGTCGAGAATCATCTGGCGATTTACCGCATTAACCGTGTCTTTGGTTCCAGCGACATCACGCCCCAGGGCCTGGTCAGGCCACACTACTTCATCTATAAGGGTATCCACCCGGCTCTGGGGGGAATCTATGCTCATATTCAGCTCTTCGATAATGACTTTGCGCTCGTTCTCTATCTCCACCGGATCGAATTTGGAACGGCGAAGCATGTCAACCAGCAAATCCAAAGCCACGGAATAGTGGGGCCTGGCTACTTTGACCCAATAGACCGTCAATTCCTTATCGGTCCCTCCGTTGAGGACACCCCCAACACCGTCTATAGTCTCTGAGATTTCCTTGGATGTAGGGCGTTTCTCAGTGCCCTTGAAACAGAGATGCTCCACAAAATGTGATAATCCAGCCTGTTCGGAGAGCTCGTACCTTGACCCGGCACCAATAAAGATACTGATACACACCGAACGTGTATGGGGCATTTCGCTGGTGACTATTCGCAGTCCATTGTCTAAAACTGTCTTTTGATACATGGATTACCCTACACCTCGCTTAACTGCATATAATAGCACAAAAGGGGCTTACGCCCCATTGCCCACATTTTAGCGGGCTGTTGAAACACTGTCAAACATCTTCGATAAGCCACCGAACTTCTTGGATAGTCACTCCAAATTTATGAGTAATGAAGCGGTGATATTATGTCAACGACTAAATATTTTGGCCAGAGGCTCATTCTTCAACGCCCTCAAGATTGAGTGACCATGCCAGTCGAAAGAGAAATCAGGAGACTGCAATATAGACTCATGTATATTGTTTTCCTTAATAATATCGAATACATTCTCGATCTGCCTGTCATTCAGCCTCTCATACGTTTTGCGGGCCCAGTAGCCTATCTCTAGCTCTTTAGAAAGCTTCTCTTTCCAGCCTCTCTCGTAGCGTGCCAATCGCTTCGCCGAGAGGTCGTCAGCTATTATAGCGTCGTGTATAACCTCAGCAGCTATATCAGCACACAGCAGACCGTAATATATCCCGCCCCCGGTCGTAGGCTTGACCTGCCCTGCCGCATCTCCAACCACAATCACCCTCTCGGTATACGTTCTGGTTAGTGGTTTCAAGGGAATTCCTCCATAGACGATCCTGGTTTCATTAGGGGTTATTTTCCCCCGAGCAAGAAGGCTATCGAGGAGATTCTTTAAATAGGAACCGGGGCTACGTCTGGAAAGAAGTCCCGCAAGTGCTTCGCCGTTAGAGGTGGGAACGAGCCAGCCGAAGAACCCGGGCGCTATCCCTTGACCAAAATACACCTCTACCTCCTCCAGGTCCCTTACCTTCACTTCAGCCTGAGCTCCCAGAACAAAATCCGGGATTTTCCCCAATCCAAGCCTTTGAGGCAACGCGGGCCCAAAACCGCTGCTGATAACTGCCATTCTCCCCTCGAAATCAGTAGTCTCGCCCTTGCGCTCTACTTTTGCTTTAACACAATTATTTCTCAAACTAATATCCTTCACCCTCGCTGAAAAAAGGTATTCCGTCCCCTCCTCCTGAGCTTTCTGAGCCAGAGCACGGTCAAAAACAGGCCTGTCTACGACACAGGCCTGGACCGTGTCCTTGCTCAACCTGAGACACTTGCCTGATGGAGAAAAGAATTTAGCGGAGCTATGTTCAGTTAAGACACCGTTATTGACGATAGGAAAACGATTGAAACACTCTTTGCCAATAATGCCTGTGCAACAAGCAGTCTCGCCAACCTTTGGCCTCCGTTCCAAAACGAGCACCTTGTACCCGAACTTGGCGAGCCTGTATGCGATATAATTCCCTACGGGACCAGCGCCCACTACAATTGCATCGTGCAAATCAGCACCTGTTCACGAATCACTACTAGCTTAATAGAGACTTCCGTTAATGCTAGCACCAAAGGCTCCTCAATTCAAGGATAATACGATTCGAGGCTTGCCTTTATCGTTGGAGCTAGTTATACTTACCCCTAGTTATATAAGGAGTAAACCAATGCTGTCCTATGCCCTGTTAAAGAACAAATTTGTCCCTCTCGAGGAAGCCAAAATCGGAATCCTGACCCATGCCTTACACTATGGAACGGCCTGCTTCGAGGGAATCCGGGGAAATTGGAATACCGGGGAAAATCAGCTTTATATCTTTCGCTGCCCTGAACACTACCAGCGTTTGCTGAATAGCTGCAAGGTACTGAAGATCGGCATCCCTCACTCCGTAGATAAACTCTGCCGCCTCACCGTAGAGCTACTACAGAAATCAGGTTACAAAGAGGACATCTACATACGTCCACTGGCCTACAAGAGCTCTGAGGCACTGGGCGTGAGATTACACGGACTGGAAGACGACCTGCTTATATTAATCACCACTTTCGGCCCCTATCTTGACGCCAAGAACGGCATAAAGTGCTGCGTCTCCTCGTGGATAAGGCCAGACGATAATATGATACCGCCCCGAGGCAAAATTACCGGTATTTATGTCAATAACGCGCTCGCCAAAACAGAAGCCATAGAAAATGGCTTCCAGGAAAGCATCATGCTTACTTCGGAAGGACATGTGTCCGAAGGCAGCGGCGAGAATATCTTTTTGGTCATTGATGGCAAGCTCGTCACGCCTGGTACTTACGATAGGATTCTCATTGGAATAACCAGAGATACGGTGATGAAACTGGCGAAGGACGAGCTGGGTATTGAAACCATAGAGAGGCATGTGGACCGCAGCGAGCTTTATACAGCAGAGGAATGCTTTCTCACAGGCACGGCAGCCCACATAACACCTGTGGTCGAGATCGACCGTCGCAGGATAGCCGACGGCAAGATTGGGAAGCTAACCAAACAACTGCAAAAGCTTTATTTCGACGTAGAGTTCGGCAGGAACAAAAAATACCTTCACTGGTGTACTCCCGTTTATTCCAGACCTGGCAAGAGCACAAAAACCGGACCGAGGGCACGATAGAGTTGCCGACAGTATTCTCTATCAGCCCCGGGCGCTTCTTCAATATTGCATATCTGCCTCAGGACTACAGGAATGAAATTGCAGAGTGTATCAAATCCTGAACTTTCTCTGATCGTGCCCACCTACAACGAGAGGGAAAACATCGTCCCGCTGATAGAGCAGATTCACAAATCGCTATCTGTTTACAACTATGAGCTTATTGTGGTCGACGATAACAGCCCGGATGGGACTTCCCAGTTAGCCAAAAGCCTCTCCTCCCAATATCCTGTTTCTGTAATCGTACGCACAACTGAGCGAGGACTGGCTTCGGCGGTGGTCGCCGGATTTAATCAGGCAAAAGGAGACGTCCTGGGAGTTATAGATGCCGACCTGCAGCATCCTCCAGAGTTTATACCCGCTCTACTGAAGGCTGTGAGAGATGGGGCAGACGTAGCAATCGCCAGCCGTTATATTCCTGGTGGCGGCATCGAAGGCTGGACGCTCAAAAGAAAAATTATCTCCAGGGGAGCGAAACTACCAGCAAACTTACTCCTGTCCTCTGCCAGAAAAATCAAAGACCCCCTCTCAGGGTTTTTTCTGTTTAAGAAGAAGGTTATTGAGGGCGCAGTACTCAGGCCCACAGGCTATAAAATCCTTCTCGAGGTGCTGGTCAGGGGCAATGCTAACCATGTCGTGGAAGTCCCCTATATTTTTAAAGAGAGAGAAAGGGGCAAAAGCAACTTAACAGCAAAGGAGCAAATAAACTACCTTAAACATCTTTACCGTCTGGCATGGGACGACGGTGGGATCAAGCGATTCATAAAGTTCTGCGTAGTGGGAGCCAGCGGGGCAGGAGTTAATCTGGGATTTCTGGCACTATTTGTGGAAGTCGCCGGCGTCAACAAGATTGTAGCTCAAATACCGAGCTATGAGATATCCATCCTGACTAACTTCGCATTCAATGAATTCTGGACCTTCAGCGACCGCCGCACCACTGGGCTGAATCCTTTTCTGGCACGCGCGCTCAAGTTCAATCTGGTAAGCCTCGTTGGCTGGGGCATAAACCTGGCTATGTACGCACTCGCTTTGAAGGTTGCGGGAATCAACTACATCGTTTCTCAGGTAATCGCGATAGCTGTCGCCATGCTATGGAACTTCTTTTCTAACGTACTCTGGACATGGAGAGTAGAAGCCAAGGGAGGTGACCAGTAATATGAGTTTGGATTACTTCATACTGGTGTTCTTATCATCCTTAGGGGTCTACCAAATAGTGGCAATCCCTGCCAAGCTGGACGGTCTGTGTTTCTTCAAGCACCCGATCATCCAGTATATCTTCGGCATCCTGGCGATTATCGGCGCGTTCGGCTGGTTTTACACAAGTTCAGACCGTAACATACATACCAGCGTAGAGGGCTCGCAACAGCTTGGCTTATTCCTTGGCTCTATTATCGCCTCGTACGTATTCACCGCAGTACTGGCGTCCATAATGCAGGCTAAAGTCAACTCCAAGGGAGGCATCCCCAGGGAAGGTAAGCAATACGACATGGGGATAGAAACGTTGAAGAAAACAACCCTTTTCGGCGGCATCATGAGCAGCCTCCGGAAAGAAAGGAAGGACAAGGTTTAATGCCACCGCTTGCAGGGTGGACACTAACTGTAACCGGCTTCGTGGGGAAATCCCCGGCTCTCGACCATGTTATGCGTCTCCTGGTCAATGACTTCTTCATTCCTTTAGTCATATGCTTGATTTTGCTTGTCCTGTGGCTCGGCTACTCGGATCGCACCAAGAGAGACCGCGTGCAGAGAATTGTAATGAACGCTGCCGTAGCTATCGGAATATCTGCACTGGTGGTGAAATTAATAAATAACTTTGTGAATCCCTGGCCGCGTCCCTTCTTGGTCAATGACTCCGTAATACGAGAGAGCGCGAGACGTGCCGCGGAGACTATTTTCTATTTTCCTCACGACCCGACCTTCCCCAGCAACGGAGCCACGATAGCCTTCGCTGCCGCCACCGGGGTCTGGCTGGGCCACCGCAAGGCAGGGGCAATACTTTATGCACTGGCCACCCTATGGGCAGTTGCACGCTTCTATGCCGGCGTCCACTTCTTTGTAGACGTTGTTGGTGGTGCTGCGATCGGCATACTCACAGCCCTTTTTATCAGTAAGATTTTCATGCCCCGTGTGGAGCCCTTCCCAACATGGGTTATGAAGCTGTGCAGGCTTCTGTACCTGGCCTGAGGCAGATAACTACAAATCAACAACTTCCAGGCTTAGGTTTCCGGGTACCACGAGCCCTTGGAGCTGCAGTCTACTCCCGGTACTTTCTCTGGCAGGCCAACTGCTTCAGATGGAGCCCGCAGGCAGCGCATACCCCGGCACGGCAGCTCGGTGTTGCCTTCTCCAGCCTGGCACGCTCGAATTCCCTTTTGAGGAAATTGAGTTCAATACCTGTGTCTATATGTGACCAGGGCAACAATTCATCCAGAGAACGCTCCCTGCACGCATAGAAATAGGGGTCAAGACCACACTCGCTGAAAGCCTTCTGCCAGTTCTCAAAGCTGTAATGCTCGCTCCAGGAATCGAATTTGCACCCCAGTTGCCAGGCACGGCGGATTACCTTAGCCAGGCGGCGGTCGCCCCGGGACAGCACTCCCTCCAGCAAACTCACCTGTGGGTCGTGCCAAGAGAGGTGAGTACCCATTTTCTTCAACCCTGACTTAAGTATCTGCTGCCGGTCGGCTAAATCCTCTCCAGATGCCTGCGCCACCCACTGGAACGGAGTGTGAGCCTTGGGGACAAAGGTCGAGGCATTCACCCTGATATTGATACCACCATTCCCGATATCCCTTATCTTATGTACAAGCTCAACAATGCCCGCGATATCAGCGGAAGTCTCAGTGGGCAGCCCGATCATGAAGTAGAGCTTAATATTTTTCCAACCGCGCTCCCAGGCAGTCTCGATTGTCTGCAGCACATCCTCTTCACAGATCCCCTTGTTAATCACGCAGCGCAGCCGTTCCGTACCTGCCTCTGGCGCGAAAGTGAGGCCGACCTTCCTTCTATCCTGAAAGGAATGTGCCAGCGCCACCGAGAAGGTATCAAGTCGCAGGCTCGGCAGCGACAGGGTGAAGTTGCCGCCCTTATATCTCTGCAACAAAGTGTTAACTACATTCTCAATTCCGGGGTAATCACTCGTGCTCAGCGAAAGCAGGGAAATCTCATCATAGCCGCAGTGATTCACCAGACTTTCAACTGCTTTTACTACCTCCTCCTGAGTACGTTCCCTCACCGGGCGATAAACAATGCCTGCCTGGCAGAAACGGCAGCCCTGGGTACAGCCGCGCTGTATCTCCACCGCTCCCCGGTCATGTATCACCTGCAAATAAGGCACAACGGGACACGTTAAAGCCGCAGGAAGCTTGTTCACTATACGCCGCTCGATGGCAGACTTCGCCTCAGTCACCGTGGGTATCACCGAAGCCACAGTGCCATCTTGATGGTAGGCGACCTGGTAGAAGCCAGGGACATAGATGCCGGGAACTTGGGCCGCCTTTCGCAGCAGCTCCTGTTTGCTTCCTCCTCCCTCCAGTTTCCAGTTACGGAATACCTCCAGAAACTCCAGGACCACCTCCTCACCCTCACCGACGATAAACAGGTCAATGAAATCAGTCATGGGTTCGGGATTCAGGGTACAGCTACCTCCGGCGAGCACCAGAGGCAGGGCATCTTCCCTTTCGGCAGCCATAACAGGAATCCCCGCCAGGTCAAGCATGTTCAGGACATTGGTATAGGTCAGCTCATAGCCTAGGGAGAAGCCCAAGATGTCGAAATCCTTGACCGGGCGCTTCGATTCCAGGGTGAACAGAGGTATTCCCTCGCGGCGCATCTCAGCTTCCATATCCACCCAGGGAGCGAAGACACGCTCGGCAAGCACATCGGGCTCCTTGTTCAGCAGGTCATAGATTATAGACAGCCCCAGGTTGGACATGCCTATCTCGTAGAGGTCTGGATAGGAGAGAGCGACCCTTACCAGAGCCGATTCCCAGTCCTTCACCACGCTATTCCACTCCCCGCCGGTATAGCGGGCAGGCCGGGTTACTTTGTAGAGGATACTGTCCAGATTGACCATTATCACCTCAAATTGGCAAAAACATTATAGCTTCGGACATCTAGCAGCGCAACTTAACTGAGAAGGTCCAAAGGCTTGACTTCTACCACCCCAGGCCTTACTCTAAACCTTAACATGAACCTCCAAGATTCGGACAAACAACTCGAGCAAGGAAGCGAAAACATCACTCCAGATAACAAGCAGACCATCAACGTAAAACCAAGCCTCTGGAAAAGCAAACAGTTCAAATACATTCTGCTAATAGTAATCGCTGCCCTGGTAGTAATACTGGTGACTGTGTTTGTCCAGAAGCCCACTAACCGCGATCAGTATATTCAAAGTTCCGGCTACCTGGGGGTGTTTCTCATGGCCGTTCTAGGCAGCGCATCGCCAGTCTGGCCTCTTTCCGGCTCATTGGCTGCTTTTATCGCAGGAGGCCTGCGTCTTAATCCAATCATAGTCGGGCTGGCAGCAGGATTTGGTGAGCCCATAGGTGAACTCACCTTCTACACAGTTGGTTATGGCAGCCAGGTCATGATCGAGAAATGGAAGAGATACGATCAGATTATGAACTGGATGAGGCGGCACGGTGCTCTCACCATATTTATTCTCTCGGCAATTCCGAATTTCCTCATAAAACTGGCCACCACCGCTGCCGGTGCGCTCCATTATCCTGTCTGGAAGTTTTTTATCTTCTGCTGGGCGGGCAAGATTATCAAATCGATGGCTTTCGCTTTTCTGGGCTACTATCTCTTCGACGCTATCAAGAATCTAATCTTCCGCATCTTTTAGTTAAGTGCCTTAGCCAAATAAAGATTGCCCCGAAAAAGCTCTTGCTATACAATTATTCATAGACTTCTCGCACCAGTGATAGAAAACCATGCCTCCTTTTAAAATCGTCTCTGATTTCGGACTTACCGGCGACCAGCCCCAGGCGGTGGAGAAGCTCGTCCAGGGGCTTAAGCAGGACCATAAAAAGCAGACCCTCCTCGGCGTGACCGGCAGCGGCAAGACCTTCACCATGGCCAACGTCATTGAGCGCGTGCAGCGTCCCACGCTGGTCATCGCCCATAACAAGACGCTGGCTGCCCAGCTATGCTCCGAGTTCAGGGACTTCTTCCCTGAAAACGCAGTGGAGTATTTCGTCAGCTATTACGACTACTACCAGCCCGAAGCGTATATACCGCGAACGGACACCTATATCGAGAAAGACGTAGATATAAACGACGAGATAGATAAGCTGCGCCACGCTGCCACACGCGCCCTTTTCGTGCGCCGCGATGTCATCATAGTAGCATCGGTATCCTGCATCTACGGCCTGGGCGAGCCCAGCGAATACTACAGCTTCGTGGTCAGCCTCAAAAAAGGTGAGAAACGGAGCCGGGACCGCATCGTCCGCCAGATTGTGGACATGCAGTATCAGCGAAACGATATAGATTTCACCCGGGGCCGCTTCCGTATCCGGGGCGATACTCTGGAGATACAGCCCGCCTATGAGGACATAGCCATTCGCATCCTGTTTTGGGGCGACGAAATAGAGCGAATTCAGGAAATCGACCCCCTCACCGGCGAAATGCTTGCCGAGAGAGAGCAGATTGACATATACCCTGCCAAGCACTTCGTAACGTCATACGAGAAGCTGATGGCCGCCATTGTAGATATCGAGGCGGAACTCAAGGAAAGGCTCGCTGAATTAAACAGCCACGGTAAGCTGCTCGAAGCTCAGAGGCTGGAAGCTCGCACCAACTATGACATAGAGATGCTGCGCGAGACGGGATACTGCTCTGGCGTCGAGAACTACTCGCGCCACCTGTCTCACCGTCCCGCCGGAAGCGCGCCCTGGACACTGCTGGACTATTTCCCTGAAGATTTCCTGCTCTTCATAGACGAGTCACACATGAGCCTGCCTCAAATAAGAGGCATGTACCACGGAGACATCTCACGCAAGCAGACACTGGTGGACTATGGTTTCCGCCTGCCCTCGGCGCTGGAC
>JAJYLC010000057.1 GCA_021787935.1 Chloroflexota bacterium | reverse complement strand
CCAGACCGCTGTGATAACTGTTGGGACGTTTCAATCCACGCCCCCGCGTGAGGGGCGACATGAGTAAGGAAAACAGCACGAAGCGTATCATTGGTTTCAATCCACGCCCCCGCGTGAGGGGCGACCCCTGTGCCGATACAAAGTTTCGCACACCTTTGTTTCAATCCACGCCCCCGCGTGAGGGGCGACCAGCGAAGTAGCAGCCATACTGCTCATCCTTCATGTTTCAATCCACGCCCCCGCGTGAGGGGCGACCGTGTCGAAATTTTACCACATATACCCCCGCATATAGTTTCAATCCACGCCCCCGCGTGAGGGGCGACACATATAAGCTTACCACTTATCCCTATCCCTGCTTGTTTCAATCCACGCCCCCGCGTGAGGGGCGACTAACCTTGTGACCCGTCCTAACCTTAATACGTGTCGTTTCAATCCACGCCCCCGCGTGAGGGGCGACACGCCGACATCCGTTGCCAAGGTTCGGGTAATAGCGTTTCAATCCACGCCCCCGCGTGAGGGGCGACCAGTGCATGAGCTTTTAGCAGGTGAGGTATAGTAATGTTTCAATCCACGCCCCCGCGTGTGGCGCGCCCAATATGGAGACTTGAGAGTTGCTGAATACCAAAGTTTCAATCCACGCCCCCGCGTGAGGGGCGACCGGTTGTAAACACGCCGGCTCTTGCCTGAATCGCTGTTTCAATCCACGCCCCCGCGTGAGGGGCGACCTTTGAATACCGTTAATGCCGTAGCCTTAGTCTTGTTTCAATCCACGCCCCCGCGTGAGGGGCGACCGTATGTTTCAATTCGTTTTACCGCCGGGTATCCTGCCGACTACTTCATTATGGCAGGTTCAGCATCCAGCCAGTTGAAGCTCGCTAACCTCATAGGCAAGCACGCGCTCACTTACAGTTCGCACAAAAAACATAACGACGAGAAGAGCCTCAAACCACCAGAGGCTCTTCAGGGTCATAAGACCTTTGAACTCCCACATGCTCAACTCTAGTCTTCCAGTTGCTCCCCAGAAAGTAGAAGCGCAGACTATCTTCGTCGAGCTTGGTTTCATCTATAAGCCGCTGGCGCAGCTTTGTCCACTGGGCGGGGTCAACCAGACATTCAAAGACGGATTTCTGCACCCGTTGCCCATAGTTTTTGCACACCTTTGCCATGCGGCGCAGTCTCCTTTGTCCTGCAGCAGTTTCCGTGCTGACATCGTAGGTTACCAATACCATCATGTTTGTTGCCTCTCACTCTGAAATCGGAGTATATTCAGTTGTTAAGGTGCACTACTCTGCCTGATAAATCAGGCAACTATAACAATTTAGTGTTATCTCCAAAAGAACGGCGGGTATCCATCAATATCGCCCCGCAGATGGCGCGCCAGAAGCAAGGCCTGAACATGCGGGAGCAATCCCAGAGCAATTTTCTCCCCCAGGAAGGGATGCTGTATCTCCTCCTGTTTGCGCTTCTGATAGGCTACGAGCAAATCCTTTCGAGTGTCATCACTCATGATCACGCCGCCGGACTCGGTTTTATGGAAGCCTTTGCCCTGAACCTGATTGCGATTTACCAACGAAAGGGCAAGACGGTCGGCAAGGTAGGGGCGCAACTCCTCCATAAGGTCGAGCGCCAACCCCGGCCTCCCCGGGCGATCACGGTGGAGGAAGCCTACCGCGGGGTCGAGCCCTACCCCCTCGAGTGCTGCGGCAATGTCATGCACCAGCAGGGTGTAGATGAAAGAGAGCAGGGCGTTCATGTTATCCAGCGGCGGGCGGCGATTCCGTTCGTGAAAGAAGAAGTCCTCTTTCTGAGAGGTGAGCAGGCAATCAAAGACGCTGAAGTACCTGCGGGCGGCATCTCCTTCCTTGCCTCTGACGGCATCCAGTGAGACTTCTACTTCAAGGTCTTTGAGGTGTTGCGCAAGTTGCTCTGCCGCCTGAGAGAGCTTTCTTGCGGCATCTGAGCCAGGGCGGTCTCTTACAGCGCGTTGCAGCACTGTACGGCAGTTGGCTATTTTAGCCACAACCATAGCCCGTGCGATTTGGGCCGACATATCGAGGTCATCGGCCCTGCGATACTGTTCACGGCGGAGGAGAACGTTGCCCGAGACGGGCCCCTGAATTCGTGCCAGGAAGCGGCCGTGCTCAGTGAGGAAGGAAACGACCACGCCATGCTCGGAGCAAAGCCCCATGAGCGGCGGGCTGATGGACACTTGTCCGAAGCAGACTATGCTGCCCAGGTTGTGGATGGGTAGCTGGAGTTTGGTTTCGCCATCCACACGAATAAGAACTGTCTCGCCCTCGCGGGCAAGGTATGCGCCCTGTGTGGTTACGTAGAGGGTATTAAGCAGGTGTTTCACGATACTGTCTCCTCAGCTTGAATGATGCTTTTTATCAGGTACGTGCGGGCGCTTTTTGGGCCGCTGGTTGTACCGGGCAGGCAAACGTCAATAAGGGAGCAGCTTTTACACTTCGGGCTGTATTCCGCCTGAGGTGTTTGGCCAACAGCGGTAAGCTGATGCAAGCGGGAGATAAGTTGCTCTGTTTCCTGACGGAGGGCGTTATCCAGCGCAAGTTCGTACCTGCGTCGAGGTTCGCCGTAGAAAAAGGCTGCCGAGGAGATGGATATTCCCAGCATCTCTTCGAGGCAAAGTACCTGGGCGCAGAGTTGAACTTCGTCTTCGTGGCCAATTTTAGGGTGGCCTCTTTTGTATTCGACGATGAAGGGTTGCCAGAGTCCGGGTGTATCCTCCAGAGGTATGCCTCCTTGTTCGACCCGATGGAACTCGACCACATCTGCCTTGCCGACAAGCCCGAGTTCAAGTGAGCGAAGCTGCAAGCCCCGCGCGATGCGGATGTCGCCGCGCACCTCGGTTTCGGGCTCGTGCGGGTGGTCGTGCAATACGCGCCCTTCCGCGGTCAGGCGGTTCTCCGCCCATGCGCCTTCAACGTGGATAAGCGCCCATTGCCGCTCGCAAAAAGCGAGATGCTGAAGGGCAGAGATGGGCAGAAGGTCGTCTTCGGTGTACATGGATTGTCCTTACAACATCTCTATGATTTTGACACCTTGCGGCATAGCATCCTGTTTGGGAACAACTATTTTGTAATCACTGAAATCTCTGGTAGGCGTGGAATTTGCTGTAACCTTAACAAGGTCAAAAAGCTTATGAGCAGGAGCGTTGCCCATAGGCGAGTCATGTTGGAAGACTACCAGTTTGCGTGCCGCCATCTGTCCCCTGGCTGCGGAACGGTCATGCTCAAACATGTTCTCAAGGGCTTCCCAGAACAACTTGAGATCGTCTTCGGTAAATCCGGTCTGTGCGGCCAAGGGCGCAGATATGAAGCCGTGACAGCGATAGAGGCCGTAGGGGATAGTAAATTTGCGTGCCTGTATTCCTATTTGTTCTTCGATTGTCTTTTCTTCCATACGTGCTGCACAAACGGTGAGTGAATGTTCAAGTGGAACCACCTGATTAATGCTTCGTGCAAAAGTAAGCTGAACAGGGCCTCTTACTTGCCCAGCGTTAGCTCCGGTACTCATGACAGCGCCAAACGTACGAATGTCGAAGTAATTCTTGCACATATAAGCACACCCCTTCTCAACCTCGCTTCCCTGCGCCTCACCCTTTGTTTTCCGCTTTTCGCCGTCCTTTTTGTCTTTGGGAGACTCGGAAAGATTGATTTTTAGAGCCTCATATCCCTCCCGAATCTGCTTATTAAGTATCGCCTTCTCTTTAACGAAGATGTCATAACCTGTAGAACACTCTTTTTTCAGTTGAACAAAGTTACGCACCTTGCGCTTGAGGCAAACATCTGTCACCAACCCATGACCGGTTTCCGGGTCAACGCGCGGCAAATTTCCTGCATCGGGGTCTCCGTTGGGATTGCCGTCCTTCACATCGAACAGCAGCACGAAGTCGTAGCGGTTTTCTACAGTCTTAGTCATCTCTAAATCTCCTTTATTTTCTCGTCTTTTTTAGTGAAGAATGCTTGCCGCTGGTGATAATAGCCGACAGCGAATCGACCCTGATCGGCAAGGTTCAAATGTGGCGGGAAGGAATTGCCCGCTTCCAGTTTGTCCACAATCTCACCGATCTGTTTTTCGAGGTTGACAGCCCTCCCCCGATTTTCCAGCTTGGCAAGATGGTAGTTTTTGAGCTTCATCAGATGAGGGAACGCGGTGACCGGTGTTCCAGATGCTGAACCGTAGAAGCGGTCACGAATTGTAGCGTTGATGCTGGGGCTGGCTTCCTCCTGTATCTTTTCCAGCACAGCAAAGAGCCTCCCCAGCAGATAGCCGGGGTTAGTGTTGGCAGTATCAAGCGACATGCCGACCTCCTTTTCATTTCGTTTGTAGAATCTCGTTTCACGCCACAGCACCGCCTTAATAAGGGCTGCTCGGGTATAGGTGATTTCATGCTCCGCCCGGCAACGGCGTATAGCCGCGGCAAGAAGCGTTTTAGGATAAGGTGTGCCGGTGAGTATGGACTTCATCATGTCTCCGGCAAGATTGGGCGAAATTCTGTCATCCTTTTCGTCAAAGGCCGTTGAGCGCAGCAGGCTTTTCAGCGTGATTCTACGCCACTCCTTCGTACCTTTAACCATCTCCAGGTCATCGAAGTGTTGCCCGATATTGTCGGCAATACTACCTACTGTTCCAGTATACCAGTAGCGAACGGCGATGCGTGCTGCATTGGGCGCAAGTCCCAGAACGTAGAAACGCGTGTTTGGGTCAAGCTCCGTTTTGGCTCCTGTTTCCGGTGAGCGCAAGAGCGCAATGAGGCTTTTATAATCCTGTTCTGGTTCGCCCTTTGCCGATTCTCCGAAGATATCGGCAAAGACATTTTCTATTTTGTGTTTCTTCTCTGCCCAGAAGACATTGGTAGCATCGCCAACCTGAAGCTTCTGCCGGGATTCCCTTGCCAGCAGTTTATTGAGTGCAGTGGTATAAGCAAACTCGGCTTTCCTTCCAACAGGAGCGTTCAAACCCTGATCCTTACCATATGACTGAAAAGCATCAAGGTTAAAAGAAACGATGTTTGCTCCTGATGTCTGCGCACCTCGAACCCCTTTGATCGCGGTGTGCAGGCGAACTGGTATATTTGCCTCCCCTGAAACCAGACATATCTGTTGTTTGCCAGATTCGGAAGGAGTCTCTCCACCTGTTAAAACAGCAACAACGGCAGGGTTTTGACAGACCAGGTTATTCTCTCCTTCCGACTTGAATGTGAGGTTTGCTCCGCTCTCCTGAATTTCGGACCAGAGAGAATGAGAAAACGCTGCCGTGTAATCATGACTTTCGAGAAATGTAACTACCGAGGAAATGCCCTTATCCCGCAATGGTTCTGCGAATCTTTCCTTGATGGTATTTATGAAGCACTGTTGCTGCTCTTTAGCCCGTTTGAAAAGCGCGGCAGAATCTTTATTGGAAGCTGACTTCGGATATCCAAAAACATAATTTGGTGTATCCCATAACAGATTAGCAGCGATACCGCTGGTTTTCTTTGTCCCTTTGGGAACGGTGAATAAGCGACCCCGCTTCTTCTTTCCTTCCCCCTCTCGGGTATCCTGGAAATCCACAAATTTACCGTGGCTGCTAAGAATAATTAAAAATGGGATCTCCTTTTGTTCAAAACCTTCCTGTGCAATACCTGTAGTGCCTTCTTTCGTCATCCTGTCGTAATAATTAGCCAGTGCCTGCAAAATCATAAGCGCACCTCCACACTACTGAGAGGTGGCACCTTCAAACAACCGTTTTCGAGGGCTGCTTTGAAGAAACGAGGCTGGCATTTTTCGTCGCAGTAATGCGTTCCGTTTTTGTCGTCCGAGTTGTCATGACATAAGTCATGAAGCATATATCCCAACTCACGGCTTTCGTTTATCGGCTCCGGCAGCGTCTCGTCATCTTCAATGAGAGAAAAGGCAGCAGCAAACTCACGACAGCCCAGGTAAGCCCTGTGGAAACACTGCCCCTTGCCGGCACGGCGCAGGAACATTTGCTCATGTTTGACGACAGTATCTTCCTGCCCTGCCTTATCGGTTATTTCGAAGCGGGCGTGAATTACATAGTCCACGTCCCGCAACAGGAGCCCGGCCCGTTGCTGGCGCTGGTCCTCTATGAACAGCCCTTCTGTTCTGGGAGACATCACGCTACCAATCTCGTTGCGCCGCACCGATTCCCAGCGGACGGGTTTGAGCACATCAATCTGCTCCACACACCAGCGAATGGCGGGTTTCCAGTGGATGGCTTCCAGAATGCCACGCGCTGCCGATGGCGTCATGACATCGTAGGAAACGCGTTCCACCTTCATCTCAGGCCGTGTGAAACAGGCATTAGTGCCCCAGACCCGGAGCCGCAAGGTGCGGCTTGTTAACGGCGTTTTGCCCATAGCTCCTCCTTTCTTTGAATTTATTACCCTATAAGCTCATCAGGTTCATATATTATAGATTTATCCGGACAGAAACCGAGGTCTTTATGATAAAGCGCTCCATGCCCCTGCACATAAATTCCGGGATGCTGCTCACGCAAGGCGCCTTCCGCCAACAGTTTCGCATGAAGATAACGCGGGAGATTGACCACATAGCGCTGCAGCTTTCTCAAGAACCAGCGCTCCGGCTCATTCTTCTCCAGCATTTCTATCAGGCTAGCTCCTTCACCATAAGCGACGATGACCGGAGCCTGCTGTGATTCATCAATGAGGTGAAAATTAGAGGCAGCAGTGCGGAAGCTGCAACGAAAGTCGCTGCTCATTTGTAAATAAGACAATATCTCATGCTTGTCGAGGCGTGTTCCTTGAATCCAGTAGAACTCCTCAAAAAACTCTTCGAATCTATGCGGCGAAAGGATGTCCTTACAGTCCTGCGACATAAGTCTGCGCCCGATTTCCGCTGCTTGGCGCAGATGTCCGGCAGGGATGTCAGACGATGGTATGAATACTACAACCTTGCCTTTTGCTCTAAGTCCTTCTCTATTGCACCTGCCCGCTGCTTGGGCAACAGAATCCAATCCTGCCAAGGCGCGGTAAACCACCGGGAAGTCCACATCGACACCAGCTTCTACAAGCTGTGTGCTAATAACTCGCGTTGGCAGTCCATTTTTAAGACGTTGTTTGATCTCTTCTATCTTCACGGAGCGATGCTCTCCACACATGAGTGCAGAGAGGTGGAATGTACCTTCGGGCATCTTCTCCCACAAGATTCGGCAGTCATCACGGCGATTGACTATGCAGAGGACTGAGGGATGCTGTGTAAGCTCGGCAGATAAGTCGTCCCAGGATTGAGGCTTGTTTAAGTCAGACGGGAGCGTAATTTCCGCCCTTTTCAAATGGTTGTGTAACCCCAGAGGGTTATCCATCAGTTCCACCATGCCCGGAAGGCCATCGAATTTGAAATCGAGCTGACTCTGGGGCCCCAAAGCAGGCTGAGTTGCGGTGCTAAGCAGCAGCGTAACTCCGTAGTTCTTTTGCAGCTCTCTAAGCACGCGAAGTATGGGATTGAGGTATTCGGGGGGCAGGAGTTGGGCTTCGTCGAGAATAACGATGCTATTAACTATATTGTGCAGCTTGCGGCAACGGCTGGTGCGGCTAGCAAAAAGCGATTCGAAGAATTGCACAGAGGTGGTCACGATAATGGGGGCATCCCAGTTCTCGCAAGCCAGGCGGCTGCGGGCATTGTCTTTCGTCTCGTCGGACACGTCCAAATTACTGTGGTGCTCAATGACAGCTTCACCGAAAATCTTTCTGAACTGGTCGGCAGTTTGTTCGATGATGCTGGTATAGGGGATAACGTAGATAATGCGACGTTTGTTGTACCCGACTGCATGATGAAGCGCGAAGGCCATCGAGGAAAGAGTTTTGCCTCCGCCAGTGGGGACAGTAAGTGTGTAAATGCCTGGTGGGCTTGATGCCTTAGCGATGCATTGCGACAAAACCTCCGCTCGGACGCGATTAACCTTCGTGTCAGCCGCATCAGCCTGTTTTGCGCGCATATAATCAGTAAAAAGTGGCAACAAATTAGGAAGCTGTTGATAATTACCTCGCGCCGTTGCTTTGTCGGGGTCAAGAAATGCCTCGGTATCCAGAAAATCGGCATCGACCACGCAAGAGAAAAGAAGGCGAATCCAGAGTGCAGGGTCGGCATTATGCTTCGGCCGCTCCTGTGGCAATGAATGGTCCAGAATATCAATAGGAATATTGCCCGCACGAGCTGCATTGAGCAACTCTGTGTTTTTCAATCTTAGTTTTAGCGCAGCGTTGCCAGTCTTGTCAGCCTCCCAGTCGGGTAGCCCTGCATGGTGCCCGGAAATTGGATAAGCTAGAATTCTTCCTGCCGTATTCAAATGTTCAATGGCGTAGAGTGCCCCGGCTGTGGAGTGGTCAATTCTGCCAGGCTTTCCCTCAATATGAGCATCGACTCCGCTTGCAGCCCAAATGTAGCGCTGGAACTCCGGGGAAAATTTTCCCAAGTCGTGCCATAATCCAGCTAAGTATCCCCATTGAGGGCAACCAAACGAAGAGGCCATTTCGGCTGCTTTTTGGGCTGTGCCAATCAGGTGGTCTCGTAGAGTTTGGCATTTGCCATCTGGGGAAATATGGGCGATAGGTTCGCTGGCAGGCATTTGGTGTCTCTCCTTGATGCGCTTTGCTGGGGAATATTGTACACGATTTGCAATCGGTTAGCACGGGGTTCTACAAAGGGCGGCTCCACTTTTTGGACGGCAGATTATTCACCGAAGTGGTTGAAATAACAATCCGTCAGATTGTTCAGTACGGGTTTAATCGCGTATTAGCTTCGCAGTAACTGACTCCCAGTCGCCTTTATCAACCCAAGTCCGCGGTATTCCGGCTTAAGAATATGAAGTAAACCAAAGCCAGTCCGCAATTCTTGGCTTTTGCGGTTCAAGCAGCGCCGTGACCTAGGGCTCAGACACCTTGCCACTCGTCTCTCTTATTAGCCTCTTGTAGTGTTCCATGCCTGCTGGCGTCGGTTTGTAGCGGAAAATCGCGAGCCGACCTCCTGACTGCTGCTCTATTAGCCCTGCTGACAAGAGCGCCCGTAGCGCGATCTCACCCAGGTATCCTGAAAGATGAAGATTATGATCGCTGACTGGCTCATTGCGCTCTTCATACTTCTTACAAATAGCCAGTAGTATCTTGACCGGCTCCTCCTGAAGGCCGGCTAGCGTTTGCTGCATCACCTCCGTCTGCTTAATGGTCTGGACGAGGTCTTCGTATGTGCCCATAGTCTCACAGTTGAAGTTGGTCCTTCACTTAACCATCTACCTCATCGAAGTTCATGATAGAGCGTAACCACCGTTATTCAAGCTGTGCTGGTCAATCTAAAAGTCATGCCTTTGCGAACAACTACTACCCCGGACTCTGATACTGTGCAACCTCTACGCTTATCGGCCTCATGGTCGTAACCGATGGATGCACCCGCCTGGATTCTGGATTCCTTGTCGACGATCGCTCGTCTTACCCTGGCACCGGGCTCTATGATAACGTCATCTAACACAATGGAGCCCTCCACCAGAGCGCCATTCTCAACAACCACGCCTGGAGACAGAATAGAGCCCCCGACCCCACCGTCGCTGATGATACAGCCATCAGACACCAGAGAATCCGGTATCCTTCCTCCCAGGACGCACTTTGTCGGAGGGCGCGGCTTCTGATGGGTCCTGAACAGCCATTTCTCCCCGTAGAGATTAAAGAGCGGGTCCACACCTACAAGGTCCATGCTGGCTTCGTAGTAAGAGTCGATATCGCCCACATCCCTCCAGTAGGAAGAATCACGAGTTCCATTGACCAGGACTTTGTTTCTCTTTCCGTCCTTCACCTCGACCACAAAATCCTCTATCCTGTTCTCATTCTCGTAGTCGTAAACAAAGATTTTGTAACCCTTAGCTGTCATTCGGGGAATGACCTCTTTGCCGAAGTCGTCTTCCGTTCCTTGCAGGGCCTCTCTCAAGGCACTCATCCTAAAGATGTAGACACCCATTGAAGCAAGAACATGGTCTGGCGAATCCGGAACCGTCCTTGGCTTGGCGGGTTTTTCCTCGAACTTGACCAGCTTGAGATTTCGGTCTACGGCCAATATCCCAAGTTTTGAGGCAGCTTGCTCTTTTTTCACCCTGATGCCGGATATAGTCAGCCCCGCGTCCTTCCTCTTGTGATAGGCCAGCATCTGGCGGTAGTCCATCTTGTACACGTGATCACCGGAGAGAATCAGGATATGGTCAATTTCTCTTCTTGTAATCAGGTCCATGTTCTGCCGTACGGCATCGGCTGTACCTCGGTACCAGTCTGCTCCGTGCTTCTGTTGAGCGGGCACTGTGTATATATATTCACCCAACCCCGAGCTTGAAATACCCCAGCCCTCCTGGACATGGACATTCAATGACCCCGACCTGCACTGTGTGAGCACGAAAATCTTGCGCAGCCCTGAGTTGATGCAATTACTCAACGCGAAATCGATTAGCCGGTATTTGCCCCCGAATGGAAGGGCTGGCTTAGCTCGGTCCCTTGTCAAAGGTTGCAACCTCTCACCCGTGTCCCCGGCCATTACTATTGTTTACAGCTTTTCCATTTCCACTACCACCTTGGGTGCGACAGCACCAGCTAAATCAACTTTACTCCAGGTAATCTTTTAGTTTCTTTGACTTGCTACAGTGACTTAGCTTGCAAAGACCGTCAGCTTCGATCTGACGGATGCGTTCTCTGGTGATACCAAATTCCCTGGCGACCTCTTCCAGCGTCCGACTGCATTCATCTTCTAACCCGAATCTCAGTTGGAGGACGCGACATTCCCTGGGCGTTAGCGTGGCAAGGGCTTCTCCAACCCGCTTTTTTAAGAAGCTGATCGTAGCGGCTTCGACTGGAGACATCGATGAGTCGTCTTCGATAAAATCGCCGACCTCCTTATCTGCCTCATCTCCAATAGGCATTTGTAGAGAAATTGGCTTCTGCGATATCCGCATAATCTCCCTAACCTTCTTCAGCGAAATCCCCATGCCCCTGGCCATTTCTTTTAAGGTTGGCTCTCTCCCATATTCCTGACTTAGGCGACGACTAGTTCTGATGAGTTTGTTGATAGTATCCCCCATGTGAGCCGGAATGCGAATAGTTCGGGCTTTGTCAGCTATACTCCTTGTGATCGTCTGCCGGATCCACCAGGTGACATAGGTGCTGAATCTACATCCTTTGCGGTAATCGAATTTCTCCACCGACCGAATTAGCCCTATGTTGCCTTCTTGGATAAGATCGAGCAGCGGCACGCCCCAACCTCCGTACTTCTTGGCGATGCTGATCACAAGGCGAAGGTTAGCTTCTATCAGGTGTTTTCGTGCTTTGGCTTCTTCCTCCTTTATGCGATCCCAGTGCTCCCGCAGCTTAGGCTCCAGAGCATCGATACTTTTGCGAAAGTCTGTCCGTGAAATCAGCCTTGAGAGGTCGGAGCGTTTTTCGTCCATGACTTTGACCACCTCAGGCGGAATAATGGCAGCGATTACTGAAAGCTCCCTCAGGGCCTCTTTTGCCTCGTGCTGGCTTGCCCCGGTCCGCTGAGCCACACCCTTCAGTAGGCTCTCGTTGACCTCACCTTCGATCGCTTTCAGTACTTTTCGATCGGAGGTTGTCTTGGACACGCTCATCATCCCCGTGAGCCCAAGCTCCCTCCTCAGGGCAGCAACGAAAGGAGAAAATTTGCCTAGCATTGTTAGCACAGCAATGGTCACGTCTCCAGGAGAAGGTAATGCACCATACCTGCGGCACCATTCCTCCTCTAGCCGTCTAATGTACTTACCTTCTTCGATCTTTTCCCCCAGTTGCTTCTCCTCTTGGGCGCTGAGCAGCGAAATGCCTCCGATGTCACGGAGATACATTATTAGCGGGTCCGTGATGATTTCCTTCGGCTCTGAGTCAGCTTCTTCGATTTGTTCGACCTCCGCATCCTCTTCCGAAATGTCCCTCTCATCAGAGTCCGCTGGGATCAAAACCACTCCGACAGACGCCTTAGGCTGTCTCTCACCCAGCGCGAAGAACAAGTCCTCCTGCTCGGGTTCGGTGCCAGATGCAGATATATCGACACAGCGCCCTAATCCAGCTTCATTGGAAGCGAGAATCACCGAACCGTCTGCTAAGCGGTCTCGTTCATCTTTAGGAAGTTGTTGTAATTGTTTTCCTCTAGGTCTCATGGGTTTTCTCGCCCTTTAACGCCTTCACCCCACAGACACGGTACTCAGATAATCTCAACGAGCTCGATATCGAAGATAAGATCCTTCCCCGCTAGAGGATGGTTGGCGTCCAGCGTCACGCTTGATTCCGAGACCTCGATCACCTTTGCTGGGAATACCTTGCCATCCTGTTGACAAATGTCAAGTTCCAGGCCAACGTATGGCTTAACATTATCAGGGAACTCCTTCCGATCTACTGCCACCACCATTTCTTCGCGGCGTGGCCCGTATGCTTTATCAGCCGTGACCTTGATGGTTCTCGATTCACCTGGCTTCATCCCAACCACTTTTTGTTCAAAGGCCCGCATCAGCATAGACTTCCCGATCTTGAATTTCAGAGGTTTGGACTCGCAAGAGGCCTTAAATACCGTCTCATCATAGTGATGAATGCGCTCCTTGCAATCGTCATTGAACTGTCCCCGCTCATTCTCCATCTCAAACCTCCCTCAGACAGAATGGGAAGACTGCTGCAAACATCTGCGACCGATTATCTGCCACTACCGCGATCCTCGCCGAAGGTGTCACGCCTCGATCAGCTCTTCAACATTAGCAGCCATGATATTGTGGCTATGCGCACTATTGATAATTCGCTGTGCGAGGTCCTGGTCAAATCAGCTCATAAGCGCTTCCCTTTGAAGGTCACCACAGCATTTAACCCAATATTCCGGGATAGCGCCTGACAAGTCGCCACTAGTGCTATGACAATCACAATCAGCAGTACAGCAGATATGCCAACGATTAGAATTGCGGTATTGGGGATTTTCCTTCCTGCTGGCCGGTCGGCTTGCCCACTTCCCATCCTGCACCCCTCGGGGCTGTCATGCTCATTGCGATATCATAGTGCGATATGTATACCAGTTACTCGTACTCTTTCGTAGATACCTCATGCACCTTGAAAACCGTTCTGACCTTCGCTGGTATCCATTCCTCCAGACATTTGACCTTCTCAGACATCGGCAAGTCCCATTTGGGGTTTACTTCAAACTCCACGATGATTCTTGTGCCCTTAGCCTTCGCACTGGTCACAGAGCCTCTAAAAGCCAGCACCCTTTCGATTTCCAGTTTGGCCCGCTCAAGGTTGTCCTTAGCAGTTCCACTAACAGGCTCTAAAATAACCTTCATATAAAACTCCTCAAGCTGTTGGCCTGCGCAACGCCTTACCAATCACAAGTTTACGATTCTGCCAACCAAATACGTCAACAGGAAACTGCTTCTGGGCTCCGCAATTCTTACAGATACCGAAGTTCTTGTCATTAAGTATCCAGTAATGAGCTGCTTCTTTGTATGTGTCACTGTGAGGTATGTCGCGCTTTTTAGTCATCTTTCACCTCAAGGAACATCATTAACTTGGGATATTCTACCGAAGCGTTCCCTCTCTTTTCCTCCGTCAGGCTTACGCTTTCAGACAGCTTACGATTATTAACCGCTACTTTGCCCTCTGCATCATTCCAAGGGCAATAGGCTCTTTCTCTGTAGGATGCAAGCGTTGCTGCTCAGTTTCGGCACTCCTGGCAACGAACTCACCCTGTATGGTGAAAGTCCCAGTTGTGTAGGCGGGTTTGTGGGACTCCACTATATGCTTCTCCCAACACTCAGCGTGGGTCATTGCCCCACAAGAGCAACTGAAAACTATCCTACTTGCGAAAAGCAGATTACCACAGACTCTACAATTCACGGCAGATCACCTTCTTCCTGTCTATAACTATTCTCTCCCGCAGATACGCTGATTATGTTGAATACTCTCCTCGCTTTCGCAGGTATCCATTCCTTATTTTCCCGGGGTCTTCAACCATATGTCCTCCTCGATTCGTATTAGGCTTGATGTGCCACATCCTAATCGCATTCTCACTAAATACATAGTCTAGCTACCCACTCCCCTCACATCATCGTCATCCGAAGATTGCCTACCTAGACTTCTATTCTAGACCCACCCACGATCGCTTGGCGATGAGCCATTTCATTCTTTTGCTGTTCATGCTGTACCCATTTCTTGTACTCATATATTGGCTTCCTCCAACGTCTCCAAAACCAACTAGCAGCTCCGAACCTTCTATTGACCTCGTTTGTGACTGCAGCTAACAATGTAAAGTCAGGTCCTCGATAGTAGTCTGAATAACTCCGCATGTCCTCTGAGATCACTTGCGCCGTTAATCTGCTATCCAAAATCATCAACTCGTTGTCAGACAACTTTCTGATGTCTTCTAGCAAGAAGTTACAGTTACCGCACCGATAGATTTTGCTTGGATCATAGCGGTCAGGTATAGGATTCTCCATACCGCATTTGGGGCATACAAGAAGCATAGCAGGACTCCAATACGAATCATTCCTACAATACAAGGGGAAAATCCAATAAGAAGTGTCCTAGAGCGGGGCAAGGTCCAATGGGTGATGTCCTAAAGTGGGGCAAAATCCAAAAGGAAATGTCCTGCAGTGGGGCATATTCCTACAGGAAATTCTATGATTTGACTGTACCACGCATGTTAATCAAAGTCAATAGAACCCAGGCGTGCTTACCTTTGAGGCCAGCATGAAACACTACGGGGCGGTAGTGTAATAGGTGGGCTTGAACCCCTGGCCGCTACTACAACTTTCGCGGTTTCATACGTATCAGTTAACAAATAGCCAGAATATTACATCTTGATTTTACGCGATCTGGCACTAATGTTTGGTTCAAATTCAATCTGTTCGTAGAGGTATAAGATGTTCCTTATGGCTATCTGGTTGAAGACTAAATATATCCTCTTTAGGAACAGAATCGATTGGGAAAAACCAGCAGATGGAAGGCTTATTGTTAACTAGACCAATAACCTTCAGGTTGAAGAGAACAGTAGCGCCAGGGTGAATTTGGCTTATTCGCTCCCGTACAAACTTAAGATCCGCGAGGAATACACCTTCCTCCACCGGAACCTTTAATTCAACATTCATGAGAATAGGTTTCTTTTGCCCGAATTCAGCCAATCCGTGGAGTTTTCCAATTCGGTCGAAATGATACTTCAGCAGACAATCTTCTTGTTCCCCAAGAGATAGAACGCCTGTGAGTAGATTCGCTGCAGCTACAACGATTCTTACAAGTGCACTAAGTTCTCCTCGATCAAGCTCAACTGAGAATGACCGCGAATCCTCGCTGGTTTCTACCTTAAGTTTGCCGTCTAAAACTGAAAACATATTCTTGTGGACGATCTCATGTCGAAATTTCAATAGATTTGAGTAAAGCACAAATGTATATTCTCTAATATATGGCTGAGCTTGCATTAGCGGTGGGTACCCTAATTTGGGATCTTGAATTGCTGTGATCTTTTGCGAAAACGGCCACAATGAGGGTGCTTTCTTGTTCTTTACAATTCCTGCGTTATAGTTTTCTTCCAAAATCCACTCGAAAATCATGTCAAGAATCTTGAAAGACGCGGTAAATGTTAATGGCATCATTGCATTCATTACTTTAATGGCTGTTCCTGAGCCAACTACTTCGGTGAGAGCGATACCAATCGTAGCACCTGTGGGTTGCCTATTCATAAGGGTGACAGTGGAAATATTTGATCCACCATTAAAAGTTTCTTGAGTCTCGGAGAGAAACTTAAGAAGCCATAACTCATAATCTAGTTTTTCCCTGAGTTGGCTTTGCGAAGCCTGGTTATACATATCTATTTCTTACCCTTCTCCTACAAAAATAGAACCTGAAAGTGAAACCTGAGAAAAAATCTCGGGTGAACTTCGCGGCGTTCTTATACCACCGGCATCAGTCTTTGTCAACTGAGTATCAACTATAATCTGATACTTAGTCCTTTCGGATAGGCAATTCTGCAAAGGGCGCAGCGACGGTGCAAGGCATAGCCATTTTGGAGAGTTGCGCGATCCAGCCAATACGAAGTCTTGCTAGTTGCACGATACTGACAGTTGTGCATTGTCGGGGGACAAAGTCATTATTTTCTTAACCACTTTCTTGACCACTGTATTTTCAAATGGAATAAACCGATGTAGAATATGGTCGATGTTATCCATATCATGACTGAAGGAGGGAGCAACATGGCAAAGAAAAGGCAAGAATCCGAAAAGAGTCTAACAGTACGTCAGCCGCGGGCGGGGCATCAAATGCCAGCAAGGCGTTTTGACGACATCTTCGGTCAGCCCTTTTTCCCCAGATGGTGGAGAGGTTTCATGGGCGAAGAAGCAGCGTGGGCACCGCCTATCCACATACAGATCGG
>JAJYLC010000056.1 GCA_021787935.1 Chloroflexota bacterium | reverse complement strand
GATCTGTGAAGAGGTATTGAAACACCATTACTCTCGAAACTCGAGGGACACATTATTAATAAGGAATTACGAGGTATACCCCCTACGGCTACTTTGAATGGGTCACAAGTAATAATCGTTATTTCTCCATATCCAATCTCTAGTACATACCCAACGAATCTTCTTTGGTCATGTATCTTTGCTTTCTCAAGGTTTTGCTCTTTTGCCAAGAAATCCTTCAAAG
The DNA here is from genome assembly GCA_021787935.1 of Chloroflexota bacterium. Taxonomy (GTDB): domain Bacteria; phylum Chloroflexota; class Dehalococcoidia; order SZUA-161; family SZUA-161; genus JACWAE01. The sequence continues at coordinate 16,284 of JAJYLC010000056.1, read as the reverse complement.
CCCGCAGCGGATGATTTTGAAATGCAGCATCTTCTAAAAATTTCTTCATCTCGCCCCACCTTTAATAATTCGAAACAATTACTTCTTTCGAATTACTAGTGTAGACTCCTACAACATTGCTGGTGCCTTTAGGAATCCTAGCTATGTTGAAATCCTTGTACAATTCGCAAATATCGTGATTTGATGAATTTGTCATCAACCATCTGATACTGTAGTGCGAAGATATTTCCTTCAATTTTTTCGAAAGCCTAACCTGGTCTTCAAAGGAAAATCTGCCATGAGTGTAGTGTGCCTCCAATAGCTCCTTTTCACCTGGTTTATAAGGAGGATCCAAAAAAATGAAGTCACCATCCTGGCACTGATTCAGAATAATTTCAAAGTCAGCTTGTAAAATCGAGGCTTTTCTAAATATTCTTGAGAGCTCAACAATATTTTCGTGTGCAACAACCCATCTTCTCTCTTCACCACCGTATCCAACATTGAAATTGCCGTTAGGGCTATGTCTCCACAGTCCCTTGAAACAGGTGCGATTTAGGTAAAGAATTCTTGCTGCACGATAATACAAGGGTTTGTTCCTATATTCCATATCTCTAATTCTGTAATAAGCCTCTCTCCCCTCGGGAAAGCGTTCGAATGTTTCCCAGACTTTGTGCGGATAATTTCTAATCCCCTTGTAAAGATCAACCAAATCCCTGTTCAAATCAGAGATTATTGCCCTATCGGGTTGCACATGCAAAAAAATTGAGCCTCCCCCAACAAAAGGCTCTATGTATCTTCCTTTTATTCTGCTACTATCTGGAATACGGCCCTCCAAGAATTGAAGTAGCTTGGTTTTTCCACCGGGATATCTAAGAAACTTCAAGGTCTTATCAATCCTTTGTACTTAAATGACGCTTTCTATCAGCACAAACAGGATAATCGTACAGTACTGTCTTGGTTCATATGTTAGTTCTCGAATCGAACAATGTCAATATTACTATATTACTAGCTGTGCCGCTACATGGCTTGGGGCGGATACTCCAAGCTACCCGGGCACTTGGATTCCTGTTTCCGCAGGAATGACACGAAGGGCGCAACGACATATGGGAGGCTAAATGAGACTATATCCCTACTTGATTAGTGTAACCTATTAGGTTACAACCGTAACCAAAATGATTACACCTTCAGCCCGTTTCTCTCTGCGTTCTCTGCGCTCTCCGGGTTATCTTCCCACCTGCGACATCTTCCTCTTGACAGATTAAGAACTGTTGTTCTATTATTGCACCATATTTATAAATATCCCTAGCGTAAACCGGGGGTTCTTGCCGGAACGCCCGGTTCAGAGCCAGCTTGAGACTTATGGTCGGCTGACTCGGCAGAGTTTTGACTTTTGCTGATAAACTGAATAAGAGGGGTTGCGTCGCGGGAATCGTTTTGGGGAATTCGTTCCTCAACATAGGGACGTTTTTTATCCGGGCAGTCCCCAAGCATTCAACTGAAGCTGAATGCAGCGTGCGTAGTCCGGCGAGCCGGGGCTCCGAAAATTTTGAAATGTCCAAATCCTGATTTACGCCCGTACTATACCCGAAAATCCCCAAGCCGCTGTCATCTTCGCAGGCGTCGTTGTCTACGTTCAAGTAATCGTGTTATACTAGGTCAGCTTGAATGTGAGGTTGAATATGGGTCCTTTAGATGGAATTAAAATCCTCGACCTGTCTCTGTACGGGCCGGGCAGGTACTGCTCGATGATACTGGCTGACCTCGGCGCCGAGGTGATTACTGTCGAGATTCCGCGCAGCACCGGCAAGATGTTCGGCATGATGACCAGCGATACGGAGGCGCATTATATCGGCCTCAACCGCAATAAGAAGTCCATCGCTCTCAATATCAAGAAGGACGAGGGCAAGGAGATTTTCTACCAGCTGGCAAAGAAGGTGGACGTTATCCTGGAGACGAACCGCCCCGGCACTCTCAAACGAAGGGGCATGGACTACGACACTGTGAGCAAGCTCAATCCACGCATCGTGTTCTGCTCTATCACCGGCTACGGCCAGACCGGCCCTTACGCCCGCAGGCCGGGTCATGATATCAATTTCGTCGCTATGTCCGGCATCCTGGGGCTCAGCGGCAGCAGGAACGGCCCGCCTTCGTACATCGTCTCGCCTATGATCGCCGACGTCCTGGGAGGCACTAACCAGGCTGTCATCGCTATCATCGCCGCCCTGTTCGCCCGCGACAGGACAGGCAGAGGCCAGTATATTGACGTCTCCAGCACCGACGGCGCTGTGTTCTATCACTGGGTACACGCGCCCCAGTTCTTCCTAGATGGCATTTCGCCGCAGAGGGCGGAGTCGCCCACGGGCATGGACATGGCCTGGATGAATATCTATAAGGCTAAGGACGATAAGTATTTCACCATCGGCTGCTTCGAGCCCTGGCTCTGGGGCAACCTGTGCAAGCTGGTAGGACGGGAAGACCTGATACCCAAGCACTTCGGCCCTCTGGAGGAGCAGCAGGAGTCATATCAGGCGCTGTCCGAGGTATTCGCCACTAAAAACCGGGAGGAATGGCTGAAGCTGCTGGATGAAGCGGATGTCTGCGTCGCGCCGGTGTACAATTTCGAGGAGATGTTCGCCGACCCCCACTACAGGAACCACAAGGTTGTGGTGGAGATGAAGCATCCCAAGCTGGGCAAGGTGAAGATGCTGAATACGCCGTTCAAGCTGTCGGATACACCGGCTGCGGTGAGGACAAGGCCGCCGCTGTGGGCGGAGCACACGAGGGAGGTGCTGGGCGAGCTGCTGGGCTACAGCAAGAGGAAGATAGACCGCCTGCTCAAGGAAGAGGTCATAGAGTAGGGGCACCCGGACAATGCTCAATATAAAGAATAACACTATTTTTAGGGTAGACTGGAGCACCCGCTCCAGCCCCAGGTCGGAGCAGGTGCTCCGACCTACCCGTAATCTAAAGGGGTAGTTGATATGCGGGGAGCCTGGATTCCTGCTTTCGCAGGAATGGCATATTTGTAGGGGCAATTCATGAATTGCCCTTACCGTATGAAACCGAGGAATCTCTGATAGTAGTGCACGGCTAAGTACCGAGATTCTTCGCTAAAGCTCAGAATGACGCGGGGCGAGGTGCCCTCGCCCAAAACTCCCCCTTTTTTAAAGGGGGATACAGGGGGATTAGGCGATCCTTCTTTTTAAGAAAGGTTATCTTTAAAACAAAGGAGAACATATGGGGCCACTTGACGGCATAAAAGTTCTGGATTTGTCGCGGCACAGCCCGGGCAGATATACCTCGATGATTATGGCCGATTTCGGCGCCGAGGTTATCACCATCGAGACGCCGCGCACAGGCGATTCGCCGGCGCTCTCTTTCATGTTCACCAACGATACCTGGTTCCGCTACGTGGGCATGAACTGCAACAAGAAGAGCATGGCGGTCAACCTGAAAAGCGCTAAGGGCAGAGACATCGTGTACCGTCTGGTGGACAAATCAGATGTGTTCATCGAGGCCTTCCGGCCCGGCGCACCGGCCCGCCTGGGCATGGACTACGAAACCCTGAGCCAGCGCAACCCGCGGCTCATCTACTGCGCCATCACAGGCTATGGCGAGGACAGCCCCTATGTGAACCGGGGAGCACATGACATCAATATAGTCGCCCTGACCGGCATTTTGGGAGCTACCGGCCCCAAAGCCGGACCGCCGATACACGTCATCTCTCCCCAGATATCGGACCTCTCGGCCAACTGCCAGGCTATCAGCTCCATCCTGGCGGCGCTCTATGCCAGGGAGAAAACGGGGAAGGGACAGCTCATCGAGGTGGCCATAACGGACGGTATGCTTTACTTCAACTGGGTGATGACCCTGAGGTATCTGCTGAGCGGCGACAAGGCGGAGCGCAGCGTGCTGCCCTCGGGAAGCGACCAGGCCTGGCTGAATGCGTACCGTACCAGCGATGATAAATACGTTGCTCTGTCCTGCCTCGAGCCGCCGCTGTGGCAGAACCTGTGCCGTCTCGTCGGCAGGGAGGACTTCATCCCCCACCACTTCGCCGCCATTGACAAGCAGGAGGAGATGTACCAGGAGCTCTGCAAAATCTTCGCCACCAAGACCAGGGACGAATGGCTGAAGCTTTTCGACGAAGCCGATGTGGCAGGGGCGCCAGTGTACAGCATAGATGAGACTGTCTCCGACCCGCATGTGGTGCACCGCGGGCTGATCGTGGAGGTAGACCATCCCAAGTTGGAAAAGGTGAAGCTGATCAAGAGCCCTTTCCGGCTCTCGGATACGCCGGTCAAGCCGAGGGCACGGCCGCCGCTCTACGGCGAGAACACGGAGGAGATACTGAAAAATGTGGCGGGCCTTAAGAAAAAGGAGATTGACCAACTGCGCAAGGAGGGTGTAATCGAGTAGGGGCAAACGCCCCTCACATCCTTCGGCAGGCTCAGGACAGGCTTATCTCTCCCTCAAGGGGCGAGAAGATTGGGCACCGGAGCACCTAGATTCCTGCTCCCTGATCAAGTCAGGGACAAGTTCCGCAGGAATGACATATTTGCAGGGCAATTCATGAATTGCCCCTACTCACCTATTATTTGAACCACTATATTGCGGGAGCGGGGCCTGTTATCGAAGTCTGCCAGGATGATCTGCTGCCACGTCCCCAGCGTCAGTCTCTTGTTCACGAAGGGCACTACCAGGGAAGCGCCCAGCAGCGAGGCGCGCATATGGGAGTAGCCGTTGTCGTCAGCCCACCTTTCATTGTGCAGGTAGGGTATGTTCCTGGGCACCAGCCGCTCCCACAGGGTCTCGAGGTCGTGGAGGGCACCGCGCTCGTACTCTATAGTGGTCAGCCCGGCCGTGGAGCCCGGCACAAAGAGAGTCACGGTGCCGTCTTCCAAACCTGAATCTTCCACTTTTCGAGCCACCTGTTCTGTTATATCGGTAAAGTCGCAGTTGCCCCTGGTCTGCACATGGATACGCGTGTTGATGACTGTCATCGTCCCCTCCTGTTGCAGAGCATCCATTGGAATTATAGCAGAAGTCAATTAATGATATAATGGAAGCTGCCAAAAAGGATTGCCGATGGACTTTTTTGAGACTGTAAAGAGGAGGCACAGCATCTGCCGGTTCAGCGACCGGCCTGTGGCGCACAAAGATATCCTGGGCATGCTGGAAGCAGCTACACTGGCGCCCAGCGCCACCAACGAGCAGCCCTGGCGCTTCATCGTGATACGAGATAAAAACCTCAAAGAGGGCATGCGGGACGTGGTAAACGCCATGGTCGAGGCCGTGACAGCCTCCACAGAGGACCAATCGAGGCAGAAACGGCTGGCCTGGATGAAGTCATACAGCACCCATTTCGCCGACGCGCCTGTGGCTATCGCCGTGCTGGCCCGTCCCTGGGTAGGGGGGGGCTACAGCCCGCCTACAGACCCGGCGCGCCGCGACCTGGCTCTGGAAAGCGTGGCTATGGCGGTGGCGCACCTGCAGCTGGCAGCTACTGCGCTGGGGTACAGCAGCTGCTTCGCCAGCAGCCCGGCCGAGTTCGCCCGTGAGGAGTTGGAAACGCTGCTGGGGGTAGAGCAGCCCTGGTTCTTGGTCGGCATAATCTCACTGGGTGTGGCTGCGAAGCGACCAGGGAAGAGGCCGGTGCGTAAATCCGTGGCAGAGGTAAGCACGTTCATCGGCTAAAGCTGTAGGGGCGTTCGGCTGAACGGCCTGAAACCCGGATAGCCTGGAGCATCAGCTCCAGGTAAGGTCGGAGCAGGTGCTCCGACCTACCCAAAATGACTGGGGTTGATGATAGGGAAATGAAGATACTGGGCATCGAAACATCCTGTGACGAGACTGCTGCTGCCGTGGTCAAGGACGGCACTGAGATACTATCCAACGTTATCTCCTCTCAGGTCGAGCTGCACAGCCGCTACGGAGGAATCGTCCCCGAGGTTGCTTCTAGGCAGCACCTGCTCTCCATCACCCCCATAGTGCAAAAAGCCCTTGCAGATGCAAAGGTGCGCCCTGGCGACCTCTCGGCTATCGCGGTTACCTACGGTCCCGGACTAGCGGGCTCGCTGCTGGTGGGGGTGAACTTCGCCAAAGCACTGGCGCTGGCCTGGGAGCTGCCCTTAATCGGCGTCAACCACCTGGAGGCTCATATCTATGCCAACTGGCTGGGCCCGGATGAGCCCGAATTCCCGGCAATCTCACTCATCGTCTCCGGCGGGCATACCGAGCTTGTCCTGCTCCAGGGTCATGGGATAATCTCGAGGCTGGGCCGCACCCGGGACGACGCTGCCGGAGAGGCATTCGATAAGGTAGCGCGGGCGCTGGGCCTGGGTTACCCCGGCGGCCCCATTATCGAGAAAGCTACGCAGGGAATAACCCCGACGCGGCGGCTGCCCCGCGCCTGGATCAAGGGCAGCGACGACTTCAGCTTCAGCGGCATCAAGACGGCGGTGGTGCGGCTGGCGGAGGAGTTGAAAATCTCATCATCAACTAAACCAAGCCAGGCAGTGTTAGACCTCGCCGCCAGCTTCCAGCAGGCTGTGGTGGACGTGCTGGTGACCAAAACGGTGGCTGCTGCCAACAAACGCGGTGTGGAGCAGATACTGCTGGCCGGCGGGGTGGCTGCCAACAAGCTGCTGCGCCAGACCATGGTTCGCAACTCGCCCATACCAGTATTAATTCCGCCCCCAATCCTGTGTACCGACAACGCAGCTATGGTCGCCTGCTGCGGCTATTTCCGTTTCCTTCACGGGAAAATAGAGAACTGTGACCTCGATGTAGTGCCCGGGCTCAGCCTAGGGTCGTCAAAATAGAGCGTTGAGCGGTTGCGCTCCAACCTACCCCATACAGAGGCAATTCATGAATTGCCTCTACGCCAGGCACAGAGGCCAATCTCTGAGCCAAGGGGCAATCGCTACACCTGCGTGGGCGGCAGAAGGCCTTGTCCAGATGGAGCAGGCCCTGCTGGCGCCGCGATGAATCGGCCAGAGCAGAGGCTTTTAATCCCAGCAGCCTGAGCAGGCCCCGCGTTACCTCGTTGCCGCCTGACCCGGGATAGACTCTGTACAACCGCAGTGCTTGTTCTGCCAGACCAGCGTGCGCGTTGGCCTCGGCCCAGGCGAAGGTAAAGGGCAGGGCGACATTGACCGCTATCTCCCTGGCCCTGCCCTGCCCGATGAGAGCACGTTCCCTACAACAATGATGTCCTTCTCTACCTACCATGAAACCGGCTTCGAGCCGCCCTATATCCGAGCGGGACTCCTCCACCAGACGCAGGACACTTTCAAGAAGCCCCTCCTCCAGGAAACGGGCCAGCAGAAAAGCAGCGCCTGTGAGACGTCGGGCAGGATGGTTCTCGGGACGCACCCTGAACAGATGCCAGCAGGAAAGATCCATGGGCTTCGCAACGCCCATGCAGTCTTGAACCTGCTCTCGCTCCGCATTATCCTCATCTTTAAGCAGTCCCGCTGCACTCAGAAACAGCGCCCTGAGCTTCAGAACTCGCTCATGAGGCGGCTTGCCCCGACAAAAGCCCTCTAAAGCCGCCAGGGGCAGTCGGCAGGCCAGTTCCTCGAACTGCTCCTTATTCCTGGTATAGCCGAGCGCTCGCATTATGCCGCGGTATAGCACCTGAGGTGGCGGCTCCCGGTACATTTCCGCGGCGAAGCGGTCCGCCTTAAGCCTGAAGCGCTCTTCACCAGCTTCATCCAGCAGTCTGCCCAACTCATCATCGCCCAGCCGCTCCAGCGCATCATGGCAGGGCTCGGCCGGCATCACATTGAGACTGGTCCAATAGCGCACCGCCCCTAATGAGCCACTGAGGCAACGCTGCAGGCTCAACGTGGGCACAGTCCTGCCGTTCTGCAGAACCACCGGAGCTTCCCCCTCCCAGACCACCTGAAGAACCAATCCGTTGTAGGCGGAGTCGCGATGATGACCGTGAGATTTCCAGTCCGCAGCCCTCAAGTGAAGCTCGACATCCCCCACCAGCATGTCACCTCTTTCAGTGGCGATGACAGCCATGACAAAGTCGGGACCGCAGTCCCTGTTCTCCTTCCCTGGATAGATAACCTGCACCCTTTCGCCGGAACCGGTGACCAGGTTGTCCGCCGACACTAGCTGCCGCTTCCATATCTCGACCAGGAAGCGCTCGTCTACCTTATCCATAACAACCATTCTGCCGCCATTTGGATGCCCAAACCTCGAAGGCTCCAGGATTCGATTTAAAGGGTTTCTACGCAATTCACCAAGTCAAACATTCTCTTTTGAAGATCTATTATCTTCAGCCGCCGTGTAGTTAAAGCCGGCTCGTTCGGCGATTATGGAGAGCAGGGTGGCAGAAGCGCCCCGGGGCCGGTACATACCGGTCTCCCACTCGCTGATAGTCTGCTGGCGCGTCCCTAGCTCGTCCGCCATCTCCTGCTGGGTCATCCCCAGGTGAGCCCTCAGCGCCTTGATGCCTTCGCTGTCCCAGTGAACCTTTCCTTTCGACTTCACGGCAGGAGTTTACACGGTTTCGTGTAGAAAGTCAAGACTGATCCGGAGTCTCAATTTGAAATAAGGGACTGATATCGCTCGCACAAGGACTGAGCTTTAAATTATGAGGACTAAACCGCACTTAGGGGTCTCGCAACCGACCAGGCTCTAAATATATACAGGACTGAGGACTGTTCGACAGAAAAAGTCCGTCTTTATGACTGTCAAGCTACGTACGATACGGGGTAAACATGCATCCCAACAGACTGTTTCAGTACGGACTGTTGACAGTCCATTATATTCCTGATATAATACTGCTTACGGACTGAATAATCAGTCTCTATAAAAAGAAGTCCAGAGGAAGGCAATGACTACTATTAAAGACTACGAACTGGAAGGGCGCGGACTTCTCCCGCCCTACGGCCCCGCCAGGGGAATGCTGCAGGCGTTGAATTTGCTGCGCAGGACGACGCCTTCGCGTATAGACAGCGATTACTTGCGCATCAATAAGATCGCCCCGGGCAACGAATATAAGGTAGTGGGCGCATTAAGGTTCCTGGGACTTATCGACGAGGACGGCAAGCCCACGGAGAGCAGCCGCCTGCTAAAAACAAAAGGGACTACCTACACCCAGGCCCTGCAGGAGATAGTCCGTAAAGCCTACTCTGGGGTATTCCACGGACTGCGGCCGGATGGGATAACCCGGGAGGGAATTTACAACTACTTTGTCACCGAAGGCGGGATGGGGGCCGAGATGGCGAACAAGGCCACCCGCTTCCTGATCAAGCTGTGCCGGATGGCTGAAATCGAGCTGGCCCCAGAATCGCCCAGAGAGGGCTCCCGAGGAAGAAGGAAGACAAAAGCTCAGCCGCAGCGCTATATCAAGTCCCAGGCCGAGCATGGCGGCAGTGATTTCAACCTGCAGTCCCCTAACCAGGTGGTCTCCACCCAGTTCCCCATGGTGCTGGCGCTGACGCCGGAGGTAGCAGCGATGAGCCAGGAGCAGCTGACCGAGCTATTCCGCAAGATGAGGATAGCGCTGGAGCAGTCCGCACCAAGTAAGAACTAGCACCTCGGGCTTTTTTCCATACATAATGCCTCTAGAAGCTCTATAATCAGCACGAAGCGTTTCGACATGGCAAGACGACAGTATTCGCTGGTTAATTTTCGATAAAATTAAGCAAGAGATCGCTTTCAGTCGAATTAATGGGATTCGCGTATCTCCTTGACCTTGGCTTCAACAGGAGCAATGATCTCAGAAGAGAGTGCCCTCATCAAGTCATAGCTATCTTTATAGCAATGGATATGGAGAACCCAAGGATATTTCTTAAAGTGCTCAAACATAGAATATTCACCTGATTCGGACTGTATTATAGGTTGAATAGGAACAGAAGGAAGATCGGGTACAATGCACTCTAATTCCTGAGGCACAGATTTGGCCTCGGTAATGTCTGCGATAACAAATCTGGAAATATGGGCAAGTGTTGATATAGTCTCAGTTAAATCCCTGCTGGACGGTTTTTCAAAATCAAATACAACAGGTAAATAATTATGATCGCGGAGTTTTTTACGGATCGCGTCTAAAACGGCTTTTCGCTCAGGTGTGAATCGACCCAAGATAAGAACAACCTTAGATGTAATGGTATCAATTACGGAGCGGATCTTTTCGCTTGAGAGAAGAAGATATATGAACTGAGCAACCTCCAGGTTATCAACTGTAATTATCGGCTGAGATTCATCAGTAATGATAAGATCTGATTGCTCAGCATAGTTCAGATTGAGATCCCAGGCAGAGATGCCATAGACTCTACAATTTTTTAAGATGGCTCCTTCTAGGTTTGAGGTTACCAAAGAAGCTTGAGTAAGATCTGTCCCTGTAAGATCAGCGCCCCGCAGATTTGCATCCGTAAGGTGAGAGAAGGCGAGACCAGCTTGAATTAATTTGGCTCGACTCAGATCCGTTCCTAGTAGGTATGCTCCCTCAAGCGCAGCCTTAGTGAGATCGGCCTCAGTAAGATTTGATTGAGATAAAAATGCATCATTGAGGTTTGCGTCGCGTAAGTTTGCCTCAGCAAGATATGCACCTTCAATATCTGCTTTGAAGAGGTTAGCCGAATTGAGAGATACACTATTTAACTGTGCCCTCCAAAGGTCAGCTTCCCGTAAATTAGCTTCAGAGAGTTCAGCGCGAGTTAGGATGGATTCTTTAAGTACCGCCTGAATGAGGTTGGCGCTACTTAAATTAGCACGTTTGAAGATGGCACCCCTAAGGTTTGTTTTAGTCAAGTTAGCCTTGGTGAGATTGGCAAGACTGAGGTCTGCTTCCCGTAGATCTGCTTGCCTAAGATCCGCCTCAGTTAGGTTGGCTTGTCTGAGATTCGCCTGCCTTAGATCTGCATCCTTAAGGTCGGCACGGCTAAGGTTGGCCCTTTTAAGATTAGCTTTCCTGAGATTTGCCTGCCTAAGATTAACTTTGGCATGTGGAAATAAATCACGGTTGGTATTCCAATATAAAACACCGGAATGCAATAAATCTAGAAGTCTCTTACTAGCCATATTATTAAATTATTCATATATATCCAACAATACTAATACAGAATAATAGTAATACAGTTTGGATTCGAGTGCGAATATACTACACTCGATTCAGGCCAGGTGTCAAGTAATCACGAACTAATTCATAGAATAAATCCTAATCAAGACGAATTCTTATCATGCACTTTAAGACTAGTTTAGTTCACCCTCCCCCGTTGCCCCAACAGCCCTGATGTGCTACAATTTCACGGCTATAAGAGGGATGAGATGTCAGACCTGAAATACTGGGTGGCGTTTAACCGCATACAGGGCATCGGCCGTGCCAAGTTCTCTCTGCTCGAGGGCTACTTTGGCGACCTGGAGCACGCCTGGAAAGCCAACGCTGCGGAGCTTAAGGCAGCGGGGCTGGATAGCAAGTCCATCGAGGCTATAGTCGCCTCGCGGCCTGATATATCACCTGACGCCGAAATCGAAAGGCTGGAGCGAAACCGGGTAAAGGCTTTGACCTGGAACGACCCCGCCTTTCCTGCCAGGCTCAAGGAGATTTACGATGTGCCGCCCGTGCTCTACGTCAGGGGGAATATCACCCCGGAGGATGAATGGACCATCGCCGTGGTGGGCACCAGACGGGCCACCATATACGGTCGGGAGGTAACCGAGCGCCTGGTCACTGACCTCGTGCGCAACCGCATCACTGTGGTCAGCGGGCTGGCCCGCGGCATAGACTCTATTGCGCACCGCACCGCGCTGGAGGCGGGGGGACGCACCATCGCTGTGTTCGCCTGCGGACTGGACGAAGTCTATCCGCCGGAGAATGTAAAATTGGCGCAATCAATAATAGAACATGGAGCCCTGGTGAGCGAGCACCCTCTGGGAACCAGGCCCAAGAAGGAGCACTTCCCTCTGCGCAACCGCATTATGTCGGGCTTGAGCCTGGGCGTACTGGTCATAGAGGGCGATGTCAACAGCGGGGCCATGATCACCGCTGATCGGGCCCTGGAGCAGAACCGCGAGGTGTTCGCCGTACCGGGCAGCATTCTGTCCCCGGCAAGCCGCGGCACCAACCGCCTGATTAAGGAAGGGGCCAAGCTGGTAAACGATGTCCAGGATATCCTGGAGGAATTGAATTTGACCATGATACCGCGACAGCTCGAGATGAGGGAGATAGTGCCGGAGAATGAGACGGAATCCCTCATCATGAAATACCTGTCCCACGAGCCCACTCATATCGACGAGGTCTGCCGCAGCTCGTCTCTGCCCATCGCCACTGTCTCCAGCACCCTGGCCATGATGGAGCTCAAAGGCATAGTACGCCAGATGGGAGGGATGAACTACATCCTGGCCCGAGAGGCGAGAGCCGGTTATGAGTTAGGAGCTAATTAACGATGTCCAAGAATCTTGTCATAGTTGAGTCACCTGCCAAAGCGAGGACCCTGGGTCAGTTCCTGGGGAAGGACTACACGGTCAAAGCGTCCCTGGGCCATGTGCGCGACCTCCCCCAGAAAGAGCTCGGGATCGATATAGATAACGATTTCTCTCCCAAGTACGTGGTGACGCGGGGCAAGACGAAGGTACTCAAGGAGATAAAGGAGGGGGCAAAATCGGCCAAAGCTGTCTACCTGGCTACAGACCCCGACCGCGAAGGCGAGGCCATTTCGTGGCATCTGGTGGCAGCAGCGGGATTGGGTAAAATGCCCCTCAAGCGTGTGGTGTTTCATGAGATAACCAAGGAGGCTATCACGGACGCCTTTAAACACCCCCGCACCATAGACTTGAAGCTGGTAAACGCCCAGCAGGCGCGGCGCATCCTGGATAGGCTGGTGGGTTACAAACTGAGCCCGCTGCTCTGGAAAAGGGTGAGACGTGGACTCTCCGCAGGAAGGGTGCAGTCGGTCGCGGTGAAGCTGATCGTGGACCGCGAGGCCGAGATACTCGGGTTCGTCCCGGTGGAATACTGGTCCATCGAAGCCGAGCTGGCCAAGGAAGGCAAGAAGGCGACGAGCTTCAAGGCGGGCCTGGTGGGACTGGCCAACGGCGAGAAGATCGACCTTAAGGATAAAGAACAGACCGATGCGCTGGTAGCCAGGCTGGAAAAAGCCAGCTACGCTGTGTCCGCCGTGCGCCAGAAGAGGACAGCGCGGCAGCCGGCGCCGCCGTTTATCACCAGCACTCTGCAGCAGGAGGCCTGGCGCAAGTTCAGGCTCAGCGCCAAGCAGACCATGGCCATCGCCCAGCAGCTTTACGAGGGCCTGCCCCTGGGCAAAGCAGGCAATGTGGGACTGATCACCTACATGCGCACCGATTCCACCACCGTCTCGGCTTCTGCTCTGGCAGAGGCGCGAGCCTATATCTCCGAGAGGTATGGCACGGATTACCTGCCGCCTGCGCCGAGGCGCTTCATCAAGAAGGTCAAAGGCGCACAGGAGGCGCACGAAGCGATACGCCCTACTTCGGTGCGCAGGGAGCCGGAGCAGGTGAAGCCCTATTTGAACCGTGAGCAATTGAAGCTGTACACACTTATCTGGCAGCGCATGGTATCCAGCCAGATGGCGGCAGCTCAGATAGATACCACCACCGTGGACATAGAGGCGAAGGCCGACAGGGAGAAATACCTGTTCCGGGCCGCAAGCTCGGTAATAGCCTTCCCGGGATTTCTCATTCTGTACCAGGAAGGCAAAGACGAAGATGAGAACGGCGAGAAGAAGAACAAACTGCCCGAGCTGGCCAAGGGAGAACAACTCAGGCTGCTCCAGCTTATACCCGAGCAGCATTTCACCCAGCCGCCGCCGCGCTATACGGAAGCCACGCTGATCAAAGCGCTGGAGGAGAAGGGCATCGGGCGTCCCAGTACATATGCCCCCATCCTGTCTCTGATACAGGAGCGGGGCTATGTGGAGCGGCGCAACGGGAAGCTGGGGCCCACCGAGTTGGGCTCGATTGTCTCGAAACTGCTCAGCGAGCATTTCGCCGACATCGTCAACGTGGGCTTCACGGCGCAGATGGAGGAGAAGCTGGACCAGATCGCCAGCGGTGAACTGGAGTGGGTGCCCATGCTGCATGAGTTCTACGAACCATTCCAGGAGACCATTTCCAAGGCGACCAAGGCCATCCCCAAAGTCAGCGAGCCCACCAATGAGATATGCGAGAAATGCGGTCGGCCTATGGTCATCAAGTGGGGGCGCCGGGGCAAGTTCATGTCGTGCAGCGGTTTCCCCGAGTGCAAGAACGCCCGCTCCATAGTGGTTAACATCGGCGTAAAGTGCCCTCAATGCAAGGGTGAGCTGGTGGAGAGGAAGAGCAAGAAGGGGCGCACCTTCTATGGGTGCGGCAACTTCCCCAAGTGCAAATTCGCCGTGTGGGACAAGCCGTTGCCCAAACCCTGCCCCCAGTGTGGCGGGCTGTTGACGCTGTCGAAAAAAGGGACGGCAAAGTGTACTCAATGCAGCTATGAAGGTGAAGAGGGCGAAGAGGGATAGCGTTGTGGAAGAACTGTTCCAAAAATATATAAAGTACCTAGAGGTAGAGCGGGGCATCTCTGCATATACGGTGAGGAACTATACCACCGACATCCGGGGCTTTATCGATTTCCTGGCCGGCAACAAGGTGACCTCGCTCGATAAGGTTGACCGCTCCCTGATGCGCCGGTATCTGGGCTCTTTGCAGGAGCAGCACATAGCCCGAGGCAGCATCAGCCGCAAGCTCAGCGCGCTGAGGTCGTTTTACCGTTATCTGATGCGGGAGAACCTGGTCAACGCCGAGCCTTTGTCGTCGCTGTCAGCACCCAAGCTGGAGCAGAGGCTGCCCACCTTCCTATCTGAAGACGAGATAGTGCGGCTGGTTGAGGCACCTGATACTTCAACGCCGAACGGTATACGGGACAGGGCGATACTGGAGCTGCTTTACGCCGCCGGGCTGCGGCTCAGCGAGATCGTGGATTTGAACGTGGGCGACGTTGACCTTAGCTCCCGGCAGATCAGGGCCTGGGGCAAAGGTTCCAAGGAAAGAATGGTGCTCATGGGCAGGCCAGCGGCGGAGGCGCTCAGACATTATGTCAACAAGGGCCGCAGCAAGCTTCTGGGGCAGAAAAAGACCTCTGCGCTTTTCCTGAACCGCTTCGGGAACAGGATTGCCAGGCGCCGCATCGAATATATAATCAAGAAGTACGCCCGTCAGGCGGGGCTCGATATGAGGGTTTACACACACATGCTGCGTCACACCTTTGCCACCCACATGCTGGATGGGGGCGCTGACCTCAGGGCCGTGCAGGAGCTTCTAGGGCATGCCAGGCTTGCCACCACCCAGATCTATACACATGTCAGCCAGAACCAGATTCGCCGCACTTACCTCGCCGCACATCCCAGGAGCAGCAAGAGGAAAGCGAAGCGATGAAGATACTCGTTATCCACGGGCCTAACCTGAACATGCTCGGCTCCCGCAAGCCCGAAATCTATGGCACTAAGACCCTTGCTGAGATAGATTCCCTGCTCCAGAAAAAAGGCGGCGAGCTTGGAGTGGAGCTGGAGTCATTCCAGTCCAACCACGAGGGCTCTCTGATAGATTTCATCCAGGAGAAGGCTAAGGGAGCGGAGGGCATCATCATTAACCCGGGGGCCCTTACCCACTACGGGCTGTCCCTGCGCGACGCCCTGGAAGATTCCTCCCTGCCCATAATAGAAGTACATCTCTCCGATATCCAGCACCGGGAGGAGTTCAGGAAACATTCCGTAATCGCACCCATAGCCCGGCGGCAGATAGCAGGTCAGGGATGGCAGGGATACATAAAAGCGCTGGAAATCCTCACCGCTCTGCTATCAGAAGGTAAACATGGCCAACCGTCTCGCTAAACTCCGCAGCCAGCTCGTTGCAAAAGGGCTGGACGCCATAATCATCTCCCAGGGCGAGAACCGCCGTTACCTTTCCGGCTTCACCGGGTCGGCTGGCTTTCTCCTTATCTCGTCGCAAAGGGCTGTCCTGGCCACCGATTTTCGCTACGTCGAGCAGGCGCAGGCCCAGGCGCCCGGCTTCGAGGTGGTTCGAATCCAGGGTGAGATAGCGAAATGGTTTCCCCGTCTGGTTTCCGAGCTGGAAGCCCGTAAGCTAGGCTTCGAAGCTAAATCTATTTCCTTCTCCACCTACAAGGAATTGACAGAGGCTCTAAGGGGCGTAAGAAAAGAGAGCAGCCTCGTTCCCACCGATGGACTGGCGGAGTCTCTACGAGCTGTGAAAGACATAGATGAACTAAGGCTGATAGAGAAGGCAGCAACTTTAGCCGATGCGGCATTG
>JAJYLC010000055.1 GCA_021787935.1 Chloroflexota bacterium | reverse complement strand
ACGGGCACTGGAAAGCATGATTAAAGCTGGAGCACTGGACTCTCTGGGCAACCGCGGCACCCTTCTGGGTGGCGTAGACCGTATTCTGTCTCTGGCGCAAACAGAGCAGCGTCTTAAAGAAAAAGGCCAGTCCACAATGTTCGACCTATGGGGTCAAAGTGTGGAAGTTCCCTTGCCCGGTCTTGAACTCCAGCAGGTAGAAGTGCCCGCGAAAGAGAAGCTAGCCTGGGAAAAAGAGCTATTGGGGGTATATCTCTCTGAACACCCGTTTACTCAGGCCTCTAAACGGCTGTCCTCTCAAGTCGATGTCTTCTGCGGACAAATCAGCGAGGAAATGATAGGACAGACAGTGGTTACAGCAGGGACAGTCACTTCAGTACGGCAATCCTTCACTAAAGATAAACGATCCTTTGTCAGCGCTGTCGTCGAAGACTTCGGGGGCAATATAGAAGTGACGGCCTGGCCCGACGTATATGAACGGACCAAAGACCTCTGGCAAGAAGGGAATACTCTCTTAATCAAGGGCAAAGTGAAGGCCAGGGGCGAGGGAGTGCAATTGACCTGCTTTACCGCGTCTCTGTACCAGCCGGGCAATGTTGAAGAGACTCCCGATTTAGTCAGAACACCGCAGTTAGTTCCTTCTCGACGCAGGTTGCAGATAAATATCCCTGTATCTGAGGATTCCAGCGCGGACATTTCCCGTCTCCAGCAAGTATTTGATATACTGAGTAGGTTCCAAGGAGATGATGAAGTCCGCCTGAACATTGTTAGTAACGAAGGGGTTACCAAACTAGAGGCGTCACCAACAGGCTATTGCCCGGAACTTCACCGTCAACTGGTCAGTTTAGTAGGGGAAGGCAATCTGATTGTGTAACTACGACTGGATGGATTTAGCTGATGACATCCGGCCGAGCAGCTTCCATTTCGAGAAGACGCTTTTTCAATGCCAGACCGCCGCCGAACCCACCCAGCTTGCCATTGCTCGCGACCACTCGGTGGCAGGGGACAATAATGGGGAAGGGGTTTCGAGCTAGCGCTCCGCCGACTGCTCGGGATGCCCGATGGTTTCCGATTTGCTGGGCAACCCAGGCATAAGTTCTGGTCTCCCCATAAGGGATGGAACGGGTTGCGTTCCAAACATCCCTATAAAATCCGGTGGCACCGCAGAGGTCAATGCTGTCCGTGAAAGATACCTGCTCACCATCGAAGTAGCGCTGAAGCCGATAGGGAAGGTCATCAAAAGCGGAAGTGCCGTCTACGGCATCGTCTGCAAATTCTTTTATCTCAGATAGTGCTGCCTCTCGAGATGATTTAGGCAGCGTAAGGAGAGCTATCCCTGACTCGGAACCACCCAGACCTACGAACCCAAATTTAGTGCTGACGATTGTATACCTAATCATTAAATCCTGCTCCTTAGCCAAAATTGAGGTTATCAAAACCTTATAATATTTTTACTATAATCGAAACCATCTGAATTTGCAAACAAATAGTTCCCACAGGATTATCGCAATTTTGTTACTTGTATTTGTTGCCCCAATATGATATGATGGCTTCGGATTGGCTGAGGAAGGATTGCCCAGGCGCGGGCTAAAGAGTTATTTGTGAGGAGTTAGAGTTAGGAGATGGTGACAGAGAAAGAGAAGGCGCTGGATATGGCGATCAGCCAGATCGAAAAGCAATTCGGCAAAGGTTCGATCATGAGGTTGGGGGAAGCCTCTACAAAAGTGGCAGTCGAGGTTATCCCCACAGGGTCGCTCTCTTTGGACCTGGCCCTTGGAATTGGCGGTATTCCGCGAGGGCGGGTGACTGAGATTTTTGGCCCTGAAGCTGCCGGTAAATCAACTTTGTGCCAGCACATAATAGCTGAAGCCCAAAAGGCTGGCGGAAAAGCAGCGTACATAGATGTGGAACATGCTCTCGACCCTACTTACGCTGCCTGTTGTGGGGTTGATTTGGATAACCTGCTTATCTCCCAGCCGGATACCGGAGAGCAAGCCTTAGAGATCACCGAAACTCTGGTTCGTAGTGGGGCTATAGATGTAGTGGTCATCGATAGTGTGGCTGCTCTTGCCCCGAGGGCAGAGATTGAGGGGGAGATGGGGGATGCCCATGTCGGATTGCAGGCGCGGTTAATGTCACAGGCGCTGCGTAAACTGTCAGCGGCCATAAGCAAGTCTCGTACAGCGGTGGTATTCGTTAACCAATTAAGAGAAAAGGTGGGCATTATCTTTGGCAATCCTGAAGTAACTCCAGGAGGTAGAGCTCTCAAATTTTACAGTTCGGTAAGAATCGATCTAAGGCGAGTGGATAACATTAAGGTGGGAACCAAGATAGTGGGCACCAGAATCAGGGCGAAGGTAGTCAAAAACAAAGTCGCTTCCCCTTTTAGGTCAGCCGAGTTTGATATAATGTTTGGTCAGGGAATCAGCAAGGATGGCGACTTACTTGACCTTGGGGTAGTGATGGGGATTATTAAAAAGAGCGGCGCCTTTTTCTCCTTTGAAGAGACTCGAATTGGTCAGGGACGTGAAAACGCCAAAGAATACCTGAGGCAGCACCAAGACATGGCCCAAGAGATAGAGCGCCAGATCAGAACAACCGCCAGCGCACAAAGAGAATTTTTCTCTGCCGACTCCGAACCTGCATCCGCAGACTGACTTCGGTCCCACGCTCCGAGCGCCACAGCCTGGCCTTCCTAAGTAGGAATGTCTAATCTTGCCTCACGTCAATTCAAATTAGGGAACGAGTATGAAGACCATAACTGCTATTGAGTCGCAGAAGGCGCAAAGGGGAAGGGTCAATGTATTCCTGGATGGGGCTTTTGCTTTCAGCATAAGTAACCCTGTAGCAGCCACAATGGGTCTTCAAGAGGGACAGAAGTTATCATCCACCGAGATCGAAAGGCTCAAGAACGCTGAGCAATTCCATCGGTCCCTTAATAGCGCGCTCAGGTTTCTGAGCCCCCGCCCCAGAAGCGAGGCCGAGATAAAGATCAGGCTGCGCCGTCATGGTTACGAAATTAACGTAATCCAGAAGGTGATTGAAAAGCTAAAAGAGCAAAAGTTGGTAGATGATAACGCCTTCGCCCAATACTGGCGGGAGAACCGGGAGAATTTTAAACCCCGCAGCCGCCGCCTCATTGAGATGGAGTTGAAGCAAAAAGGGGTAAACGCTGAAACAATTGCCGAGACCACTGAAATGGTCGAGGACGACAGCGCTGCCTACAAGGCAGCGCAAAGAAAAGCCATCGCGCTGGCAGGATTGGATTACCCAAGCTTTCGCAAACGTTTGGGGGCTTTCCTGAGACAACGTGGCTTTTCTTACGAGGTGATAAATACGACTATAGAAAGGGTATGGCAGGAGCAGGGCAATATACAACCCGACCTGCAGTCCTGCGGTACAGAAAGAGGGTTTTAAAAATGAATGTCACTTATTTAGCAGTAACAGCTATCGCAACGCTGCTCATTGGCGGAGCAGTTGGTTTCTTCATCAGAAACCTTATTATGGCGAGGAGGGTCCATCTTGCTCGAAGAGATGCCGATAAGATTCTGGAAGAAGCGTCTACCAAGCAGAAAGAGATACTCCTTGAGGCTAAAGAGGAGGCAATAAAGATCAAGGCCGATGTTGAGAATGAGATTCGGGGCCGTCGCTCCGAGCTCCACCGTCAGGAAAGACGCTTGGCTCAGAAAGAGGAGAACATCGATCGCAAAACCGAGGGTATCGAACGTAGGGAGCGCGGCATCAGCTCTAAAGAGAAAGAGATAGATAAGTCTCTGGCGCAGCTTGATGAATTAAAGAAGAAACAGGTTCATCAACTTGAGCTCATCTCGGGCATGTCCACATCGGAGGCTAAGACGTTGCTGCTGACCACAGTTGAAGAAGAGACCCGGCAGGATATGGCAAAGCGCATCCACGAGGTCGAAGCTCAACTAAAAGAGGAGGCTGAGCAAAAGGCCCGTGAGGTTATCGCCTTCGCCATCCAGAGATGTGCTGCCGATGTTGTCTCTACCAGCACAGTCTCTGTAGTCCCCTTGCCATCAGATGATATGAAAGGGCGACTCATCGGTCGTGAGGGTCGCAATATCAGGGCCCTAGAGAATGCTACCGGCGTTGACCTTATAGTGGACGACACACCCGAAGCCGTTACAATATCATGCTTCGACCCGATTCGCCGCGAGGTAGCCCGGCTATCACTAGAGAACTTGATCCTGGATGGCCGCATCCATCCTGCCCGTATTGAGGAGGTGGTGGCTAAGGCTAAGGATGAGGTAGACGCCATTATACAGACCGAGGGAGAGCAAGCAGCATATAAGGCCGGAGTAGTGGGGCTGCATCCCGAGCTAATCAAGCTGCTGGGGCGACTTAAGTTCCGCTTCAGCTACGGCCAGAACGTGCTAATTCACAGCATTGAGGTATCATATCTTGCTGGCATGATTGCAGCCGAACTGGGTGCTAACGTTAATATAGCTAAGACGGCGGGTTTGTTGCATGACATAGGCAAGGGAGTAGACCAGGAGATTGAAGGCCCACATGCCGCAATCGGCGCCGACTTAACCAAGCGATTGGGCAAATCTATCGAGGTATCTCGCGCTATCGGCGAGCACCACGGAGAGACCGACTCTATGAGCGTCTATGGCTTCATCGTCTCTGCCGCTGATGCCATCTCCAGTTCGAGGCCGGGGGCAAGAAGAGAATCTCTGGAACAGCACCTAAAGAGGCTCGAGGCACTGGAAAATGTGGCTTCGAGTTTCCCCGGTGTGGAGAAGTCATTCGCTATCCAGGCCGGTCGTGAGGTTCGCATCCTTGTGAAACCTCAGGAAATAGATGACCTGGCTGCAGCCAGGTTAGCCAAAGACATTGTGAAGAAGATAGAGGAAAATCTGGAGTACCCAGGGCAGATAAAGGTCACGGTGATCCGCGAGACGCGAGCAGTAGACTACGCCAAGTAACAATCAAATCGAGCCAGGGGAGGGCTGTTGCGAATATTAATGGTTGGCGATGTAGTTGGAAAACCTGGAAGGAAGGCTGTATCGGTTTTACTCCCGGAATTGCGCAAAAAACACGGCATAGACCTGATTGTTGCCAACGGTGAAAATGCTGCCGGTGGCATCGGGCTTACTCCGGATACAGCCCAGGAGCTTTTCCAATCCGGGGTAGACGTGATAACGTCTGGCAATCATATCTGGTACCATAAAGAGATCGTGGCATATATCGAAAACGAGCCGCGCATCTTGCGCCCGCTGAATATGCCGCCGGGCGTGCCCGGCCATGGCTACACGATTACAGATAAAGCAATGATAGTGAGCCTGCTGGCGCGCGTATTTGTGGGTAACTTTGATTGCCCTTTTCGAGCCATGGACCGCCTTCTTGAAGAGGTCAATCCCAGACCATCTGTAATCCTGGTCGACTTCCACGGAGAAGCAACTGCGGAAAAGATAGCATTGGGATGGTATCTGGATGGCCGGGTCAGCGCTGTGCTGGGAACGCATACCCATGTCGGTACCATCGATGCCCGAGTATTGCCGCGGGGTACTGCCTTTGTCAGCGATGTCGGCATGGTAGGCCCTATGGACTCTGTTATCGGTGACGATATAGATTCGGTGATTGAAAGATTCCTCACCTTAATGCCCCATCGCTTATCTGTGGGCAAGGGAAATCCGGTTTTCAACTCGGTTCTGGTGGATGTGGATGAGGACAGCGGTAAAGCCTCAAGCATCAGCCGGCTAGACCTGGAGTTGACGGAGAGATGAGGGCCGACCTTCACCTTCACAGCACCGCCTCCGATGGAAGGTTAACCCCTCAGGAGTTGGTAAAGAAAGCAGTTGAACTTAAACTGGAAGTGATCGCAATCACCGATCACGATTCGGTAGAAGGTGTGCTACCTGCCCTCGAGGAAGCTAAAAGGTTCCCCCAGCTTACGGTCATCCCCGGTGTGGAGATAAATACTGATGTCCCCAAAGGCGAAGTCCATATTCTGGGCTATTTCATGGATTACCGTGACCCTGACCTCAATCGCACGCTGGAAGAACTGCGTAATTCCCGTTATGAGCGCGGTAAAAAGATGGTTGCCAAGCTATCAGAGCTGGGCATGGATGTTAACTGGACAAGAGTGCAGGAATTGGCTGGTGGAGGCTCAATAGGACGTCCTCACATTGCTCAGGCAATGCTGGAGCAAGGATACGTCTCCTCACTCAGGGAAGCCTTCACCAAGTATATCGGGCGCAGTGGCCCTGCCTACGTTGAACGCAAAAAACTGACCCCGGCAGAAGCCGTTAAGGTAGTGCTCGACGCAGAGGGATTGCCAGTCCTCGCTCACCCAGCGGATATCGAACCGCTCGAGCCCTTTCTACTTCAGTTAAAAAAAGCGGGGATCATAGGCATAGAAATCTACTACGACGGCTATAATTCTAAGACTATCCTTCAACTTAAGAGATTTGCCAAAAAGCTACACCTCATAGCTTGCGGAGGCAGCGATTTCCACGGATTAGGCGAAGATATCGGCGCATCTCTGGGCAGCGTAGACCTGCCTAGGGAGTCCGTAGAGCAGCTCATCTCTTTATCAAAACAAAAAAGGATGGTGGTGCCATGATTTTAGGTTCCAGAGAAATCCAGCAAATTATTCCCCATCGCTGGCCCTTCCTTCTGGTAGATAAGATTATCGACCTGAAGCCGGGCGAGGAAGCAGTTGGCATTAAGAATATTTCCGCTGGCGAGATCTTTTTCCAGGGTCATTTCCCTGGCTACCCTATTTTCCCCGGGGTACTGATTATCGAAGCCCTGGCTCAAGTCGGTGCTGTGGCGATATTGAGCCTCGCCGAAAACAAAGGCAAGATCGCCCTCTTTGCTTCGGTTGACGGATTTCGCTTTCGTAAGCCAGTGTTTCCAGGGGACTGCCTGCGTCTGGAAGTGAAGCTGACCAAGATGCGAGGGCCCATAGGCAAGGGTACCGCTAAGGCGATCGTGGAAGATAAGACAGTTGCCGAAGGCGAGCTGACCTTTGCTCTCACGGGCTCGGGAGAGGCCTCAGGGGAAAACCAGGGATGAAATGTGCCCTTCATCCTGATGTTGAGACCGACCTCAGGTGTGGTAAGTGTTTGCAGCCCATCTGCCCCAAGTGCATGGTTCAAACACCGGTAGGGGCCCGTTGCCCCAAATGTGCTGCACTTAAAAAGCTGCCGGTTTACGAAATCTCGACAGTTTTCTATATGAGGTCGATCGCCGCCGGTTTAGCAGCCGCTGCAGTGGTGGGCGTAATCTGGCCTTTTGTACCCCTAGGGGGCTTCTTTTTATTCTTCATAGCTTTAGTTGTCGGCTACGTCATCGGGGAAGCAGTCAGCCTTGCGGCAAACAGAAAACGCGGCCCGGGCCTGCAGATAATTGCGGGGATAAGCGTGGCGGTGAGCTATGCTATAAGAAGTCTTATCGAGGCACCGCCACAGACCTTTTTACACACATTCGTCGACGTATACGGTCTAATCGCTCTGGTTTTAGGTATTATCGTTGCGGTCGGTCTACTGCGTCGAAATTGACACCTCTCGTTTTTTGTGCTAATATCTCATAGGATTAATAATTTTTCAGGAGCCTTACCCCCTGGAGACGGCAATGTTTTTAGGAATTATTATTAATTATTGCCGAAACAAGATGGGATGCGGTATTCATGCGGGGAGTATTTTTTCGGGTCATTGTCGCAATAATCATCGGCATTGGGGGTTGGCAGCTAGGCAAGTTCATCGGTGGGAGGACAAACGCAAGTACTGAGCTAGGTTGGATTTTAGCTCTCGCTATCGGTGGCTATGTCGTCGGCTATTTGCTCGCCCCGTATCTCGTGTTCCGCCCCTGGCGGTGGGTTCGAAGGCGCACTCGAGTGATGCCGCGGGTGCTCCAAGTGCCAAATCTTGTGGCTGCAGCCATAGGGCTGGCTTTTGCTTTGGTTATCACAGCCTTAGCAACCCTGCCCTTATCTCTACTTCCAGAGCCCTGGGGGAAATGGGCACCTCTTATACTCGGTTTGTTTTTATGTTTCCTATTTGTCCCCATTATGGTGCTTCAAGGGCCATCTGTTCTACGGTTCTTCTTCAGCGGCGCTCCCAACCTGCCTGCGCCCAGGGATAGCAGAAATGACCTGCTTATACTGGATACGAATGCCATCATCGACGGGCGAATAGCCGACATCATACAAACGGGTTTCATCCACGGCACCTTGCTAATCCCCAGGTTTGTCCTCGATGAGTTGCGTCACATCGCCGATTCCCCTGATGCGCTCCGCCGCAATCGAGGAAGAAGAGGCCTGGAGATGCTGACCCAGCTTCAAAGAGGATCAGATGTCCCGGTTCAGATTTCTGATATTGACTTTGAAGATACCCATGAGGTCGATTCCAAACTAGTAAGGTTAGCCAAAACGCTGCACTGTCCTATCGTCAGCAATGATTTCAATCTCAATAGAGTAGCTGCGCTCCAGGGCGTGAAGGTGCTAAACATCAATGAGCTGGCCAATGCCGTCAAACCGGTTATCTTACCTGGAGAGGAATTGGCTTTGCGTATAGTCCAGGAAGGCAAGGAGCCTGGCCAAGGCATTGGATTCCTGGACGATGGCACCATGGTTGTGGTCGAAGGAGGACGCCGCCATCTTAATTCAGAACTCACCATCGCTGTTACCAGGGTATTGCAAACTGCGGCTGGTCGAATGATCTTCGCACAACCTAAAGAACCCGTCGATGAAAAAAGTAAAAGGTAAAGTCGGCGCTGTAATCGTCGCTGCTGGCACCAGTTCTCGAATGGGTGGGATAGACAAAGTCTTCGCCCCCTTAAATGGAGAACCTCTGCTGGCTAAGGTAACGACTGTTTTCGAAGATTGCCCATCAGTCAATGAGATAGTCATCGTATTAGCCAAAAAAAGCCTGGAGCAGGGGCGCATGCTGGTGAAGGAGCGATATTGGCCTAAAGTGATTGCGGTATGTCCAGGAGGGCCAAGGCGTCAGGATTCGGTGAAAGAAGGACTACATCGGCTTGTTGACTGCGATTGGGTAGTGATTCATGATGGTGCCAGGCCTTGTGTCAGCGCGGATTTGATCGAAAGAGGGTTAGTAGCAGCTCAAGTGAGTGGTGCTGCAATTGCTGCAGTGCCAGTTAAAGATACTATCAAAATCGTCTCTCGCCGCGGCTTCGTGCAACAGACACCTGCTCGTCAATGCCTTTGGGCCGCACAGACGCCTCAGGTCTTTCGCTACGGCCTCATATCAGAAGCTTACTGCCAGGCAGATGAGGACGTAACCGATGACGCCGCGCTGGTGGAAAAGCTAGGTCAGAAGGTCGAGGTCTACTTGGGGTCATACCATAACATTAAAGTGACCACTCCCGAGGACCTGGCAGTGGCCGAGGTCCTGCTGCAAAAACAGGGAGCAAAAAAGCCTGCGACCACGGAGGCCTTATGCGCGTCGGTATCGGCTACGATGCCCATCAGCTAACCACAGGGCGTCTTCTTGTTCTGGGTGGCGTAGAAATATCCTTTGAGAAAGGGCTTGCAGGCTGGAGCGACGCCGATGTTGTGGTGCACGCCATAATGGATGCTCTACTCGGCGCAGCGGCCCTGGGAGATATAGGAACCCACTTCCCACCAAACGACCCCGACTATAAGGATATCTCCAGCATAACCTTGTTAAGTCGCGTTGGCGGTTTGCTTAAGACACAGGGCTGGCGCATAGGCAATGTCGATGCTACAATAATCGCGCAACGTCCTCTTCTCCAGCCTTTTATTAACCAGATGAAACATAATATAGGCCAAACTCTGTCTATCAGCGAAAAGCAGGTCAGTATAAAAGCTACTACCAACGAAGGTCTGGGTTTCACGGGGAGAGAAGAGGGAATCGCTGCTTATGCTGTGGCCCTGGTGGAAAAAGCCTGATGAAAATATATAACACTCTGTCCGGTCGAAAAGAGGATTTCGCACCCCGAAATGATACAGTCAAGATGTATGTCTGCGGAGTCACGCCTTATGCTCCCAGCCACCTTGGCCATGCCATGAGCTATATAATCTTTGACACAATCAGAAGTTACCTCGAATTCCGCGGCTACAAAGTGAAATATATACAGAATTTCACTGACATTGACGACAAAATCATCGCCCGTGCCAATGAGTCCGGTATTCCTACGCACGATTTGGCTCAGGGATTTATAGAACAATATTTCGCCAATATGGATACCCTGAATATAAAGAGAGCCACCATATATCCTAGAGCCACTGAAGAAATCCCCAAGATGATAGAGGTCATCGAAGGCCTGATACAAAAAGGGCATGCATATGAGGTTGGGGGCGATGTTTATTTTCGAGTGCAGAGCGACCCCGACTATGGCAAACTCAGCCATCGGACACTGGACGGCATGATGGCCGGCGCACGTGTGGAAATAGGTGAAGCTAAGGAGCATCCGCTGGATTTCGCCCTGTGGAAGGCGGCCAAGCCTGGGGAGCCGCAGTGGCACAGCCCCTGGGGTCCGGGGAGGCCGGGGTGGCACATAGAATGCAGCGCCATGTCCTTGAAGTACCTTGGGGAGACTCTGGATATTCATGGCGGAGGGCAGGACCTTACCTTCCCCCATCATGAAAATGAGATAGCTCAATCGGAATCGTTCACCGGTGTTAAACCATTTGTAAGGCACTGGCTTCATAACGGGCTGCTGCAATTGGGTGAGGAAAAAATGAGCAAGTCCACGGGGAAGTTAATAACAATAAGTGAAGCGCTGTCTAAGTACAGTCCTGACGCCCTCAGGCTCTGGGTGCTCAGCTCTCATTACCGCAGCCCCATGACCTACTCAGATGAGAATTTGGCAGCAACTGAAAAGGGGGTAGAGAGGCTACGCAATACGAACAATCTGGACATTAAGGAATCTGCAGCAACTGCCATAGATTCACAAACATATAGAGAACGGTTTATTGAAGCTATGGACGATGACTTCGGCACCCCGCAAGCGATAGCAGCCTTATTCGACCTGGCCAGAGAGATAAACCGAGGGAACGACGAAGGCCTGCATATAGGCGAAGCACTCAATACCTTTAGAGAACTTACTGGAGTATTAGGTCTGAAGCTGAGCGATGTTACCATTAGTCCTCCAGTTGCGGAAGCTTTCGTTGAAGGGTTACCAGCCGAAGTTGTCATTGAGTCCTGGGTTAAGGAACGGGAAGAGCTGAGAAAAGCAAAGCAGTGGAATCGCGCTGATGATGTTCGAGACAGGTTCAAGCAATGGGACCTTACGTTGGAAGACACATCCCAAGAGACAATCCTTAGATATAAGGGCAGGATATGGAGGAGATACAAGAAACCTTGACTTTGAGTTTTTTCCCTTTTATACTTATATACTTAGTGCACTTGAACTTAAAAAGGTCGAAAAAGGCCCGAGTGGCGCAATGGCAGCGCAGCCGATTTGTAATCGGCCGGGTAGCGGTTCGAATCCGCTCTCGGGCTCCGGGCAGATACCGGAGGGGTGGGTGAGAGGCTAATACCAACAGACTGTAAATCTGTCGCCTGAAATGGCTACGCAGGTTCGAATCCTGCCCCCTCCACCATGCAGAATGCCCACATAGCTCAGCGGTAGAGCACCTTCTTGGTAAGAAGGGGGTCACCAGTTCAAATCTGGTTGTGGGCTGAACTTAATCGGATCGGGAGGAAGAAAAAGTGGCAAAGAAAGTATTCCAGCGGACCAAACCACATGTCAATGTGGGCACAATCGGGCACGTCGACCATGGCAAGACGACCTTGACTGCGGCAATAACAAAGGTCCTAGCTACAGCGGGGTTCGCTCAGTTCCGCCCCTTTGACTCTATTGACAATGCCCCTGAGGAAAAGGCAAGGGGTATGACAATTGCTATAGCTCACATTGAGTACGAGACAGAGAAACGCCATTATGCTCATGTGGACTGTCCTGGGCATGCCGACTACATCAAGAACATGATAACCGGCGCAGCCCAGATGGATGGTGCCATACTGGTGGTGGCCGCTGATGACGGCGTTATGCCGCAAACACGAGAACATCTCCTTCTAGCCCGTCAGGTCGAGGTTCCTTCCGTGCTGATCGCACTGAACAAGGTTGACGCAGTGGATGACCCAGACCTGTTGGAAGTCACGGAACTGGAATTGAGAGAAGAACTACTACCTAAGTACGGTTTCCCTGGTGATAAGACCCCCATTATACGAGTTAGCGCCCTCAAGGCTTTGGAGTGCGGCTGCGGCAAGAGAGACTGCCAGTGGTGTGGCAAAATCTGGCAGCTTATGGATGCAGTGGATAGCTACATCCCGCTGCCCAAACGCCCTGCAGACAAACCATTCCTCATGTCTGTAGAGGATGTCTTCGCCATTAAAGGACGAGGCACTGTGGCCACAGGCAGGATCGAGAGAGGCACTATCAAAGTCGGCCAAGAGGTCGAGATAGTAGGAATGAAGGAAACCAAAAAGACTGTGGTCACCGGCGTGGAGATGTTCCACAAGACGCTGGAGGAAGGGGAACCGGGAGACGCCGTCGGTTGCCTGCTGCGAGGTATTGAACGAGATGAGATAGAGCGAGGCCAGGTGCTGGCTCTACCGGGTTCAATAAAACCTCATACTCTTTTCGAGGGTCAGGTGTATGTACTGGCCAAGGAAGAAGGCGGCCGCCACACACCGTTCTTCAATGGCTATAGGCCCCAGTTCTATATTAGAACTATGGATATTACCGGGACTGCTGAATTGCCTCAGGGAGTTGAGATGGCTATGCCTGGTGATAACATCAATCTGAAGGTGAAACTGATTGTTCCCATGGCTTTGGAGCAAGGAGTTAGATTTGCCATAAGGGAGGGTGGCAGGACAGTCGGATCCGGCTTGATAACAAAAGTCATAGAGTAAATAATGCCTAAGAAATCAGAGGCCCGAAGCATAATCTACCTCGCCTGTACTGAGTGTAAGGAGAGGACATATACCACGATCAAGAATAAAAAGAACGACCCCGGGAGGTTGGAATTTAAAAAGTACTGCCCCCGCTGTCGCAAGCACACTTTGCACAGAGAGACAAAGTAAAACATAGAGAGCAGTAGTGAAGACTCAGGCGGCATTAAACAAGCAGGGCAAACAGAGATTCAAGTTCGTTAGTGACATCATCGCCGAGCTGAAGAAAGTAACATGGCCAACGAGACAAGAGGCCACCTATTTAACTACTCTGGTGATTATCTTCACGGTAGCAGTTGCTATAGTGCTCGGGGTGATTGATTACGGCTTTTCTAGATTGATGAATCTTATATTGCTCAAGTAATTTTGGCTGTGATAAAGCAGCAGGATCGTGGCAGTAATCTCTACCTCGATGGATTTATGTCCCTGAATTGAATATGGATAAGACCCTTATGGAACAAAACGCAAAGAAGTGGTACGTCATCCACACTTACTCGGGATACGAAAACCGGGTCAAGACTAACCTGGAACATCGCATCAAGTCAATGGATGTGGGAGATAAAATATTCCAGGTGGTTGTGCCTACCGAGGACGAAATCGAGATCCGAGATGGCCAACGACGTACAGTGGCGAAGAAGATATTCCCTGGTTATATATTGGTTGAGATGATTATGGATGAAGAAAGCTGGCATGTTGTTCGCAATACCCCCGGGGTCACCGGCATCGTAAGCGCTCAGGATGACAAAGGCAAGGTGGAGCCTGTTCCTCTGGATGAGCCTGAGGTTAAAACAATCCTCAAGCAAATGGAAGCTGAGACACCCAGAGTCAAGGTTGGCTTCAGCAGGGGCCAGAGCGTTCGTATCATAGATGGGCCGTTCATAGACTTCATAGGTGTCGTTGATGATATCAATGCTGAGAAGGGCAAAGTAAAGGTTCTTGTTTCTTTCTTTGGCCGGGAGACTCCTGTTGAACTGGATTTCCTGCAAGTGGAAAGACTCTAACCAGGTATCAAGTAACAGAAGGTTAAGAATATGGCAAAAAAAATCAAGGCAGTAGTCAAACTTCAGATTGAGGCAGGTAAAGCTAATCCCGCTCCGCCGGTAGGTCCGGCGCTGGGGCAGCACGGTGTTAATATTATGGCCTTCTGCAAGGAATATAATGAGCAGACTGCATCACAGGCTGGCTCGGTAGTGCCAGTAGAGATAACTATCTACGAAGATCGCTCTTTCACCTTTGTTACCAAGACACCGCCGGCAGCAGACCTACTTAAAAAGGCACTGGGCACTGAGAAGGGAAGCGATAACCCGAGCCGCAATAAAATCGGCAGCTTGCCACAGGAGAAAATCCGCGAGATCGCCAAACTTAAGCTCAAAGACCTCAATGCTAAAGATCTCGAGGGGGCGATGCGGATGGTGGAGGGCACGGCAAAAAGCATGGGAATCGAGATCACAAAGTAGGAGCAACATGGCTAAACACGGTAAAAAGTATCAGGAAGCGGTAAAGCTTATAGATAGGACTAAGACATACAATCCTGAGGAAGCTATAAGCTTAGCAAAGAAAACGTCTTACACAAAGTTTGACCAGACTGTTGAACTTCATTTGCGTATGGGCGTCGATCCGCGTCACGCTGACCAGCAGGTTCGTGGTGTGGCACTTCTGCCGAACGGACTGGGGAAACCACTGCGAGTATTAGTCTTTGCCCAGGGCGAGGCGCAGAAAATCGCCCAGGACGCCGGGGCGGACGTTGTTGGTGGTGACGATATTACTAAGAAAATAGAGGAAGGTTGGCTCGAATTCGATGTCGCTATAGCAACCCCTGATATGATGCCCAAAATAGGCAGGTTGGGCAAGATTCTGGGACGTAAAGGGCTCATGCCCAATCCGAAATCAGGAACTATCTCACAACCTGCTGATTTACCGAGAGTTATCGCAGATGCTCGTAAAGGCCGCGTGGAATTTAAGCTGGACAAGACCGCGATCATACATACCGCGGTAGGCAAAGTCAGCTTCGATGACAAAAAGCTGTTGGAAAATCTGGCTGCGATAGTTGAAGCTGTGGTCAAAGCAAAGCCCAGCGGTGCCAAAGGTCAGTACATAAAGACTGCCACACTGACTACCTCAATGGGGCTGGGAATTAAGCTCGATCTTACGCCAACCCTCTCTCTGACTACCTCATAGCAATTGGCTTTATCCCTATTCAGTTATGACAGACGTTTAGACACGGCTGTGTGAAAGGAGAGCCAGATGGTAGGGATTGTTTCCTACGGCGCTTACATACCTATTTACCGGCTGAGCCGTGACATGCCCTGGTTGACCTGGGGCGGGCTCCCTGTCGGGGGGGAAAGGTCGGTCGCTAACTTCGATGAAGACAGCATCACCATGGCTGTGGAGGCCGGGAATAATTGTCTTCAGGGTTTCAACCGGGACGAGGTCGATGCCTTATTTCTGGCTTCTACTACGACCCCCTACAAAGAGAAGCAGTCTGCCGGTATTATCGCCGAAGCGCTTGACCTCCAGCGCAACATCAGAACCGCAGACTTCACCAACTCTTTGAGGTCAGCGACCATCGCCATGAGAGCTGCTATGGATGCCATTGCCGCCGGTTCGGCGAAGAAGGTGCTGATAGTTGCCGCAGACTGCCGGCTGGGGCAGCCTTCAACCGAGTACGAGCAGGCATTTGGAGACGGAGCTGCTGCAATCCTTCTGAGCGATACTGACGCAATCGCAAGCATCGATGCGTGTCATACTCACTATGACGATATCATGGACCTGTGGCGATTAGATAACGACACATTCGTCAGGTCCTGGGAAGACCGCTTTATCGTTGAGAAGGGCTACCTGGATAACACCGCAGAGGCTGTCAAAGCTATCATGAATGAACAGGGTCTGAAACCCGCTGACATCACCAAAGCTGTCCTCTACGCCTTCGATAATAGAAGACACCAGCAACTTGCCAGAAATCTGGGTTTCGATGTTTCTCCAGCTGGGGCAGTAAAACCAGTACCGATAAGAGAGAGGCATCGGAAGTTGGTACAGGAGCCGCCGAAGTCACAGGTTCAAGATAATATATTCTCCAATGTGGGCAACACAGGCAGCGCCTATGCTCTGATGATGCTGGTTGGCGCCCTGGAGGAAGCAAAGGCAGGCGATAAGCTGCTGCTGGCCAACTACGGAGATGGTGCCGATGCTTTCATCATCGCTATTACAAAGGGTATCAAGAAACTAAAGGCGAGGCGTGGCATAAAATATCATCTGAACTCAAAGCTGCCCTTGATGAGTTATGACAAGTACTTGCGTTATCGCGGCATCCTGCAGGGATACGCTTTCTGGGAGAATCAATCGGCTGCCACTGTCTCCTGGCGAGACCGCAGGTGGAACCTCAACTGCCGCGGCGGCAAATGCCTGGTGTGCGGCAATGTCAACTTCCCGCCGCAGCGGATTTGCATGTACTGCCAGAGCAAGGATCAGTTCGAAGAAATCCGTCTCGCTGATAGAAAGGGCAAGCTATTCACCTACAGCAAAGACAACCTGGGCCCCAGCCTCGATTCACCTATCATCCTCTGTATCATCGACTTCGATGAGGGCGGAAGATTCTACGCCCAGATGACAGACCGCGACCCCGATAAGGTAGAATACGAAATGCCAGTAGAGCTTACCTTCAGATGGATGCACAGTGAACGAGGCATCCGCAACTACTACTGGAAATGCCGGCCT
>JAJYLC010000054.1 GCA_021787935.1 Chloroflexota bacterium | reverse complement strand
TTGGGTGACCTGGAAGCTCTGCAATCTGCCGGGCGCAGAGTAGCGCAAGTCCAGCTTGCCCATGCTGATGCCGCGTCGCTAAAGAAGTTGATCGACGACATGGCTTAAGAACACAAAAGGTAAATAGAATGGGGTAGGTTTACCTGATTTGAGGTATTTAGAATGCTCGCAGTAGGAATGATAAAAGGGGAGACCGGAGTACACAGCTTCGAACTTCCTGTGCCCGAGATTAGGCAGCCTGATGAGGTGCTGATTCGCATCAAGGAAGTAGGGCTGGACGGCACGGATTTTAACATTGTGCGCTACGGGTTGGAGGATATTGCTGAGGATCGCAATGAAATAGTGCTGGGCCACGAGGGCGTTGGTGTTGTTGAAGCAGTGGGAAGTGCGGTTAAATCGGTAGCCCCTGGTGATATCGTAGCTATGACTGTGCGACGCGGTTGCGGAAAATGCCAGCCGTGTTTGCACAATCAGAGCGATATGTGCATGACTGGCCTTTTCACCGAGCGCGGTATACACAAGGTGGATGGCTTGCTCACTGAGTTCGTTGTTGACCAGGAGCAATACATTGTGAAGGTTCCGCCTGAGCTAAAAAGGCTTGCTGTTCTGCTAGAACCTTTAAGCATTGTGGAGAAGGGTGTTGAGCAGATAAGAATCATACAATCGAGGCTGCCCTGGTTCTGTGCTCACCCCAACCATGGCTGGCTTTCTGAGCAGTGGGGAGGATGCAAGGTAGCGCTGGTCGTGGGTGCCGGTGCGCTCGGCTTGCTGGCGGTAGCCCTGCTCAGGCTTGCCAAGGTATACACTTATGTTGCAGACATTGTGTCGGAGGATCACATTAAGGTACATCTGGTTAAAGATATGGGTGCACTGTACATAGATGCGCGAACTAAAACGTCTGAAGAAATAGTAGAGTTTTGCTGTACACCGACAGGAGAGCTGAATATGATATTTGAGGCTTCCGGTGCCGCCGATACGGCTATCAGACTGATCCCTTTTATGTCACGCAGCAGTATCTACGCTATGACAGGGATTCCGCGCGGTGACCTCACAATTGAACTTGAGGCTGCCGAGCTGGTGCGCCGCATAGTGCGCTATAACCAGGTGATAGTGGGCAGCGTCAACTCCAATAGGCGTCACTTTGAGATGGCACTCGGCCATATCGGCAAGATAAACGAGCGTTTCCACAGCATGATAAACGAGATTATCACTCGTCGGCTTCCGCTTCGAGATTATCAACGCGCGTTTACCCCAGGCGAGCCTCAACACATAAAAACTGTAATCGAGGTTGAACCATGGAGTTAGGTGCAGTGCCGAACACAAAGCGGTCAGTAAATACTTTATATAACAGGCAGCTTATCCCACGAAAGAATCTATCTTCTTGATGACCTCGTTTTCGATTTCAAGATTCCAGAGAGTTTCCGGCACATCGACAAATAGGAAAAGCTCCGATATCAATAGAGCCTCCACCGCTGTAATCCCCAAATGCTGGAGCCATCTCCCAATCCCTACCCTGACTGTGAAGTTGTTGGGTTGGCCATCGATTAATATGGTGAGAGCCCTATCTGCGGTTACTATTGACCGCAAGAAGCCACCTTTCTGCGCCTGTATCACTGTGCCATGAGTACTGGGCACCGAAGACTGCACCTTGAAACCACTGCTCTTGAGGTAGTCCTCTACTTTGCCCTTCAGACTATTCAAATCGACGTTCTTGCCTTGATAGTGTCTAACCCTTTCTCCAATCATATATCCTCCTTTCACTTTCTAGGGCAACTCCGCATTTTTTGCGTGATTCTAATCTTAATGTTAATCCGCTAGAATGAAAAAGTCATAAAAAATGAGGGTAAAAAGTTAAAAACTTATTAAATTTCAGTGAAGGGGGCAACGAGGGCTGAATCACGCTTCCTTAATCCCTTCAGACGAAGCAGAGTCAACTAGGCTTTGAAGATGCCTATAGCTCTCGCCTGGAGCAGGCTGCAAGAATATAGCGCTGCCCACGTATATTGCATCGACACCACTGCTGGCTATGCGGATAATATTGTTCTCCTTCGCGCCTCCGTCAATACCTATCTCCAGGAGAGGCTGCATTCTGCGGAGCTCGGTTACCTTGTCCAGAACCTCCGGCAGAAACCCCTGCCCGTAGAATCCGGGATGGACCGACAACAAAAGCACACTGTCGACCTCGCTGCAGAGGGGAAGGATGGAGGATACGAGTGTTTCCGGATTTAGAGCCAGTCCTACTTTCAAGCCAAAGCTCCTCGCCGCTGAGATTACTTCATTCGGATGTGAGCTTGCTTCATAATGAAAAACTATTTTGCCCGCCCCCGCTCGCTTAAAGCAATCTAAGTAGCTTCCCGGGTCTGTTACCATAAGATGGGCTTCCCACATTAGCTTCGTATTGAGCGCGGCAATATCTTCACAGGTCACACTGCGGGTGGGTACAAAGTTGCCATCCATAATATCGAACTGCACATAGCGGGCAAAGGTCTCTGCCTGCCTGACCCTGGACTCTAAAACCTTGGGGCCATCGGTCAGGATAGCCGGTATTATACGGACATGTTTGCTCATTTTTTTCTTCTCTGAGTAGTGCGAGGCTACCTGAAGTATATGCTGTGAGCATTAATAAGTCATAAAAAGAGTCGGTAAAATGTAAAGAAGTTGTGACATTTAGAGCTATCCGCTTCCTCTCCCCACCGTCTCGTCAATATTCAGGCGAAATGTGATAGTTTTTTTAGCTTTTATCCGGTTATTTTATGACTTCTTGATACGAATTAGGTTAGCATGACGTTGCGCCGGGTATGGGAATAGCTGCATAATTACTGATAGTCAGCGAAAGGAGGCGTAATTATGGAACTGGGAATGATTGGACTGGGCCGTATGGGCTCAAATATGGCACAACGCCTCCTTCGTGGGGGGCACCGACTGGTAGTCTATGATCCTGTACCTCAAGCTGTGCAGTCTGTGGTCAAACACGGCGCATCGGGCGCAAAGTCAATTTCTGACCTGGTGGCAAAGCTATCCCCACCGCGCATAGTATGGCTCATGGTACCCTCTGGTGAGGCCACGGAAAGCACTATCAATAGCCTGGCAAGCGAGCTATCGCAAAGTGACATCGTTATCGACGGCGGAAATTCTTACTACAAGGATAGCATCCGCCGGGCTGCCTTTTTATCACAGAGAGGCCTCATCTTTCTTGATATCGGCACCAGCGGCGGAGTATGGGGACTCGAGGAAGGCTACTGCCTAATGGTTGGGGGTGATGCCAGAGCCTTTAAAATAATCGAGCCGATCATTCAAACACTGTCCCCGTCTCCAGACAAAGGATATGGATATGTGGGCCCCAGTGGGGCAGGACATTATGTCAAGATGGTTCATAACGGAATTGAATACGGGTTGATGCAGGCGTATGCGGAAGGGTTCGAGTTGCTGCAGGCGAAAAAGCAGTTCAACCTGAACCTGCTGAATATCGCCGAGATATGGCGCTATGGAAGCGTGGTGCGTTCGTGGCTGCTTGACCTCACCACCAGGGCTTTGGAGGAAGACCCAAAGTTGGCAAGTATTGATGCATACGTTGAGGATACAGGTGAAGGCCGATGGGCCGTAGAGGAATCCATAGAGCTCTCGATACCCGTGCCGGTTATAACTGAATCGCTTCAGGCTCGTTTCCGGTCTCGTCAGGACCGACCATTCGGCGCCAGGCTGCTGGCAGCACTTCGGCAGCAGTTTGGCGGACACGCTGTGAGAAAGGCTTAATAGTAAAAAGCAGACAAATTCCTTTTCGAAGGGACGTTGAAACTAGATGTTGAGCACTCCATCCAAAACTCAGTGGATTGACATCTCCCTTCCACTTAAACCTGGCATGGTTCACTGGCCTGGCGACCCGCCTTTCGAAATCCAACGCGTACATAATATGGGGAAAGGGGATGGGGTGAATCTATCCAGAATCATTATGGGAACACACTCGGGCACACATATAGATGCTCCGATCCACTTCATTGCGAACGGAAAAAGTGTGGACCTTATGCCACTTGAAGCGGCAGTAGGCCCGGCACGAGTAATCGAGATATCTGACGGGCAATCGATTAAGCCGGACGAAATTCGCAAGCATAGGATTCGGCAGGGAGAAAGAATCCTTTTCAAGACAAGTAATTCTGCCTATCTCTGGAATACTAATGACTTTACAGAGGATTTTGTGTTTATTTCCGATGAAGCCGCGAGTTACCTCGCCGAACGCAAGCTCACACTTGTTGGAGTTGACTACCTGTCTGTGGGACGCTTCAAGGGAGGCAGCGGGATACATAAAGCGCTTCTGCAAGAAGGCGTCTGGATTATCGAGGGCCTCAACCTTTCCCAGGTGCCGCAGGGTAAATACGATTTGATTTGCCTTCCTCTCAGGATGGTAGATGCCGACGGTGCACCCTGCAGAGCGATTGTGAGACCCAGATAAGGCTTCGGGTCGCTAAATCTAACAACAATACGGGCCAACTATTATTCGCCTGCTCGAAGTAATTGGTCGTCGTAGTAATAATATTGCGGGTACTTAGCCGCGAGCAGGGGCACATGTTCCCGGGTCAGCAGAGGAACATTAAGCTCATCGCTCCTAGCTTTTAGTTCTCTCATCTTTTCATTGTTGATGATGAAACCATACAATGACATCACGTCTGTACCTTTGCCCTGAATAAGAACTTTGAAATTTCCCATCCCTTCGGGGCGGACTAACTCAAGCATTGCGAATCTATTTGCCAGATATTCCTGGTAGTCAAGCCTCTTTCTATTCATAGCTTCGATGAAGGCACGCAGGCCGAGATTCAACAGAAACTCTTCCTGGCTTGTCAGTCGCACGGAGCACAGACCCGCTTTGTAACCTGACTTGATGACGGAGGTGAAATCTACATGGCTCGTGATATCCTGCTCTCCGATGCATACATAAGGGTTGTCCTGGCAAGTATGTTTGTAATAGCTCATCAACGTGCCTCGATTTCGCCGGGAGCAGTATAGCTCGCCAGCGAGATATCCATAGTCTACGGTGAGTACAAACCCTTTATTCAATATACGGGCTACGTCGTCAATCCAGGGCCCGATATTTAGATTTACCTCAGTGCAATACCCCTCGGTAAGAACAATCCCTTCCTCCTCCAACTTCTGCTCTAGCAACGGTGTCGAGGGTTCATCGATAAATTCGACGAGTTCATCGCCTTTAAGCGCCACATAAATCTCTTTCAGAGCACCATTTTTCATTGTCACTTTGTAGGCGGGGAAGGCATCCAGGAGTTCATTGGAAAGAACACATCCGGTGACGTTTTCGGGAGATTCGCTACGCTGTGGCGCCATCCTGGATAATTCGATATGTCCCCTTTGCATCCTGTAAATTACTTTGGGCCTGCCTCTTTCCAGTGCTATGTATTCAAGGGAGCCAGCGAAGCTTGAAGATAAGCATCTCGAATAGGCCAGGATATCGTGAGCCAGTAAACCCTTCCCTGCCCCCATCTCAACCACCGTGAATCTAGCCGGTTGCCCCAAGCGATACCACAGTTGCTCCAGTTGAATCGAGATGAGAGCGCCAAATATGGGATGAGTTGCCGGACTGGTATAAAAGTCGCCCCGGGCCCCTACCCTTTCTCGTAATGATGTGTAGTAGCCCAGGTCCGGGTAATAGAGGGCCATCTCCATGAATTCAGCGAAGGTTATGCGACCTCGCTCCGATATGCGCTGCTTAATTCTATAAGATAACTCACCCATATCAAAGTCCGGTCAAAAGGATTGGGAGATGTTAGCGCCTTTCAAAAAGTCAACGCCACTCTATAATATATCACTTATCTAAACATCAAAAGGTCAGGCTTTCGAGCTAAGGTGATTCAGAAACCACTCAGCCGAAAGTTGTGCAACCTCCTCCAGTGCCCCAGGTTCTTCGAAAAGATGGGTTGCGCCGGGGACAATGACAAGCCGCTTTTCTACCTGAAGACCGTTTAAGGCATCCTGATTCAGGTCGATAACAGTATAATCGCGTTCCCCCACAATGAGAAGGGTGGGCGCTTTGACCTTCGATAATACCGGCCCGGCGAGGTCAGGACGCCCTCCGCGGGAGACGATCGCACTAACGTCGTCAGGGCGCTCCGCCGCTGCAATGAGCGCCGCGGCAGCACCAGTGCTTGCTCCAAAATAGCCTCTGGATAGGTCACTCGTATCTTCATTTTGCATCGCCCAGTCGGTCCCCGCGATGAGACGCCTTGAAAGCAGTTTGACGTTGAACCGAAGGTGGGCCCTGATGAGGTCCTCAGCCTCCTCTTCCGCTGTCAGAAGGTCAAATACAAAGTCGCTAATCCTTTATTCTGCAATACCTGAGCAACATAGCGATTTCGGGGACTATGCCGGCTGCTGCCGCTTCCGTGTGCGAATAGCACCAGCCTTCGAGCATTCCCGGGTAGGGCTAAGTTACCTTCCAGTTCGACATCATTCACAGGAATCCGCACAGAGCGTTCTTTCACACTGGATCCTGGCTTACCTTTTGCCATAGTGCCCCCTCCGAACGGGCTCTGAAGTTATGTCAACCTCAGACTTGATTGTATTTCCGCGAGCCTTCAGGTTTAGTTCCGCTTTGTCTTTCGACTTCTTTCTTTAGTATCTCCAGCATCTCTTTGTCCTCAACTTGGTCAAATCGCACATAGAACTGCCCTACTGCAGCAAAGTATGGAGGAACGCGCAAGCAGACCATTTCATCGGCATCTTCAGCCAGTCTCATGATGGTTTCCTCTGCCCCGACCGGAATGGCAGCAATCAGTCTGCTCGGTTTTTCCTGTCGCACCGCCCAGAGTGCTGCCTGAGTGGTTGCACCAGTAGCTACCCCATCGTCCGTTACGATGACCAGCTTACCTTTTAGGGGCACTTTTGGTCGGATCCTGCGGATCAGTTCGGAGCGGCGCTTTATCTCAGCGAATTGCTGAGCTCCCTCTCGTTGAATATAGCTTTGTCCCACACCTAGCTCTTGCACAAGCGCCTGGTTGAGAAACAGCTTACCATCCTCGGCGATAGACCCGAGCGCTAGTTCCTGACGGCCGGGTGTGCGAAGCCCATGGGAAAGCACGATATCCAACTCGGCATCTAACGCCCGGGCCAACTCGCGCGCTACGATTATGCCGCCACGCGGAATGCCCAGCACTATCGCCTTCTTACCGTGCATCTCCACCAATTGCTGAGCAAGCAGCCGCCCTGCCTCCTGGCGATCCCTGAAGAGTTCACTGCTGCGGGAGATTATGTGCGCCGTTCCCATGGCTCTGCCACCTATATGAGGAGACGTCTAAATGGTAGCACCGCAGGTATAAACAAGTTATAAAATTTTAAGGTTAAAAGATTAAAAATCTGTGACATTCTTCTGGCTGCTGGGTGTCAAGTGGCTATATAAGGGCAGCCTTAATGCAAATGGTGAAAAATCTGTCCAGATTAGCGCGTCATAGGGCTTTACACAGGTTGCTATGACTGAGCGGATCACTACGTGGTTTGAACTACATCCTTGCGACTTGTCCGATTAGTGTATAATAAGCCTGAGGTTTCCCACAGATAGTACTACGATTTTTAAGGAGGAGTCATGCGGATATTTTCAGCATATGTCCTCATTGGATTACTTCTAGTAGGCTTATTGGCACTCGGGATATCGTGTTCAACATCACAGACAACGACAACGCCAACACCAACACAGACATCTACGCCGGCGCCCACCGTTTCGCCAGGACCCGCTAAAAGCGCGTGGCCTATGTTTGGCCATGACGCACAGCACACAGGTAAAAGCCCTTCTTCCGGACCTGCGGAACCTCAGATGAAGTGGAGTTTCACTACTGTATCTCTTAGCCCGATTACATCTTCACCAGTCATCGGGACTGATGGCACCATCTACGTAGGTACTCTGAATGGCAGGCTTTGTGCGATAGATGCCCTAGGTAAACTCAAATGGGAATATGCAACAGGTTACGCAATCTATGCGGCACCGGCTATCGCGGCGGACGATACCATATATCTAGGCTCCTGGAACAATAAGTTCTATGCTATAAGTAACAAGGGCTCTCTGAAATGGACATACAATACAACAAGCACAGTTGAATCGTCACCGGTTATCGGAGTGGATGGAACAATATACTTTGGCTCTCATGACGGTACGTTCTATGCTCTAAACCCTGATGGTACTGTGAAGTGGAGGTACAATACTGACGGCATTTGCGTCACACCAGCCATTGGAGGCAATGGCACCATATATGTAGGAACCAATAATAGCACGTCTCCGCCGGAGGCCAAGCTATATGCTCTGAGCCACGACGGCACCCTTCAATGGACTTATACTATTGAAAGTCATATTGAATTACCCACTATCGGGTCTGATGGCATTATATATGTGGCTTCAAGTGACAGTAAGCTATACGCGATTAATCCTAACGGTTCACTAAAGTGGGTCTACGATGGTGCAGATCCAATTAAAGGATACATAGGGTACTTAATGGCTATCGGATCCGACAGTACAATATATATGGGATCCACTTCAAGTCTTTATGCAATAAGTTCCAATGGCTCATTCAAGTGGAACTACCCGATTGGATACGCTATCGCCTCATCACCTGTTATCGGCGCGGATGGCACCATATATGTAGCGGCTCAAGATGGCAAGCTCTACGCAATAAGTCCGGACAACCAGCTCAAGTGGACTTACACCGTAGGAACACCGATTAGTCCGTCTGGTGGATCTCAGGCATTTCAAACCCCATCGCCAGCCATTGGAGCCGATGGAACCATTTATCTGAGTCTGGGCATTAAGCTATTCGCTATAGGCAGCAAATGATATGAATTTGCTGCCTAGCATCTATATAGCGGTATACAACATGCTTTGCCATGCCTTATGGCTCATGGTGGGTGAAAGAGTACAATAGCCAGGACTTTTGAAGGTGAGGAGCAAGGATAATAAAGAGGTGCGTGTTGCAGAGTATCTTGGCCTGTATTCTGCCTGGCTAACTACTCGCCTGAAAGGCACGAAACGCATTGTAGTCGAATTCTGATAGCAGCCTTGTTGCCTGAGAATGACTGATTAAGAAACCGATGAAGCTACCCCCCAAGAAACCCATTGATGCATACCATATATCATTTGATACGAAGGGGACGGTGAGCGCTTCTCCGAAACAT
This sequence comes from Chloroflexota bacterium, assembly GCA_021787935.1. Taxonomy (GTDB): domain Bacteria; phylum Chloroflexota; class Dehalococcoidia; order SZUA-161; family SZUA-161; genus JACWAE01. Next base: position 7,880 of record JAJYLC010000054.1, on the reverse strand, counting down.
ACAACCATTATTGAAACCACGGATATATAGTTCTTGCCAAATATAGGTAGTACAAATGAGTCGTAAAGTATAACCTCGAAAAAGAGTATCCCGGTTGCTATTGTGAGCGCTATCATAAGGACTTTAGTATCCCCTATGAAATATACGCTGAAACCGATTACTAAAATGAGGAGAATTAAACCTATCGTCAACATAACCAGAAGGCCTCTCCTATATAAACGTTTGTATTCCTCAATTCGTGCACGCATTTCAGAAAGGGTACCCTGGTACATATCTTTTGACAGAGGTTTTATTTTCTCGCTGAAGTGTGCTAAGGCAACAACACTGAAAGTGGGCACAAGGCCTAGAAAAGCACCTGTTGTGTAGGGCCCGAGAAATTGCAACCCATTGCCAGCTTTTGCGCCTTCTGATACCCAAACAATAATTTTGTCAAGGAAAATGGCAATAATATAGAACGTTTGAAAAAGCATTCCCCAATAGTCTTTAGATATTACCTTTGGAAGTGCAAGAGGGGCTTCGAGCAACTTTAATTTTTTAGGCTGTTCCCCTCCTTTAAAGACACTCCACGAAGCCAAACTTAATAACGTAAGTAGAATTGCTATGCCTGTAATATATCCGTATATGGTATAACCGGGGTTCAGTCGATACATCAGGTAGCTGAGAATGAAGACCGCGCAATACGATATGGTGTATATGAGTGCGGGGAATTTGTATCGAGCCGAAGCCCAGAATGCCGCAGTTAGAATCCAAATAATTGAGTATAGAATAAGTAGGATCGCGAAGTATGAAAACTGTGTTGTTGAAAAATCAAGCACATACTTAAAATAAGGGAATGACAGAGCGGAGACGACAACCGAGAATACAACACTGGAGATGACCCCCAATGCTATGGCCCTGCTAACACTGCTTCTGGCAGTCAGCCTTTCCTTGGAAAGGCTTGCTTCTCCTACTACTCTATAGACTACAAACTGAATGCAGGCTGTAGTCACGAGACTCAATATGACTGACGACATCAGAATTACGGCCAGCGTATTGAGTTTGCCTGCATCAAATCCTCTGAGGAGGTAAAACAGAATAAAAGAAGCAAGCGTCGTGGCTAGCGAGGGCACAATGAAAAGCGCGCTATTACTTAAAGCAACTTTGTCTATTTTCTTGCTTAGCCTTGTGATAAGAGTTCTCAGATTAACGGAAGGAGCTCCCATTTAGAAGTGCCTCCAAATAAACCCCCAGTATTCTGTCTGCCATATTCTCGATAGTGTATTTATCTTTGGCCAACTCTCTCGCACGTACTCCCATCTCTCTTCTCAGCGTCTTATTTTCAAGCAGCTCACAGAGTCTTGCAGCAAGGCTGTCAGGGTCATTAGGCGGCACGATGTAGCCGGCTCCGGTTCCGGAGAGTATGTCCGGAACACCGCCAACTGCAGTGCAAACGCTGGGCAAGCCGCAACTCATTGCCTCCAGAAGAGCCAGGGGGACTCCCTCGGACTGCGAACAGAGAGCAAAAACGTCAACTTTGTGATACCATTCTATAACTTTGTCGACATGCCCGATGAAGCTGAAGTTTTCTCCGAGTCCGAACTTCTGGACCAGCGCCTGACATTCGTTATAATATTCATCGTCTTGTATCTCTCCGATGACGGCAAAGCGCGCAGTCTGTTTTTCAAGAACTCTTTGGGATGCCCTAATCAGAGTAATAATGTCCTTAACGGGCACAACTCTTGCGAAGCAACCCACCACAGGCGCGGCACCATTCTTTGGGGGTGGCGGTGTGAATTTGTTGCAATTTATCCCATTGGTGATGATTCTTATTTTATCTCGCGAAGCCCCGAGCTCAAGCTCAGCATCAGCGTGGCTCCGACAAATCGGCACAAGCAAATCGGCGTATTGGTAAGAAGTTTTGACCATGTTTTTATAGCCAGCCATAACGAGTTGCTTTGCTGTTGCCGAAAGGTCTTGTCTGGCGATTTCGATGTTCCTTTCTTTCAGATATAAGCCATGCTCCGCTACTACCAATGGACTCCCGTGCAGCACCTTTGCCATGGAACCTATTAAGCCGCCCATTCCCGTGGTTAAGGAATGGTAAACATCCGCTTTGGGCAGTTGAGGGACAAGAGCGAGGGTATCCAGCAGCATCGAATAGACGCCGTGTACTGTCCAGAAGAACTTGCTGAATTCAGTTTCCGGGCAGTTCTTCTCATAAAATTGGACTACAGAGTCCCAGTATTCCTTCGAGCGCAGCCATGCCTTTGTAATATCATATTCTCTCTGCAGGTTTGCCAGATTTTCACAGTTCAGGGGGTTCCCATATAAAACAGGGCTGAGGCAATTAGCCAGTTCCGCAGAGGCTGCTTTCTGCAGGGTTGAGCTTTTTCGAGGGGAGCTTGGCGGCGTTATTCCGCAAATCTTAATTATATCTACATTGGGCAGCTTTTCGTAGATCTGCCGCTCTCGTCCGCTTGGGGCGAGGCAGAAAACGTCGAAATCTACGTACCCCAATCTCTTTATGAATTGATGAGCCCACTCGCTAACGCCACCCCGAACAATAGGATAGGAACCTTCAGATATTATACATACTTTCATACATAGACTCTATTTATAGCAAAATGGCAGAATGAACCACATGTTTGTGAACTCAAGGTTCAGGTAGTCCAGATTCTGCCACCCCGGTTATATGCATGAGCTTTCAGCTTTTATGGTCGAGACGTTAGCAACTCATAGAACAGCTAACGCCATTAACAACTCAAGAACGTTAGATTTAAACCAGTGAAAGATTCTCCTTGGTCATTATTGTATACACATAGCAATTACGAAGTCATAAAACCAAAACGGCAAATGTAACGAAACCATTACATTTCACAGGAGCCCGAGCTTCTTGCCTACTCCGGAGAAATCGCTCGGTCTATTAAACCGCGAACAAGTACGAAACGATAAGCTTCAGCTCCTTCTTCTAGGGCTTCTAAGCGGACTAGCCTGTAACAAACTTTATTTACATATGTCTACTATTTTGAACCTATTTTGCTAAGCCTCTTCTTCGCATGAACAGGTACGTAGCGGCTACTCCGATAATCACGACACCTACGATGATGCCGCCAATAGCGGACCAACTTAATCCTGCTGCAGATGATGAGACCGTGAATTCACCGGTCTGACCACCTATATCTACGTTATACCTGCCGGCAGCGTCTTTAGTCACATTGAAGCTAACAGTTGCCTTGGCTCCGCCGGCCAGGGTGACATTTTTCACCGCTTCGGTGGAGTTGTTAATCTTGAGCGTTGCTGTGTAGCTGCCTTGCACCCCACTGGTATTCAAAACATTCGCAGAAATGTTTACATTCTGACCACTTGAGACATTAGAGGGCGTTATGGACAGGTTGCTCACCGTGAATTGCGCCGGAATAGGTGTCGGAGTAGGCGTGGGCGTTGGCGTTGGCGCCGGTTTTGGCGTGGGCGTCGGCTTAGACGTCGGCTTAGGTGTAGGGGTAGGCGTTAGTTTTGGTGTAGGAGTCGGAGTTGGAGTTGGAGTCGGAGTTGGCACTATCACCCCACCTCCGCCACCGTAAACAGGGTTGGCAGCGAAACTGGCTGCTATGGTGTGGGTAGCAGTGACATTGGAGAAGGTGTAGCTCGACACTGCTCCCTTAGAGACGCTGTCCACCAGGACATTGGCAATATAGTAGCCGGCATTCGCGGTAATGGCGAAAGCCTTATTTGCGCCGTAGCTGACCGGCACGCTGCCTGAAGGCGATATCGAGCCACCTGCGCCTGCGCTGGCGGTGATGGTAAAGGTATCTATGGCGAAGTTAGCCTCAACCGAGATATTGCCTTTCACATTAGTGTCGGTGCGCGGGTTGACTGTAGAGTTACCTGGGCTCCAGTTGACAAAATGGTATCCGGTAGCAGGAACAGCCGTAACCTCTGTGCCGTTGCCACCATAGTTGACAGTCTGCGAGCTGTTGCCTGTTATCGAGCCATGTGCACCTGCCTGATAGGCCAGCATGTAGGTGTTGATGGCGAAGTTAGCTGTCACTGAGATATTGCCAGTCACATCGGTATCGGTGCGCGGGTTAGCTGTGGAGCTATCCGGGCTCCAGTTGACAAAATGGTATCCGGTATCGGCTACCGCTGTGACCGCTGTACCGTCGCTTCCAGTGTTGACGGTCTGAGTGGTGTTGCCTGTAATATTGCCATTTGGTCCGGCGGTATAGGTTAAGGTATAGGTGCCAAAAGTTTGCTCGGAACCGAATTGAGCGGTTGGCTCTGAAGAAGCATACTCGCGGACCCTGAAATTATCGAAGGCTATGCTGAATGCATGGCTAGCGTCGTAGCCCAGGAATGCCAGTCCACTATAGGATGGATAGGATAGGCTGGAGTCGGCGGTCAAGGGGATGTTCATCGGAGACGTGTCATTGACTGTAACGCCCAACTCATTCTCTTCATTCACTTGAAGCACGACCCCCGTAAGTTTGTACCAGGTCGAACCTTGGACTGTGTATCCAAGGTACGCAGGGCGAGTCAAATTACTCCATACACCATCCTGTGTACCAGGACTCCAGACTACTTTGTTGAGATTGGCGTCGTTCCAGGTGAAATAGAGCGCCTGCTCGTATTTATTGTTTACACTCTGATACCTGGCGGAGATATATGCGCTCCCCGTCGGCCTTACTGTTGTTTGATTTCCTATGGGGTAGCCTTGTATGGAAGCGTTGCCTAGCGACTGAACGTCGGTGTCTACTATGTAGTTTGCAGGAAATTGAAAAAGGTTTGTCTCGTTATCCGAGGTAGAGGAGTGGCCGGTTCCTAGGTTTGCAATCTGCGCAATCGGCTCGCTGAGATTGGTTTCATTCCCGGGGCCGGTACCACCAACGGGGGTGTAGTCACCACTCAACACGTATGTCCCATTCGCCACACTCTGGCTAGGATGCCCTCCGCTGCCGGTCCACCGATCTATGTTCTCATACGTCCAGGTCGCATTACTGAAATCGTCGCCCCAGATAAACGTATTGTGAATATTGCTTGTAGTTGGAGTGATAGTATTGATATTCCCGTAGTATATGTAGATTGTTGTATTGCCTGTTGGCAGAGAAGGCACCTTCACCCAGAAGGTCGCTGTCCCCGTAGCGTCAATAGGGTCAGTGTCAAGCCAGTAGGAACACTCGTTTCCGGTGCTGTCGACAAACCTAACATCACCGAAATTGCTCTGCATGTGGGCAGCCAAAGCGGGGGGCACCACAACTTTAACCTGGTAATCGGTCAAAGCGCCGCCGGAATTGTTTATGACTACCGGGGCCCTGTGAGTCCAGCTGCTATCCCACCATGTGGTGCTGGCCCCAGCGGTCCCGCCAAAGGCCGGTATGAGAGCGCTCAGAGCCGCCAGAATGACTGCCAGAACTATCAAATTAGACCTTAGCCGTGGCATGTTGCCTCCTTGTCCCTCCCGTCGATTTACAGGGGTACAGTCTGGTATTTTACACCAGGCAACTAGAAAATCAATACTCTTATGTTCACGTATCCTCCAAATCCAGGACTTATTACCTACTGCATGTTTTCCTTTCTTCCCACCCTCAAAACGATGGTACTCTGCCAAAAAGTACCATATGGTGATACCGAAATCGCAGATCGAATTGATATGATGATTCAGGATATCCTCCGACACATTCGGACTTATCAATCGGTTTAGTTTCCTCGAAGGTTCCACTGGAACGTATTTGGAATAGAAGAATGTGCAATAAAACGGCTCAGGCTTAGAGATGCATAAGATCGGCAAGTTTCGAACCATCGTGTTGGCGGCCATACTCATAATGGTATCGGCGGCCTCGGTGGCTATTGTATACGCCCAGCCCGGGACCCACAGTAATTCTTCTGCCGGAGCAAATGTCAGTGCCGCACGCGGACCAAGAAATACCCCTCCCGGACAGATACGCAAAGGGAATAACTCGACAGCTATACCAACAATAACTCCGTCACCAACACCAGCGCCTGTATCCACACCAACACCTGAATCAAACACAGTGCCGACTCCTTCTCCTGTGCCGTCGCCTACAGCTACCCCAACTCCAACGCCAACACCTTCGTCAGTAGCCATTGCGGGAGGCAGTGGAGGGGGAGGTAGCGCTTATACGCCCACGCCAACGCCAACACCCACACCCACTCCGACACCTACGCCCACGCCGACACCCACGCCAACGCCCGCGCCAACACCGACGCCAACACCTATGCCCACTCCGACACCAACACCCACACCCACTCCGACACCTACGCCCACGCCTAAGCCTACACCCACGCCAACGCCAACACCAACTCCTACACCGACGCCAACACCTATGCCAACGCCGACGCCAACACCTATGCCAACGCCGACGCCAACACCCATGCCAACGCCCACGCCAACACCCACGTCCACGCCGACGCCTACACCTACGCCCACGCCAACGCCAACACCGACGCCAACACCCGCGCCTCTTGCCGGGATTTGGAGACCTACCGCTGCTGCTCCTATTCACTGGCAGTGGCAGATAGGGACACCATTCAATACCTCAACTGACCTTATTCCCTATGTGACGGTGTATGACATAGATGCATTTGATAATAGCGCCAGCACTGTTTCGTATCTGCACTCCCTGGGATTCAAGGTGATCGCCTACGTGAGCTTCGGCACCTGGGAAGACTGGAGGCCTGATGCCTCTTTATTCCCCTCGAGCGTATTGGGCAAGAGCAATGGATGGCCTGGAGAGAGATGGTTGGATATCAGAAGCGATACCGTGAAACAACTCATGGCTGCCAGGCTGGACATGGTGAAGCAGAAAGGCTTCGACGCTGTGGAGCCCGACAACATAGATGGCTGGGAGAACAATACCGGTTTTCCAATAACTGCCCAGGACCAACTGGACTACAATGAATGGATTGCTGCTCAATGCCATGCCAGAGGATTGTCCGTGGGATTGAAGAATGATATAGAGCAGGCATCTACACTGCAACCTTATTTTGACTGGACACTTAACGAAGAGAGCTATAAGTATCAGGAATATGAGGGCCTGACGGTTTTTACCGCTGCCAACAAAGCAGTATTCGAAGTTGAGTATCGCAGCTCAGGGCAGTGCAGCACCATGGATGCCCTGCACTTCAACTCGATGACGAGGGACCTCAATCTGGTGGGGCCCACCGATTCAGGCTACGTGCGTATTCCCTGTATCCCGGATACTCAGAACACCTGGCAGTAGATAATTGAAATGGCATTGCATTGACACCCCAAGCATATCATTTCCTATGCAAGAATGACTGTTGTATAATGGTCAGGCCAAGATACCGCCTCAGTTGATCGTACAATGACAACTGAAGGGGGCTTTTTTGAAAGCGCTGCCAATTGAACGATTTATATTGTGTCTGTTACTGTTGTTACTCATCGGCTCCCCGCTCGCATCAGCATGCCGCGGAGGAACTGGACCGACCACCCCGATACCCACATCGGTTACTGGGATTTGGAAACCTACCGCTGATGCTCCTATTCACTGGCAGTGGCAGATAGGGACACCATTCAATACCTCAACTGACCTTATTCCCTATGTGACGGTGTACGACATAGACGCATTTGACACCAGTGCCAGCACTGTTTCGTATCTGCACTCCTTGGGATTCAAGGTGATCGCCTATGTGAGCTTCGGCACCTGGGAAGACTGGAGGCCTGATGCCTCTTTATTCCCCTCCAGCGTATTGGGCAAGAGCAATGGATGGCCTGGAGAGAGATGGTTGGATATCAGAAGCGACACTGTGAAACAACTTATGGCTGCCAGGCTGGACATGGTGAAGCAGAAAGGCTTCGACGCTGTGGAGCCCGACAACATAGATGGGTATGCCAACAATACAGGATTCTCCTTAACTGCACA
>JAJYLC010000053.1 GCA_021787935.1 Chloroflexota bacterium | reverse complement strand
AACTTCCCTCACTGTGGGAAATCGCAGACCATATCATAGAGCTTCCCTCTCTGGAGAGTGAAATCGGTCGCTGTATCACCCCTGCAGGCGAGATAATGGACTCCGCCTCTGCGAAGCTGGGGGAACTAAGACACCGGCTGAAGGAGACGCGCCAACAGCTACTGGACCGCCTGGAAGCGATAATGAGGTCTCCCAGAGGCAAGAGATTTATCCAGGCATCGTTTATCGCAGAAAGGGAAGGCCGATACGTTATCCCCGTCAAATCAGAATCACGCAAGGAGATCAAAGGTATTGTCCACGATATCTCGAATACCGGCGCCACAGTGTTCATCGAACCCTGGACAACTGTGGAGATGGGCAACGAGCTGCGGGAGCTTGTCATCGAAGAGCAGCGAGAAGTGCAGAGAATTCTCCTTGAGCTTAGCGCAGACGTGGGGGTACACGAAGCCGAGATTTCGCAGGACGTGGAGCTCGTTGCTGAGATAGACCTGATACTGGCGAAGGCGAGGTTTGCAGGTAAATTTAAGGCTGTTGAGCCCCGCATTACTATGGATGGCGTGCTCAGAATCAAAGAGGCCCGGCATCCCCTGCTCAAAGGCAAGGCGGTGCCTTTATCAGTAGAGATAGGGCAGGACTACTCGATACTGGTCATTACCGGGCCGAACACCGGAGGCAAGACTGTGGCCCTCAAAACCATCGGACTGCTGGCCCTGATGGCTCAGGCAGGGATGCCCATACCCGCCTCAGAGGAAAGCTATATCCCTGTCTTCGACGGCGTATTCGCCGATATCGGCGACGAGCAGAGCATTGAGCAGACCCTTTCCACTTTCAGCTCGCACATGGGGAACATTGTGCGCATTATTGGGTCATCTACAGAGAAAAGCCTGGTGCTTCTCGATGAGTTGGGCACTAGCACAGACCCCAACGAAGGAGCTGCCCTGGCTCGGGCCATCTTGCTGCATTTTCTTTCGAAGAAAACGATGGCTGTGGCTACTACGCACTACAGCGACCTCAAGATTTTCGCCCATACTACCCAGGGCTTAAGAAATGCCTCGCTGGACTTCGACCCTGTCACGTTGGCACCGACGTATCATCTCACCATGGGCATACCGGGAGGCAGCAACGCCCTCGCTATAGCTTCGCAATTGGGCCTGCCTCCCGAGATAATCTCCGCAGCCAGAGACATGCTATCCAAAGGCACACAAGAGATAGAAGATTTGCTGCGGGACATGATGAGCGAAAAGCAGCGCATGGAAACCCTGCGCAGTGCTTTGGAAAAGGAGACAGGTGAAGCCGAAAGACTGAGAGCACGACTGGAACACGAGCATAAGGAGCTGAAAGAGCGTGAGCAGAGTCTGCTTCGAGAGACGAAGGGCAGGATTGCTGAGCAAGCAGATGAATTACAGAGACAGATTCGCGACATGGCAGCGGAACTGAAGAAAGCGAAATCCCAGGAAAGCATCGAGCAGGCTAAGAAAGCTCTGGCAGTGGTGCGTGAGCAATTGAAGGGCGAGAAATGGAAAGCCGAGCCCGCCCGTGAAGAAGTGCCCGGTGAGGCAACTGAGGTAGGCAAGATAGCTGTGGGGGATAGAGTGTGGCTGAGTGATATGGAGCTATGGGGCAATGTACTCTCATTACCCGATAGCGACGGCCAGTTCGACGTACAGGTAGGCCAGACCAGGCTCAGGTTGAATCTGGATAATGTGGAAAAGTTGATGGCACCTGCGGGGAAGATAGTGCCGCTGGCACAGGCAGTTAAAAAAGACTTGAGCCCAAAGCTAAGGTCGTACGAGCTTGACCTTAGGGGTAAGCGAGCCGATGAGGTAGAGTCAGAGTTGGACGCCTATCTCAACGATGTCTCGGTGGCTAATTTCCGCGAGGTACGCATCATCCACGGCTTCGGCACCGGCGTGGTACGCCAGATTGTACGGGACATCCTGGCCTCCCACCCGTTGGTCAAATCGTTCCGCTCCGGGGGTAAAGGGGAAGGCGGGGATGGAGTGACAGTGGTGGAGTTGTAGGGTCACAATTACGTAGAATGATGTCATATAATCCTGACGAGCACCAGCGCCATTCCATTCGATTGAGGGATTACGATTATTCGCAGGCAGGAGCGTATTTTGTAACGATATGCACGTATTAACAAAGAATGTATATTTGGTAATGTGGCCAACGGGGAAATGGTATTGAATGAGTTTGGCCGTTTGGTTGAAGAGGAATGGACGAAAACAGCAGCGATTAGGAAGAATGTTGAATTGGATGTTTTCGTAGTTATGCCAAATCATTTTCATGGAATTATAGCAATCGTCGATGATTGTAGGGGCACAGCGCGCTGTGCCCCTACGGCACATAGCAGGAAATTTGGCAAGATGACCTCAGCTTCATTACCAGCTATTATCCGCTCTTTCAAAGCCGCTGTGACCAAACGCATTAATGAACTGCGTGCCATCCCTTCCAAACCTCTATGGCAGTGCAATTATTACGAGCATGTGATACGTAATGAAAACGACCTGAACGAAATCAGGGAATATATCGTAAACAATCCACTGAAATGGGATTTGGATGGTGAGAATCCTAGCAATAGTGGGCGCAAGGCTTTGCGCCCCTACGGAGATAATTTGCCTCTATGCTAGTACCGAGCCGACGCCGTTTTACCAGGCAAAAGATGCTTCACCTGCTCGATGAGCTGGAGGCTGCTGAGGGTCGGGCGACATCACTTTACATACCTCACGACCTGCCTGTGCTAGATGCTGAGAAAGCGCTCAGAGTTCCTTTAGGGCCGGGTATAGAAGAAGCTATGCCCGATATCGCTGATGCGATAGCCCATTCCAAGACAGGCGGGGTCATTTTCTGGGGTGAGGAAAACAAATATCTAGTGTTGCCACCGTTTCCCTTCGAAGAGAAACTATTCGCCAGCGGCTGCGATGTGGAGCCCTTGCGTGAACTCTTGCAACAGGAGCGCATTGTTGCTTTGATATTGCTGCGTCTGGGCGCTTATGCTGTAGGCGTATTTCAAGGAGAAAAACTGCTGTCTAGCAAGGTGGGCACAGGGCTGGTGCACTCGCGCCACAGGCAGGGCGGTTCCTCGGCTCACCGCTTCGAGCGGCACCGCGATAAGCAGATAGAGTCATTTTTTACCAGGGTCTGCACCCATGTGCAGGAGCGCCTGGAGCCTTATCGGTTGGACTATGTAATCTACGGCGGGGAACGCCATACCGTGCTCTCCTTTCGGAAGCAGTGTGAGTTTCTGCGGCAATTCGACGGACGCACACTGCAAAGGCAGTTGAATGTGCGCGAGCCCAAGCAGGCAATGCTGGAGGCAGCAATAAGCCAGGTGTGGTCAAGCGAGGTGGTTGAGTGGGAAGATGATGAGACAAAAGTCACATACCCAGACAAAGGCGACTTCTAGAATGGTGTCTAATTGAGGTTTGTAATCTGTGCCCAACCGATTGATTAACGAGACCAGCCCCTATCTGCAGCAACATGCTGACAATCCCGTGGATTGGTATCCCTGGGGCGAGGAAGCGCTGGGCCGCGCTGCACACGAGGACAAGCCCATCCTGCTAAGCATCGGTTACTCCGCCTGTCATTGGTGCCACGTTATGGAGCGTGAATGCTTCGAAAACGAGGCTATCGCCCGCATCATGAACGATAACTTCATCAATATTAAGGTGGACCGCGAGGAAAGGCCGGACATTGATGCAATCTACATGGATGCGGTGCAGGCGATTGCAGGCGGCGGAGGCTGGCCGCTTACAGTTTTCCTGACCCCTCAGTTGAAGCCTTTCTATGGCGGGACATACTTCCCTCCGGAGGATCGGGGTGGACTGCCGGGCTTTCCCAGAGTGCTGCAGACTGTGTTACAGGCATACCGGACACGGAAAGGCGAGGTCGAGTCCACCGCTGCGCAGATAACAACTTATCTAAATCGCCCGGTCGAGTCTACTGGAGCAATTGAACCCCTCACGGAAAAAATGCCCCGAATCGCCTATACCTCCATCAGGGCTGCGTTCGATGCCCAAAACGGCGGCTTCGGCCCCGCTCCCAAGTTCCCCCAACCTATGCTTCTCGAGTTCCTGTTGAGGCAGTGCTGCCGCACGGGCGACCCGCTATGTATCCTGATGGTAGAACATACGCTGGGGAGAATGGCAAAGGGCGGCATCTACGACCAGATAGGGGGCGGCTTCCATCGCTACAGTGTTGACGAACGCTGGTTGGTGCCCCACTTCGAGAAGATGCTCTATGATAACGCTCTGCTGAGCCGAATTTATCTCCATGCATATCAGGCGACAGACAAACAGATTTACCGCCATATAGTAGAGGGAACGCTGGACTATGTGCTGAGTGAGATGACCGACAAGGAGGGAGGCTTCTACTCCTCACAGGATGCGGACAGCGAGGGTGTTGAGGGGAAATTCTACCTGTGGACGCTTGACGAGATAATGGAGACTCTGGGCCCGGACGATGGCGAACTTGTTGCAAGGTATTTCGGCGTAACCAGGGAAGGCAACTTCGAGGGCAGTAATATTTTGAGCCAGGTGGTCGAACCCAAGTCACTGGCGTCTGAGCTTGGGATTACACCACAGGAGCTTGCAGACAGGATTGTCAGAGCTAAAGTGCGTCTCCTCGAAAGGCGCCCCCAACGTGTTCAGCCACACCGGGACGAGAAGATTCTGACTGACTGGAACGGACTGATGCTGGCCAGCATGGCTGAGGCAGCATCAGTGCTGGAGCGGGATGATTATCTGAAAGCGGCTATCGCCAACGCTACCTTCCTGACCAGTGCTTTGTACACTGGTGATACTTTAAAGCACTCGTACAAGGATAGACAAGCCAAGGTCAACGGCTATCTCTCAGATTATGCTATGCTCTGTGAGGGGCTGTTTTCATTGTACCGGGCCAGTTTCCAGGAACGCTGGCTGAAAGAAGCTAAAAAGCTGGCAGACGCCATGCTGGAGAAGTTCCGAGACAAAGATACGGGGTATTTCTACGATACTGCCCAGGGAGAGGAGACCGTTCTGGTGCGCCCCAGAAACATCTACGATAACGCACTGCCCTCAGGATCATCTGCGGCGGCGTTTGTTCTGCTTCAACTGGCGAGATTGACCGACAATAATGAATATGAGAAAGTGGCTGCTTCCGCAATTCGCTCGGTGCAGGACTCGATGCTCCGATATCCCCCGGGGTTCGGGCACTGGTTCTGCGCACTGGATTCATATCTATCGAAACCGCTGGAAATCGTGCTGGTGGGGTGTCCGGAAGACCTGGCGACCAAATCACTGCTCAGAGTGATAAACAAAAGTTATCTGCCCAATAAAGTTCTGGCAGTCAAAAATCCGTCTGAGCCGTCTCAGTTGAACATCCCCCTGCTTCAGGATAGAGCCAAAATAGATAATAAACCCACCGTGTATGTTTGTGAGAACCATATCTGTAAAATGGCGATAAATGATCCCGATGCGCTGGCGGCTCTGCTTGATTAGATATGGTATGATACACCAAGGCTGTTCACGGAAAGGCAGAAGCATTTGGAACAACAAGACGTTAGAGCTGATATCAAAGAAATATTGACCCGATACCGCACGGTCGCCGTAGTAGGAGCCTCGCCGAAAGCCGATCGCCCGAGCCACAGAGTGGCTGATTTTCTTAAAAAAGAGGGCTTCCGTGTAATACCGGTAACTCCCAACGCTGACGAAGTTGTGGGAGAAAAGGCATATCCTGATTTAGCTTCTATCCCCATAGCTATCGAGGTTGTAGATATCTTCCGCCGCTCTGAAGACGTGATGCCCATAGTAGAAGAGGCGATAGCCATAGGAGCCAAAGCTGTATGGATGCAGGAAGGCATCGTCAACGAAGAAGCCGCTGCCAAGGCAAGAAAGGCAGGGCTCACTGTAGTAATGGACCACTGCATGAGAAAGGAGCTGCTGCGCAAACCAGGCCGTGAAAAGGAAATCTAATAAAGTGTCGTGAGTCCTGTCACGACGCAAAATTCGTTGCCAGGGAGTGGCAACGCTACAACAAAAATAAACGGAGGTGGCTAGATGGCAAATACTTCGGATAACCTCAGAGAGGCGTTTTCAGGCGAGAGCCAGGCAAGCACCAGATACCTGGCTTTTGCGCGCAAGGCAGAGCAGGAGGGGCAGTCTCAGGTTGCTAAGTTGTTCCGTGCTGCGTCAATGGCGGAGACTTTTCATGCCCGCAACCACCTGGAAGTAATGGAAGGGATTAAGTCCACTGTGGAGAACCTGCAGGCGGCTGTGGCGGGCGAGAACATGGAACATGTGAAGATGTACCCGGAGTTCATCGAGCAGGCGAACAGGGAGCAAAAGCCCAAGGCAGTGCGCACCTTCGACTATGCCCGCAAGGTGGAGATAATGCATGAAGGGCTTTACAAAGCCGCGCTGGATGCTATCAATGGCGGTGGCAAGCCCAAGCAGACAGACTATTATGTCTGTAAGGTCTGCGGCACAACAGTGGAGGGTAATGCTCCAGACAAGTGCCCTGTCTGCGGCTCTAACAAGGCGCAGTTCGTCAAGGTGGATTAAAGGTCTGAAGGTTCAACCAAGGCAAGCAACCTGATGTGCCGCCCCTGAAGTCCCGGGCTTGCTCAGGCTGGCGGGATGGAGAAAGGATGAAGGATGAGCAGTATGGCTGCTACTTCGCTGATAGAACACGGTAGAAGAAGGTGGTGGGTCCTCCTCATTACATGTGTGCCCCTGTTCATGATGATGCTCGATCTCACAATAGTGAACATCGCTCTGCCTGACATAATGAACGGGTTCAACACCGGCATATCGACTGTTGAATGGGTGCTGAACGCATATATTCTCGCCTTCGCTGTCCTGCTGATAACTCTGGGCAAGCTGGGAGATCTTTATGGCCGCAAACTTCTGTTCCTTTGCGGCCTCGGCCTTTTCACTGTGTCTTCCCTGGTTTGCGGGGTGGCCCCGCATATTACCGTGCTCATAGTGGCGCGAGTGTTCCAGGCCGTGGGAGGTGCAGCGATGATGCCAGCCACTCTCTCGATTCTTAACGTGTCCTTCGGGGACAGGAGGGGGATGGCGCTGGGAATCTGGGGAGCTGTAGCCGGTGTTGCCAGCGCCCTGGGACCCATCATCGGGGGAGCTCTGGTGGACGCTACTTCCTGGCGCTGGATTTTCTTGATTAACCTGCCTGTGGGCGTCCTCGCTTTCATAGCAGCGATAATCATAATCAGGAACTCTACCGACCCAACAGCCGAGCGCCGCATTGATATTCCCGGCGTCTTAGCCGTCTCCGCTGCACTTTTCTGTCTCACCTACGCCCTGGTCGAGGGGCAGAAATATGGCTGGGGCTCAGGCCTAATCGTGGGTCTCTTCATCGCAAGTTTTGTAGCATTTATCGCGTTTCTGATAATAGAGCGCTTGCGCTCTGCGCCTCTTATACGTCTCGACCTTTTCCGCAATCGCACCTTCAGCGCGGGTAACAGTGTGGGGCTGATTTTGATGTTCGGGCTTTTGAGCATCCTTTTCCTTCTCGTGCTCTTTATGCAGCTTACACTCGATTACAGCGCTATTAAAACAGGCCTGGTACTCCTCCCCTTGGCCGGGATGACGATGATTGTTGCCCCTATATCGGGCAGGCTTTCCGACACGATAGGCAGCCGCTGGCTGCTGTTCTTCGGAATGGCTTTCACAGCACTGGGAATCTACTTGATGTCCCACCTAACCCCGACGGAGGCATGGCAGCATTTAATGGCACCGCTGGCAGTGTGCGGTCTGGGAATGGGACTGGTGATGGCGCCGACAACCTCCGCGGTGATGGCAAGCGCCCCCATAGAGCGCTCCGGACAGGCGGCGGGGATACTGGCGACTATGCGCCAGGTAGGATCAGTGCTGGGAATCTCGGTTATGGGGGCCATTCTGCAGAGCCAGTTTGTTTCACATCTACGTGAAGCCCTTACCCCTATACCACAGATTCCCCCGGCACTTCGCGAGCAGATATTGAGTGAGGTCTCGTCGGGTCGTCTGGGCTTAACCGGCATTCCGAACATGCCGGGGCCTCTGGGAGTTCAGTTAACAGCCCTGCTCAAACAGGAATTCGCCAGCAGCCTCAACACAGCCATGATAATATCTGTATACATTTGTATCATCGGCGCTCTAGTGGCATTACTGGTGCGCAGTCACGTATCACAACAAAACGAGACAACCAAGGCTGTTTAGAAATCAGGCATTAGAGAGAGAAAATAGTAGGGGCACCGTGCCCCTAAATAATTATGACTTTCGACATTATCGCAAAAATAGCCTTCTTGTCGCTGGGGCTTAATTCGGGTAGGTCGGAGCAGGTGCTCCAGGCTACCCTGGGAAAAGGTAGTATTTTCATCTTTTGTAGGTCTGGATGAACCTCTCGATGGAGCGATCGTAGGTCTTCTCCACGTCTTTGGGGAAGTAACACGCCGGCAGCTCGTCTGATTGCCTATGGTATCTGATGCACTCGCAGCAAATACCCTTCCTAGCGCAGGGCTCATAGGTACAGTTGCACTTCGATTTGTTCTGCTCGACTTTACATTCTTTCATATACGTTCTGCTTTCGATATGGGAGCGGTTTATGCTAATGTTGCTAATCAGTGTCAATGTGATGATGGGGCAAAAAACGTAGCGCAAGAGGCACCATAACCGCAGCCACCGCCCCCACAACATAAAGTCCAGCCCCTATAGCAACGCCTATGGCAGCTACCGCCCAGATGGCGGCTGCTGTGGTTAGCCCCTCAACCCCCCTCTCATGGCGAAGAATTGCACCCGCCCCCAGGAAGCCGATGCCCGCCACCACGCCTGCAGCTATCCTCGATGGGTCAGCGTTTCCGGCGAAACCCCAGACAGAGATAATGGTAAACAGGGCAGCTCCTGTACTAATGAGGAGATGAGTGCGTATGCCGGCAGCCTTCTTGGCGCGTGCCCTCTCGTAGCCAATTACCGCGCCCAGAAATGCAGCTACCGCAAGACGGATCAGCATCTCCTGCTGGTCATTAGAGACGATATGCCAAGATGCCATTGCGACCCCCTTCAAGCAATTACGGCATTGCCACTAGTATTGCAATTCTGTCATGGCCTGCTACACTTGTCAACAGTGCTGAAGTACGGAAGCTCTGCGCACGGAGGAAGAAGATGCCTATCGCAATCCTTTATAGAGACGAATTAAAGGAATACGACTTCGGGCCAGGCCACCCGTTTCGAGGAGACCGCTACCCTGAGTTCTATCAATTCTTGCGGAAACACCTGCCGCAGGACGACAACTACCGTATAATCAAAGCAGATTGGGCCAGCGAGGAAGACTTACTTCTTATCTGTAAGAAGGAGTACATCGAAGCTACCAAGGAGTATTACAGGGCTGCCCACCTAGGCTTGAGCTACTCCGGCTCAATCTATAGATTCCACAGCGGGGACAATATCCCCGGCGGCAAGCCGGGGAAGCTGGAAGAAGCCGCCAGACTTATAATAGGGCAGGCCAAGAAGGCCTGCGACCTTATCCAGGAAGGCAAGTTCAAGAAAGCGGTCTGCCTCGGCGGCGGGCTGCACCATGCCAAACCTGATTACGGAGAAGGGTTCTGCCTCTATAACGATGTCGCCTTCTGCGCCAGGTATTTGTTGGAGCAATACAAGTTACAGAGGATACTGATACTGGATACCGATGCCCATGCCGGCAACGGGACATCAGAGTATTTCTACGATGAACGAAGGGTACTGTTAATAGACCTGCACCAGGACCCGAAGACGCTGTATCCCGGCACAGGCTTTGCCTATGAAATCGGCTCCGGTGAAGGGAAGGGGCATACGGTTAATATCCCCTTGCCTCCCTATGCCGGATACGATTCGTACAAACTGGCCTTTGAGGAGCTGGTCCAGCCAATAGCTGAGGAATTCAAGCCCCAGATAATCATCAGGAATGGAGGCTCTGACCCTCATTTCAGCGATGGGTTAACCAGTCTGGGGCTCTCAGTGGAGGGCTTCAGAATGATAGGGACTAAGGCCAGGGAGATGGCCAAGGTCTGTGAAGGCAAGAACATCGACCTGATTGCGTCCGGCTACAATAAAACGGTGCTGCCTTACTCATGGCTGGCCCTGATTTGCGGCCTGGCAGGCATAGAAATGAAGATATCAGAGCCCGCAGGAGTCGCCCCGCGATACCAAGGAGACCCTTCACTGACAGAGACCAAACACGCCATCGGGGAAGTCAAGAGTTATCTCAAAGACTACTGGAAGTGTCTGAGATAATAGGCTTTGCCGGAGGCGAATTTAGATAAAGGCCAGAAATCGTCACGAGCATTATCATTCTGGGGAGTCCTTCGGAGAAAGACGACCGAAGAATCTCTGATGTAAAGCAAGGGATAATTGCCGAGATTCTTCGCTAAAGCCCAGAATGACATTTAAACTTATGTGTTGAGTTTTCAAATCTTATTAGTACCTATCTTATCATTTGTACTACTCAAATATAACCATAAGAACTATGGTGCAAAGGCAAAGCCTGTGCTAATGTTTAATCGAAGGCAGTGAGAAAATGGATGGTTCGCTAGGCGGAGGGACAGAAATGGACTTACAGGTTGATATTTATCAGTGCGGAAGCGACCACATCCATGTGGTCTTGCAGGGCCAGGCCGAAGGCATAGCTGCTTTTGGCAATTTCGAGATATTCGTCAAGTTCATCAACGCCTGTCAGGAGTTCATCAACAAGCAGTCCCAGGCGGTACCCCAGGTTTTCTTAGATGCCTTCGACGAGGAGAACAGCAGGTAGTTAAGGAATCCGAAGTAAGTGAAGGGGCGTCCTTCCAGTGGAAGGACGCCCCTTTTTCGTTTGTTTCTGCAAATTCCAATCTACGAGATGTAGCCGCCCTCGATCAGAAGCTCGGCCTCCAGGACAGCCCCGCGGGCTGCGCCCATCTTAGTGTTGTGCGATACCAGCAGGTACTTTATCCCGTTCTCCAGCGCTGGGTCTTTCCGTATTCTGCCTACTACCGTAGCCATGCCGTTGTCAGTGTCACGGTCCAGCCGCGGCTGCGGCCTGAACGGGTCGGGGTGTACCACTATCAACCTCTTGGGCGCAGAGGGAAGCGACAGGCCCTTAAAGCCATCGTACTCACTCATGGCGCGGGCGACATCCTCAGGCTCGCACTTCTTCTCGGTGGAGACGAAGACTGACTCAGTATGCCCTTCCCTGACGTTGACGCGGGTACAGGTGCAGCTAACGGCAAACCTGGCTGGATGGATGGTATTGCCGGAGAAAGTGCCCAGTATCTTCTGCGTCTCCTTTTGCACCTTCTCCTCCTCGCCTGCAATGTACGGAATTACATTGTCCAGGATGTCCAGTCCGATCACTCCCGGGCTGCGTCCCGCCCCTGACAGCGACTGCATAGAAGTCATAAGCACCGCGCGAATGCCGAAGGCATCGTATATGGGCTTGAGCGTTATCGCCAGGCCGATGGTGGTGCAGTTAGGGTCAGGCGTAACGAAACCCTTCCAGCCTCGCGCCTTTTGCTGCTGCTTCAGCAGAGCTGCATGCTCCGAGTTTATGCCCGGCACCAGAATGGGCACGTCCTTCTCATAGCGGAAGGCCGAAGCCGTACTGATCACCGGTTTGGTGGCAGCGAACTTCGGCTCCAGTACCTGAGCCTGTTCAGACTCGATAGCGGAGAATACGACATCGACACTGGAGACATCCATCTCATTCGCATTCTGCACCGGTATGCTCATAACGGCAGGATCTGGTGGCTCATCGCAGTACCACCTGAAAGCGCCTGTCTTGGGGTCAGTGAGTGCCTCTTTATAGCTGCGGCCAGCCGACCTCTCCGAAGCGGCGAGCGCGGTCGCTTTTATCCATGGATGATTATGTAAAGCAACTATGAACTGCTGCCCTACTATGCCGGTTGCCCCGACTATGGCAGCTTTCAGCATTTCTCTCTTAGCTCTGGCCACCTTAGTATCCTTTCTGGTCTCAAAAATGTAGTGCGGTATATTATACAGCAACAAGGGTCGGGGTGCTAGGTCACTGGAAATGGGGTAGTGGGTCAATTTGAAATTAATAGGTAGCTGACTTTGCCTCCACCCTCCCCAAAAACGTAACAACTTTTTTACTTTTTCTTCCGATTTTTAACGACTTCTTTATATGTAAATGCTAATATGTTTAAACTACTAGAAGGGGTGAGATTGACCATGATATGTCTGGTAGTTCGACCCGAATATTATAGGCAATCTTTGAGGAGGAGGCTATTTAGACTATCAAGGATTCTGGGTAATGGATACCATGTCATAATGGTCCCCATAGTCATAGCCCTGGCGGGCCCAGTTGTTTTCCTAGATATCTTACAGCAGCCTTACGGGTTTCCTCTTCTCGGTACCGAAACTGCTTTATTCTTCACGATAATATTAGGGGCCATAACTCTTATATTCACGGGGGTTTTTGCAGGTTTCGGTTTCTTTATTTTATAAATTGCAAGCGTCCGTAGTAGCCTAGTACAGCAAGACAAAGCCAAAATGTTGGCTTGTAAAGTACCCGTCTCATTGCCTCGAATGGTTAGTTTGTCTGTACCAATGCATCTGGTCGACTGTAGTGTCCCTCTCCAGCAGGTTCGTAGCTGTAGAATTTAACCAGCATGGCATAATCAATATCAGCACCTAACAGGTAGTGGGTCAATTTGAAATTAATAGGTGGCTGACTTTGCCTCCACCTTCCCCAAAAACGTAACAACTTTTTTACTTTTCTTCTTAGTTTTTAATGACTTCTTCATATGGAATCGTTAGGATACAAATAAGAAAGCGAGAGGAGGGAATTATGTTGGAGCTGATGTTACAGTTGGAATCTATTAGAAATAGGTTGAAGGATAACATACTCCCAACAGTTAGTAGTAACGACTATCATTTAGTTAGCACAGTCCTGGCATTAATATTTTCGGCTGGTACGTTGGTAACTGGATTCACCATCGCGACAGTGAGCGTTCCATTTGTTGGATTCTCGTTGGTGACCTTTATTGTAGGCATATTAGCTATTCTTTCGATAATCTTGTTACCAGTCGGAGTAGTTCTTTTGTAGAGTTAGCAAGTTTCACTTCTCACGAAGTGGATTACCTGTCATATCCGCATTCCCTTTGGTGAACAGCCTATGACTATTCCTTCTTTACCCTCCGTTTGCCTGTTTTGGAGCCCAGCCCCCGCGATGCCAGCAGGCCAACAAAGCTTATACCGGAAGAGGCAAACATCAGCGTAGGGAAGCCCCAAACCTCCGAGATAGCACCTCCCAGGAAAGGGCCGATGCCGCCGGCCAGGGACATCGTCGAGTAGAGGATGCCCACGGCTGTGCCTCGCTCCACATTCTTAGCCAGCAGATAGTTCAGAGCGCCTATAAAGAGCCCCGACCACGCTATAGCCAGGACTATCTGCACAGGAATCAACTGCAGGTAATGGGTAGCTATACCATAGACGGCAAAAACCAGTACGGAGGTGACCAGCCCAACGGTGAAAATGCGAACGGGGTTGAACCGCTGCATGAGCCGCATGGCTACGAACTGTCCGCCCATATTCAGGACATCCATGAGGGCTATCCAGAGCGTGCTGGCACCGATACCCGACAGGTAGAGTGCGAAGATTGACCATACAGCAGTAGCTCCGATATGCCTGAGCAAGAAAGGCACGTATATTTTACGGTTTGTCCATATCACACCCATAGGGATAACCGTCACTTTGATGCGGCTCACTGCCTCCTCGCGGAGCGTCAATGATATCAAGAAGGCGATAGCTGAGGCTATGGCGCTGGCGGCGAACAACCAATCGATATTTCTGGTCGCTGCTGCCAGCAAAGCTCCGAAAAACCAGCCCAGCGAGCCGTAAGAGGCGAAGCTGCCCACCACCGCTCCGGCCTCATAGACATAGGCAACGAGAGCGGCTGAAGATACACCGAGGCTGAAGCCGATAACGCCCCTGGCTGCCAGCAGCGTCAGAGTTGTAGGCGCGAAAATCTGGAGCAGATATGCCAAGGCAGATATGGCCACTCCCCAGCGTATGAATGCCATCCTGCCGCGCATGTCCGACTGCCTGCCGAACAAAAACGAGGACACGAAATAGGCCATTCCGTACGATGCTGCAATGAGGCCTACTTCCAAATCTGAGGCTCCCAGGCTACGGGCGCGTAGCGGCAGGAAAACGCTGGAGGTCTCAATTGAAATGTTGAACAGAAAGCTCACCAGGGCGAGTCGAAATGCCAGCGAGGTGTGGGGTATACGGCGAAGATATTGCATTAGAACTGACTTTCTTCTCGCTCAACAATATACCACACTTTGTATGCTTGTTTAATAACCGCGGAGAGCAAGAAGAAAGTCACAAACGAGGAGCAGCCCCGCAATGCGGGGCTGCTCCTGTGCTTTCTTACAGGCTAGACTTGCCTTAAGGTTTAGATTTCGGCCAATCTTCTGGTCCGTTAGCATGCAGCACTATCGCCTTGGCTAGAGGCGGAGCCTGTACGTCGGGGTTTCCAGTAGTAACCACTGTGACAAAACTTGCATTCGTAAGCGTTACGTTACCCGTTATGTTGCCAGGTCCGATCCCCATGGGGCGATAAATAGTGTCGTTGCCAACGATAAATGTATGGTGTACGCCGTGTACGTCTACAATCGTGATGTTACCAGTACTGTTCCCACTCGGCGCATTAAACTCATAGACCTTGCCTGTCTGGTGAGCAAACAATGGCTGCGTGCCCGGCGCAGGGAGAACCATAAAGCTCAGTAGATCCAGCGTCCCTGTTACGTTACCGGCCAGGAAAACCACTTTGTCACCTACAAGCGCCGAAAGATTTCCCAGATCGTTTTTAAACTCGGTGAGATCGCCCCATTTGTTCATGACTCTAACAATCTTGTATTTGGCACTATCGCTCAGAGTTATAGTCACAATGCCCTGTTTCGTAGCGATACTCACATTCCCATCATTCACTGCGGTAACATTCCCGAAGAAGCCCTGTTTACCGTGTGATCCGGCATTCTCTTTGCCTGGCGGGGTGGAAGGCGGCCCTTTAGCGAAAACAGTACCTACGCTGCCCAGCACTAAGGCTGCGGCCAATACAACAATAAAAATTCCTCTCAAACCTTTCACTTCTCTTCACCTCCTTTCCCGATTTTTCTCGTCCTGATATATATAACGAAAAACCTGCCACTTGGTAAGTTATCAAATCCTCACATTTTTTAGTTGTTTGTAAATCCTATCGTTTTCAGGGAGCGTATACAACTGACACGTTGGTGGACACTTGATTGCCCAGAGGATCGCTGGCGTCAATTTCGATGAAATTTGGCCCTTCCGCAAGCGTCACCACTGCCTGGAAGTTGCCGTTCTGGTCCACGTCGGCTACCACCACGTTGCTATCTACCGATACACTCACCACTGCGCCCGGGATAGTGCTGCCGCTGACAGTAATGCTTGCAGTGCTAACGGTGCTCTGGTTCTGGGGGCTTGTCACTTTAAGAAAAAGCGCGGTGCTCGATGTAGATGTTAACGTCGGTACAGGCGATGGCGTAGGAGTTGCTTCTTTTCCGGCACAAGCAACCGTGCCGAGCATAAGCATCACGAGCAAAGGGATTAACACAATAGCTAATTTTCGCATGTCTCCTCCTTATTTGGGAATTGTGGCTTTCTGAATGTAGGCCTCACGAGGTGTCTGGAGACCGGCAACACATCTATCTTTTTCACCATCTCCACGGATGGGCTATCTCCTGATTCACCTCATTTACGTTCGCCGGAGTGTGCTCCTCCTGTGTACTCTGTTTGTATGGTTTGTATTGCGGCTTGAGTTCTTGTGGCGATGGTTCCTCATCTAATACCTTAGGAGGGTTCTTTGAACGGGTTGTTTGCCAGAGACCCTTGACCTCTCCGATTTCGTGTCTGATCAAAATTAAAGCCAGAAGCCCACCTACGACCACGAGTGCGACGAAGGGCAGAAGAATACCGAATATCATCTGACTCTCCCCATTACTTTTAAGAAAAGGCTTCTTACAGTTCGCGCTTCCCTATGGATAGCTTGAGCGAGCTTATCCCGCCAAAAAGATGATATCTCTATCATTGTGCTTTTAAGTTTGAAGAACCACAATTACCCTAAAGGTCAATTTGGCGCGGTAGATAGTCACATTACCAAAGTTTTGGTCTAATTCAGGGCCGGCCTAATGACACTCGCGTCCCATTAAACACATCCTTACATCATCATCTCTCTGCTGCCCTGTAGTCCTTCATGCTGTCCTAGAAGCCAGACCTGACATTATTTATCTATCACTCAGTTCGGAACTCTTTAACAAAGGTGACAATATTTCCTCTGCTAAAGTCCAGCGTACTGAAGAACTTCTTCAGGCGTTCATCATCTTCTCTCAGAAGCACTTGAACATCAACTCTATCTCGCTCACAAACCTCACAAAAGGTTTGTACCAGCTTTCGACCCACACCTAAATTCTGGTAGTTGGGGTATACCCCCACCATGTCTATCCACCCTTTCATATCTTTTCCGTATTTTACTCCCCGGATGTCTCCCAGAAGGAAGCCCACTGCCACTCCATCCAGCTCCGCTATGAAGCTCAGAGCCGGATGATAGACTTCTGCCTCCACATCAGCTTCAACCTCCCAGGAGATAGCTCGCTGCGGGCCAGATAATGACCGATCTATTACCATTACAGTTGGTATATCTTCACTGCTCATGCGCCGTATTTTAATCCTGCTATTATCCGCTCGCATTGCTCCCTCCTAATCCGTCCATTAGGCATCCGGTGGGCAAGAACTTAATCACACAAGAGGTTGATAGACTTCTAGCGGTATATAGTATACATATCGCTGCAATATCTCAAGTGCCTGAATACGAGACCCGCCCAGAAAGAGCGTATGTGAGCCTATTAAACGAGAGCGAGTTGCCAGGTAAGTCTAAAACTATTATTATCCTTAAGCAACAACTGAACAGATTTGCATATGGACGGGATGAGTCAAAGGGACATGTAGTGCAATTGCAATCCATATCCTCTAACGAGTAGAGCAACTCCAGAGCAAAGCCACAGCTTTTCCTTGTT
>JAJYLC010000052.1 GCA_021787935.1 Chloroflexota bacterium | reverse complement strand
CCCCTGGTCTCTAACTCCCTCCATCCACTTTGCGAATTTGTCCACGTTGTATACGATCTGAGTCTGGATAAAGTCAACTCCCGCAGCTACCTTTTTGCCCAGCCGAAATACCCTGAACTCAAAGGGGTCAGCAAAGGGATTTTCTGCCGCTCCTATATAGAGAAGAGGCGGGACCTCCATCTTATCGCCGCATTGGAATTTCTTCTCGTCTCTCATGTCTTTTACCATCTTGATGAGCTGGATGGAGTCTAGGTCGAAAACTCCCTTAGCCATGGGGTGATTGCCAAACACCTGATGGTCACCAGTAAGGCAGAGCATGTTGTTTATGCCCAGGGCTGCAACGCCCAGGATATCCATCTGCAGAGCGATACGATTTCTATCACGGCATGTCATCTGGACAGTTGGCTCTAATCCTGCTTCCTTTCCAATAAGGCAGGCTGCCCAACTTGCCATGCGCACTACAGCGGTCTGTCCGTCTGTGACATTAACCGCATCGACGTTACCCTTCAGATAGCTTGCCTTCTTCTTAATTACCTCCGCATTAGCACAGGTAGGAGGGCCGAGCTCCCCGGTAACAGCAAACTGACCGCTTTCCAATACCTTCTCAAGATTGCTATTTGATTTCATCTATTCCTCTCCAGCCTCAGATGGCTGAGTTTGCGGCTTGCTCTTAAACTGTTGGAGAAGACACACTTTCAAAGATCAGTTCAGAATCGCTTCTCCGATTAAACATTTTAGCATATATCCTATCCTGTTTCCATAAACATATACGATTACCGAATAGCGACTCTATCTCTACCGGGACGACGAATACAGTCTGAAGCTAGTGTTAGTTCAACAGTTTACCTAGCCGCTCTCATAGCGCACGAGTGGACAGTGTACTGCTTTTGTGATATTATTCAATTAGAGATGGTAGTGAATACTGTGCTTAGGAGAAGCTTAAGCCAATATAGTAAAGAATCCTACTTAAATTATTCCTCAGTTTTCGGTAACCATTCCCCTAACCACCGGCAAGGAAGAACCAAACCCGATTGAAAGGAAAATCAGCACTGCCACGCCTAAAACAAGCTGTGTCGCATTGAGAGAGGTACGATAATGACAGTCAAAGAATTGCCTCAGGCTATAACCCCCAACGCTTCGTTCCGTAAAAAAGTAGAGGAAATGAGTGAGGAGAAGGTATCAGCTTGCTATCAGTGTGAGAAGTGTACTAACGGATGCCCGCTGGCCTTTGCTATGGATATCGCCCCCCACAAGGTTATTCGTTCTGTTCATCTGGGTTTAAAGGACACCGTTCTGAATAGCGATACCATATGGGTCTGTGCTTCGTGCGAAACCTGTACCACAAGATGCCCGAATGGCATCGACATCGCTCATATCATGGATACGCTCAGACAGATTGCGCAGCGCGAAGGCGTCAAGGCTTCGCAGAGGAACGTCCCCATTTTTCACGATGTTTTTCTATCCTCCATGCGGCGATTCGGGAGAGTGCATGAGGCATCGATGGCTGTCACTTACTCACTTAAAAGCGGTGGGATAAAAGGGCTTCTCGGTCAGGCAGGTATGGGTCTAGGAATGTTCAAAAAAGGCAAAGTTAAAATTCTTCCCAGCCGATTTCGTGCCAACAAGAGAGTTAGAGACATATTCAGGGCAACGGAACGGAAAGGATAGCGATGGAAGTCTCGTTGTATCCCGGGTGTTCTTTCGATGGAGTGGCCAGAGAATACCGCGAGTCAGTCGAAGCAGTAGCCAAGATTTTGAGTGTCGAATTCAAAGAGCTGCCTGACTGGACATGTTGCGGGGCATCATCTGCTCATGTGGCTAACGACAAGCTGGCTGTTGCTCTGGCTGCCACCAATCTGGAGACAGCCGATAGGGTAGGCATGGACCTGGTGGTTCCCTGCGCTGCATGTTTTCAAAGATTGAAGGTTGCTGAGAAGCATCTGAAGCAAGGAAAACCTGTGGAAGGATTCTCGGGCAAATATGAGGGCAAGTTCCATATAAAGCCGATTGTCGATTTCTTCTGGGAAAACGTAGGCGAGAAGGCGTTGAAAGAGAAGGTGAAGACACCCCTTAAAGGACTGAATCCCGTTTGTTATTACGGCTGTTTGACAGCCAGACCTCCGAAGGTCACCGATGCCAAGAATGCCGAAGACCCTCAAGAAATGGACCGTTTGCTAAAGGCCCTGGGGGCTAATGTCAGGAATTGGTCGTTCAAAACTGACTGCTGCGGTGGGAACCTGACGCTCTCCCGGACCGACCTCCAGTTGAAGCTCACCAGGAAGCTTCTGGATATGGCTGAGGAAGCAGGCGCCGATTGTATAGTGACCGAATGTCCTATGTGCCACATGAATCTGGACAGCAAACAAAAAGAGATATCTCAAGAAGCTGGAAAGCTATATAACACCCCTGTCTTCTATTTCAGCGAGCTAATGGGTCTTGCCTTCGAAGACCGCTCTGTAGAGAAATGGCTGGGCAGACACACAGTAGACCCGAGACCGCTGCTGAAGCAGAGAGGGCTAATCTAAGAGCAGGATAACGATTATGAGCAATGCAGTAAAACAGCAGGATACGAAAAAAGTTGGCGCTGTGATGGTAGTGGGCGGCGGAATCTGCGGTATGCAATCGGCCTTGGACCTGGCTAACTCAGGCTTCAAGGTCTATCTGGTAGAGGAGACCTCTTCCATCGGCGGCCGTATGTCTCAGCTCGACAAGACTTTCCCTACCAACGACTGCTCGATGTGCATGATTTCACCCAAGCTGATAGAGGTCAGCAAACATCTGAATATCGAACTCATCACCAATGCCCAGGTACAGTCACTGTCCGGTGAAGCAGGCAACTTTAAAGTCAAGGTCTTGAAAAAGCCCCGATATATCGATGTGACCAAATGCAGCTCGTGCGGCGATTGTGTTCAGGTCTGCCCGGTAGTTCAGTCGAGCGAGTTCGAGGGAGGTTTGACCACACGCAAGGCGATATATAAGCGCTATCCGCAGGCTATTCCCAGCGCCTTTGCGATAAGCAAGAGAGGCACCTCACCCTGCAAAATTGCCTGTCCCGCTCACATCAGTGTTCAGGGATATGTAGCGCTCATAGCCCAGGGCAAATACAAAGAGGCGCTCAATCTTATCAGGGAGGAGAATCCGTTACCGGCAGTCTGCGGCAGAGTATGTACTCATCCCTGCGAGACAAAATGCAGACGCGGTCAGTTAGACGAACCGATTTCCATATGCCATCTTAAAAGGTTTGTCGCCGATGAGGTCAGAGCAGGCGGCCAGGATAAGCCGCCGTCAGCTTTGCCGAGCAAGAACAAGAAGGTGGCCATTGTAGGTTCAGGGCCTGCTGGCCTGAGCGCAGCTTACTATCTTGCACTCTGGGGGTATAAACCAACGGTATTTGAAGCTCTGCCTGTCGCCGGCGGCATGATGGCTGTTGGTATCCCGGCTTACCGCTTGCCCAAAGATATTTTGAATGCCGAAATAGATTTTATCAAATCTGCTGGTGTAGAGATAAAGACCAATACCCCTATCGGGAAATCGCTTTCATTAAAAGACCTTAAAGCACAGGGTTACGAAGCTACATTTATTGCAGTTGGCGCTCATAAGAATAATAAACTTGGTGTCGATGGCGAAGCCCTCAAGGGTGTTATACCCGGCGTCGAGTTGCTCAGGGATGCAGCTCTGGGTAAATCATTGAGTATAGGGCAGCGGGTAGCTGTAGTAGGAGGTGGGAACGTCGCTATCGACGCAGCCAGGACTGCGCTTCGTTCGGGTGCAAAGAGCGTCATGATATTGTACCGCCGCTCCCGTCAGGAAATGCCGGCTAATGACGAAGAGATTTTGGATGCCGAAGAGGAAGGGATAGAGATTCGCTATCTAGTGGCACCTACCAGAATTATCGGGGCAGATGATAAAGTCAGCGCCATAGAGTGTGTCAAAATGAAGCTGACCGAGCCAGACGAAAGCGGTCGCCGCAAACCCGTTCCCCTCGAAGGCTCCGAGTTTAAGATAGACATCGATTCTGTTATCCCTGCTATCGGCCAATCTATTGACCTTTCATTCCTCGGTTCAGAGAGCTCTATTGAAGTAAATAGAGGGTCTACCATAAAAGCTGATAAACTTACCCTACAGACAAACGTCCCCGGTGTGTTTGCCGGAGGTGATGCTGTGCTCGGTCCGGCTACGGTAATCGAAGCCATTGCGGAGGGTAAGGAAGCGGCTATATCTATTGACAGGTATCTCAGCGGCAAGAACCCGCATGATGGACGAGAGCGGAATTTCACAGAGGCCGAAGTGTCCATTAAGGATATTGAGAAACTACCACGCAAGCAGACACCGAAGCTCTCGCCTGAAGAGAGAAAGAGGAACTTCCGCGAGGTAGCTTTGAACTTCAGCGCGGAAGAAGCGAAAGCAGAAGCGGAGAGATGTCTCTCCTGTGGAATTTGCAGCGAATGTTATCAATGTATGATAGCCTGCCAGGCGAAGGCAATTAACCATGCTATGAAAGAGGAAGTGGTAGATTTAGACGTAGGCGCTGTGGTATTAGCCCCGGGGTTTGAGCCCTTCGACGCTACTATTAAACCTGAATATGGGTACGGCCGAATGCAGAACGTGGTTACCAGCATGCAGTTCGAACGCATCCTTTCTGCCTCCGGCCCTTATCAGGGTCAGGTGCGGCGACCCTCGGACGGCAAGCATCCGGTAAAGATAGCCTGGATTCAATGCGTCGGTTCCAGGGATGAAACATGCGGCAGAGACTACTGCTCTTCGGTTTGCTGCATGTATGCTACTAAGGAAGCAATTATAGCTAAAGAGCACGCAAGTGAGATTCAACCCACTATTTTCTTTATTGATGTAAGGGCGCACGGCAAGGGCTTTGAGCGGTACTATGAATCGGCGAAAAACAGGTTCGGCGTACGTTATGTAAAGGGAATAATCTCAGGAATAAAGGAATTACAGAAGAGCAAGAACCTTGTCCTGGAATATACCGGTGAGGATAATCAGAAGGTGCAGGAGGAGTTCGATATGGTGGTGCTTTCGGTGGGGATGGTACCTTCAGCGAGCACCAAAGACCTGGCGCAGAAGCTGGCCATCGACCTCGACAGATTTGGTTTCTGCAAAACTGAAGAACTCAAACCGAACATTACCTCTCGCGAAGGTATCTATGTAGCAGGCACATTCGATGCACCTATGGATATCCCCGAATCGGTCATGCACGCCAGCAGTGCGGCATGCCTTGCCTCTCAGGCAATCGCTGCTGCCAGAGGCGCATTGGTCACCGAGAAGAAATACCCCCAGGAGACCGAGCTCAACGGAAAAGAACCCCGGGTGGGCGTATTTGTCTGCCGCTGCGGCACAAATATCGCCAGGGTAGTTGATGTGCCCAGTGTGGCTGCGTATGCCGCAACGCTTCCCTATGTGGTACATGCCGAGGAGAACCTCTATACCTGTTCAACCGATACTCAGGCCAAAATCATCAAGGTCATAAAGGAAAAAGATATAAATCGAGTAGTGGTGGCTTCCTGCAGCCCCAGAACTCATGAACCACTTTTCCAAGACACTATCCGGGAGGCAGGCTTGAACAGATTCCTGTTTGAAATGGCTAATATCAGAGACCAGTGCTCCTGGGTCCATGCAACTCATCCTGTAGAGGCAACCGAGAAATCACGTGACCTGGTTAGAATGGCTGTGGCCCGCGTTGTCAATCTGGAGCCGCTGCACGAGTCGCCAGCGCCCATAAAGCATAATGCGTTGGTAATTGGCGGCGGGCTGGCGGGAATGACTGCAGCCCTCGGCATCGCTTCACAGGGATTCGAAGCCGTGTTAGTAGAGAAGGAAAAAGAACTGGGTGGAAATCTGAGACATATTTATTACACTTTGGATGGCGCTGACACCCAGGCATTACTTGCTTCGCTCTTAGCGCAAATAAGGAAAGAGCCCAAGATTAAGGTATATACAGGTGCAAAGATAGAAGACTTCTCAGGTTACGTAGGGAATTACAGGACTACTATTTCCACAGCTAGCGGTGGCACCGAGGATATTGAACATGGCGTAGTCATCTTGGCCACAGGCGGAGTGGAATACAAGCCCGCCGAATATCAAAGCGGCAAATCGGACAAAATTTTAACTCAGCTTGACCTCGAGAAGAAGATTGCGAAAGGTGATGCAGCTGCCAAAGGCCTGAAGTCGGTGGTTATGATACAGTGCGTTGGCTCGCGAGAAGAAGCCCACATGTATTGCAGCCGCGTTTGCTGCAACCAGGCAGTCATGAATGCCCTCAAGCTGAAGGAGAAAAACCCCGAGGTCGAAGTCTACGTTCTTTACCGTGATATACGGACTTTCGGAATGAATGAGCTAAAGTATCGCGAAGCCAGGGATAAAGGCATCACCTTCATTCGCTTCGACGTGGAGAAAAAGCCTGACGTTAAGATTCAGGATGGTAAGGTTGAGGTAAAGGTGTTCGATTCGGTTTTAGGGACAGATATCCTCTTGGAACCGGATATGCTCGTGCTCAGCAGCGCTATCAGACCCCAACCCGATGCTCAGGAGTTCTCCAGCAAGCTTAAGCTGCCGTTGACACAGGATGGCTTCTATATGGAAGCTCATATGAAGTTACGTCCGTTGGATTTCGTTAACGATGGCATGTACCTCTGCGGCCTGGCCCACGGCCCCAAATCGATATCTGAGTCGATATCGCAGGCAAGAGGCGCTGTATCGCGCGCTATGACCATACTCTCGAAGCTATATCTGATGGTGGGAGGCGTAGTATCGGTAGTTGATAGTACGAGGTGCGTGGCCTGTCTGACATGCGTGCGCTCCTGTCCCTTCGGGGTGCCTGTCATCAATGATGACAAGGTGGCATACATCGAACCGGCGGCCTGTCAGGGCTGCGGTATATGTGCCAGCGCCTGTCCCCGTAAAGCAATAAAACTGCGCCATTACTCTGACGCACAGGTAATGGCAAAGACTTCCGTTTTATGTTCAACTTAAGGAAAGGACTAAAGGATTATGGGCGAGGCTTTTGAACCCAAGGTCGTGGCTTTCTGCTGTCACTATTGCGCCTATTCAGCCGCTGACCTAGCTGGCTCCATGAGGATGGAGTATTCGCCTAACGTACGTGTAGTTAAACTGATGTGCACCGGCAAGGTGGATACTATTCACCTACTGAAAGCCATTGAGGATGGTGCAGACGCTGTGTTCGTTGCGGGGTGAGAGGAAGGCGATTGTCATTTCCTGGAAGGAAATCTGAGAGCGAAAAAACGGGTACAGCAGGCGAAGAAGCTGTTGAAGGAAGTGGGACTGGAGGAAGACCGTGTTGAGATGTTCAACATAGGTGCTTCCGATGCCCCTTTGTTTGCCAAAGCATGCAACGAGATGACGGAAAGAGCCCGGCGCTTAGGCCCTAATCCTCTGAGGAAGGAAAAAGTGACATGATAGTAGGAGAAAGAAAGCCCCTCAATGAAATAAAAGAAAAGGTCAAGGATTACAAAAAGCTGCTTATCCTTGGCTGCGGCACCTGTGTAGCTGTGTGCATGGCCGGAGGTGAAAAAGAGGTCGAGCTACTCGCCAGCCAGCTCAGGATAGCAAATGGGCTGGATAAAAAGGAAGTTGAAATCAAGGAAGCCACCATACAGCGTCAGTGCGATAAAGAGTATATCGAGCCGATAGTTGAGCTGGCCAAGAAGTACGATGCTGTCCTTTCCCTAGCGTGTGGCGCTGGGGTGCAGTTGGTGGCTGATATGCTGGAGCCAATGCCTGTGATTCCCGGACTGAATACTCGCTTTATCGGAATAGCCGAAGAGGAAGGCAAGTGGTCGGAACGCTGCCGCGCCTGCGGTAATTGCGTGCTGGGTGAGTATGGGGGCATATGCCCTATTACAAGGTGTCCCAAGAGCATTCTTAATGGGCCCTGCGGCGGTAGCCAGGGTGGTAAATGCGAGACAAGCAAGGAGAGAGACTGCGCCTGGGCGTTGATATACAATCGATTGGCTAAACAGGGCAAGCTTGAAAATCTCTATAAAGTGGCGCCTCCCAAGGACTTCAGGACTCAGGACTTCCCGGCTCGTCAGGTCAACGAGAATTATGTAAAGGCAACAAAGACCGAGGAAAAAGAAGCTACAGCTAAAAAATAAAGCTCTTTGTACACGCCCGAATATAGATTGATAATAAAGGCAGGAAATCCTGCCTTTATTTATTTCGTATCAGGGCTTAGAATATCATCGAGTAAAACATGGGTAAAGTAAAAGTTATCTCTTTTGATGCCGATGGTACTCTGGTGACCCCGGACTTCAGCCAGGCTGTGTGGTACGAGGGAGTCCCGGCTCTTTATGCCAGGAAGAAGGGGATCAGCATTCAGGAGGCCAAGGCGTTTGTTGAGCAGGAGTATCAGGTAGTCGGCGACCGTAGAATAGAATGGTACGACATAAAATACTGGCTGCAGCGCTTCGGGCTTTGCCCGCCTCTAGAGAGCCATAAACAGTTGCTCGACGACTATCGGCACAGGGTATCTTGCTATCCCGAGGTAGCTCAGGCGCTTTCCTCCCTCGGCAAAGACTACGCCCTAATCGTCGTTTCCTGCTCCACCAGGGAGTTCCTGCCCTATATACTGGACGGGATGGAGAAATACTTTGTCAGGGTGTTCTCCACTGTCTCGGACTACGCCCAGATAAAGAGTCCCGGGTTATTCGCCGAAATATGCCGCCAGATGGGTGTCTCTCCTCAAGAGATGGCCCATGTCGGCGACCTGTGGGAGCAAGACTTCATTGTCCCAAGTGAAGCGGGCGTTAAGGCTTTCCACCTCGATAGAAGAGGCAAACGCAAAGAGGAGAATTCGTTGACAAGCCTGGCGGATTTGGAGAAGAGGCTATTGAGTAAATAGTCTTTGGTAGGGTGGGTGAAGTGAAACGTAACCCACCATCGCCAAACAAATGAACAGGTGGGTTTCGCTGCGCTTCACCCACCCTACAGCTATTGAATAGTAATACTAGGGGGCGAGGGTTATGCTAAAGGATGCACTCCTGAATACCGGTATTGCTATTATACTTTTCTCGCTGGGGATAGGCGTGATATTGTGGGTGCAACGGGCTTCGAGGGAGGGCGAATTTAAATCATTCAAGAAGGTATTTGCCGGCTGTGTGGCACTTGCGGTAGTGGGTGTGATTCTAGTGGTTGTAGGTATTTTCAAGCCTGGGGCAGCGATAGGAACTGCCTTAGGGAAAATGGGTATTGCGGTCATAACTTCCGGTGTGTTGTTAGTGTTTCAGATATTCCTGCAGGTGTTTAAAGAAGCTGGTGAGAGGGTACTTTGGGGGATTATAATTGTAACGGCATTAATCGGGCTCGCGTTCATTATCGGATACGTGTTCATTTAGCGAACGCAAAGACGGAAGTTCATTGAGAAGCTTAGCAGAGTTAGAGATAAGGTTAGGGAAAGAATAGCTTCGTTAATCTGCCACGACAGCTTGATTTATGGAGTAAAGCAATGGCCAAAGAGAATAAAACAGAGAGTAATCCGATAAAGTGGTTACTGGAACCTGACGACCCTGGCGTGAGATATCTGGCGATGCGCGACTTGGTTAAAAGCGATACCAAAGAGTTGTTGAAGGCGAAGAAGAAGGCACATACAGAGGGCCCCATTGCTGACGTGCTGGCGAAAATGAACAAGGAAGGGTACTGGGAGCGACCCGGGCCTGGCTACAACCCTAAATATAGAGCAACAGTATGGTCACTCATCCTGCTATCTCAGCTCGGTGCTTCGGTTGAAATGGATAGGCAGATAACTACAGCCTGCTCGTACTTGTTGGAGCATGCGCTGACAAAGGACGGGCATTTTACCATGAATGGCCTTCCCTCTGGAACCATAGATTGCCTGCAGGGTAACCTCTGTGCCGCCCTGCTAGACCTGGGTTGTGAAGATGAACGCATCGACAAAGCATTTGAATGGATGGCGCGAAGCGTTACGGGAGAAGGTGTGTCTCCGATGGAGGACAAGGCAGCACCGGTTCGTTACTATGCTGGGAAATGCGGACCTGGCTTTGCCTGCGGTGGCAATAATAAATTGCCCTGCGCCTGGGGAGCGGTCAAAGTGATGCTGGCTTTCAGCAAATTGCCTAAAAGCAAAAGGACAGGACTGATAGATAATGCGATTAGCGCAGGGGTTGATTTCCTGTTCAGCGTAGACCCGGCAAAGGCAGATTATCCCTGTGGCTTCGCCAATAAACCGAGCGGTAACTGGTGGAAATTCGGATTTCCCATCTTTTATGTGACTGATTTACTGCAGAATGTTGAAACACTGGTCGCGTTAGGCTATGGCAAAGACCATAGGTTGGCAAATGCCCTCAATATCATCCGTGAGAAGCAGGACAACCAGGGCCGCTGGCCGTTGGAATACGACTATACAGGTAAAACGTGGGTGGATTTCGGCGCTAAGAAGCAGCCTAACAAATGGGTGACACTACGTGCACTGCGAGTATTGAAAGCGGTTTCCTAGAAACTCGATAGTCCAACAGATTGAATATCCTGATTTTGTGCTTTAGAATTGACACCTGATGTCAGGAACTCTGGCCTTAGTATCTGTTGTCTTGGGCAGCCTGGCCGCTCTGGGTTGCCTGCTCGGGGCATTCCGGGCTCTGCGGCATAAACGCCTCATTGATGATCTCCCCACATCGAAGACTCAGGGTGTATTCATCGGCCTGGCCGAACTCAAGGGCACAGCCGAAAGCGAGACGCCGCTGACCAGCTATCTGGCGGGTGCCCTCTGCGTACAGTATGCCTGGCAGGTCGATGAACACTGGTCAAGGACGGTGACAGAGACCTACACCGACTCCAAAGGGCACACCATGACCCGCACGCGCACGGAAAGCGGTTGGACTAAGGTCGCCAGTGGCAGCCCGTCCATCCCTTTCTATCTGAAGGACGATACCGGCGTCATACGCGTCGTGCCCGATGGCGCTAAAATCCATAATATCAAGACGTTTGACGAGACAGCATCGCGGAGCAGCCCTTTATACTTCGGCAAAGGGCCGCAGCATGAGATAGCCAACACAACTCACAAACGGCGTTTCCACGAGGCCGCGCTACCTATCCATACTATGCTGTACGTGGTGGGGCAAGCACGCGAGCGGCAGGATGTCGTAGCGGCTGAGATAACTGACGATAAAAATGCTCCCATGTTCCTCATCTCTACTCAGACCGAGAAGCAGGTCAGCTCCGGGTACGGCCGCTGGTTCTGGGGGTTGGTCATAATTGGGATGATTTTAGCTATCGGTGGTGCTGTGGGGAGGGACATGCTTGCCAACACCAACAAAGGCCTGAGCTGGGTGCCTTTTGTTGAAGCCTCACTCGGCTTCCTATTTGTGCTAACGTTGGGTTGGACCTGGACTGTGTACAACAGCCTCATTAATCTGCATAACCGGTTGAAGCAAGGCTGGTCGCAGGTGGATGTGCAGCTCAAGCGGCGGCATGACCTGATTCCCCATCTTATAGAAACCGTAAAAGGGTATCGTGACTATGAAAGCGAGACACAGAAACTCATCACGGAACTGCGAAGGCAGGCGGAGGCGACACCACCGGGCGTGTCCGGCCCCGACTTCAAAGGGTTAGCCCCGATGCTGCATGCCATAATTGAGCGCTATCCGGACTTGAAGGCCAATGAATCCTTCCTTCGACTTCAGCAATCGCTGGTAGATACAGAACAGCGGATTGCCCTGGCGCGCGACTATTTTAATGATATCGTTACGTTTTATAACACACGGCTGGCAATCATTCCTGACCGGTTCGTGGCTGGCCTGGCAAGACTCCGACCAGCGGCTTTAATGAGTGCCGCAGATTTCGAACGTGCCCCTGTTCAAGTCAAATTGGCTGCCTGAATAAGTGACGAGAAAGAAAGCATGTAAAATCTTATTCTTCCCTTGAATGAATATAGGCTGATTGACCAGAAGGAGATGAGATGGGAGTAGAAAAACCACGGTTCACGCCGGTGACACTATCTAAAGATGACGTCAGGCGGACATATGCCAGATTGTCTAATATTTATGATTTCTGGAGTTTTCTCACTGAATCAAAAACAGTGAATAAAGCATTGCAACTGGCAAACATTAAGAATGGCGAGAGCATCCTTGAAGTTGCAGTAGGAACCGGACTCGTGTTCGAGCGGATTGTCTCTATGAATGAGAACGGACGGAACGAGGGCATCGACCTGTCCCCCGAAATGTTAGCCAGAGCGGGAAAACGACTGAAGAAACGCTTCTCCAATTATGCACTGAAAGTGGGCGATGCCTATTCTCTGCCATATCCTGACGGCACCTTCGACCTCATTATTAACAGCTACATGTTCGACCTGCTGCCGGAAAAGGATTTCTCCCCCGTCTTGCTGGAATTTAAACGCCTTTTGAAACCCGGGGGAAGGATAGTAATCACCAGCATGACGCCGGCGAGAAGATGGTATAGCCGTATATGGGACTGGTTGGTACGCAAAGCGCCGAATATACTTGAAGGATGCCGTCCTATCTCTTTAGAAGAGGATGTTAAGCAATCTGGCTTCAAGAATATCCGCGAAGAATATATCAGTCAGTTTACGTTTCCATCATTGATCCTCTATGCCGAGAAACCGTAATCTTTATCGGTTGCTTTTTAATCATCTAATTATGCCCCAACCATTGAGGATTCAACTCAGTGCCATCGAAAATGTTAGAGGTCTTATACATTTCATACTTGCCTTTAGATGAATCTTTCCTTGTTTTCGCTAACAGGGCCGCGCGCTCTTCATCGGTTAAAGGCTTAAAGGTTTTGGCTACTTCCAAAGCCTGTCTCAATATAGCTAAGGAATCGCAACCTGTAATTACGACGCTTACCGGTAAGCTCAAAGCATAGACCAGGCATTCCTTGGCCGTAACAGACTGGCTGCCCAGGATCATTTGAGCGCCTATCGGCTTCATCCCTAAAATTCCTATCTTTTGGTCAAGGAGCGCTGGTAAGACCTTTTTCTCAAAACTATTATAATGGGCATCCATTACATTGAGCGGCATCTGCACGGTATCGAATCTGAATCCGTTTTCCGAAGCTACCCGGAGCATCTTTAAATGAATGTTCGGGTCCTTATGACCGGTAAAACCGATATAGCGGATCTTGCCGGCTTTCTGTGCATCTCGAAAAGCTTCTATAGCTCCGCCGGGAGCGAAGACGCGATCCGGATCCGACATTCTGATTACTTCGTGAAACTGAAGCAGGTCGATGACATCGGTCTGCAGCCTCTTGAGAGATTCATCTATCTGGGACTGAGCGGTTTTCCTATCCCGACCGTCTACCTTGGTCATGAGGAATACTTTCCTGCGATATCCATCTCGCAGGGCCTTCCCCATCCTGGTTTCGCTCTGTCCATCATTGTAGTCCCAGCAATTGTCCATGAAGTTTATGCCGTTATCGATCGCAGCCCGAATGATAGAAATACTCTCTTTTTCATCAGCCTGAAGACCTATGTGGGCACCACCCAGACCAATCATGGAAACCATCTCGCCTGCGCTGCCCAGAGGGCGATAAGGTATTTCTGCGTTCATATCACCCCTCTTCTATGAATGCTTATCATACCACCTTTGCTATAATTGCCAACATTATGTACCTCTGAGGTTTCGAATAATCTCACCCAAGTTCGACCTTTTGCCGTACATCAACATATTTGACTATATTATCAACTTCAACCGCAGGCATATTAAGACACTTCATAGAAGTTCCAGCCATCGGCATGCAACTAAACACGGGTGGTAATTCTCACCGGAGACTCACGTCCATTTTGTGAGTATCTCTTCTCTCTGAAATGACTTTGTGCTCAGAAAGAAGAGAATAATGTCCACTATCAGGATGACAGCAGAAATAATCAGAAGAGTTGTGGTATTGAGAGATATCGCCCCGACTTCGCTCGCAACATAAATGGCGGCTAGAGGAAGCACAATGAAAAGACCCTGCATCTGAGCGGCACGTGGGTCGCTAGCTCTCGAAGAAACGATGACGCTCCACTCGATGGAAAGAATGGCTGCGAGTGGCACCATCAGAAGGAGTATTATCCCGATGGTCCAGTTGGGAAAATACGAGTAGCCCAGCCTATCATGGGTCATCAGATCGGATAACGCCATGAAAACGATAGAGCTAAGGTATAGTGCGGCGGCAGGTGGAATGAAGGCGGCTATACTCTTGCCAAGAAGGAGCTCGCTATCTGTGACGGGCGCAGCCAAGAGCGGTTCCAGGCTTTTCTCAATCTTTTCGCCGACCAGGCTATAGGAAGCCAAGACAGTAGGTAGGCTTGTTGCACCGATAAGGTATAAGAAAGAAAATGCGTTCATTATAGTCAATAGCTGCGTGCCGTGAAGGCCTCCATGCCTAGCGCCAGCAAAACGGAGTACAAGCGGAAGACCGATGCCGACGATAAGAGGGAATATCACTATTGAATAGATGGCGTATCTTTTTCTCAGGAGTACCCGCATATCCTTGGTAGCGACAATCCAGGCCTTCGAAATTCTCATTTCGTCTCCTTCACAATCTGCAAATAGACATCTTCGAGCGTCGGGACAAGCTGGGTGACCTCTCGTACCTGACCTCCGGCTGAGGTTATAGCAGCAATGATATTCGGATTTTCTTTGTCAGGATCGGTCACATCAATAACCAGCTTATCGCCGGAGACTTCAATTTTATTTGGAATGACCTTTTTCAAGGAGCTAATCAAAGCCTCCCCTGCTTGAGCCAGTCTAATTTCCGTTTTGTGTCTAGTGAGAGATTCCCTCAGTTGTTCGGGACTGCCAATTCTCAGTAATTTCGTCTTTAATATAGCGATGCGGTCGCAGATCCTCTGGGCTTCATCAAGATTATGGGTGTTGAGGAAGATGGTTTTGCCTTGCTTCTTGAGCTCCAGGATAAAGTCTCTTACGGTCTTAGCTGATTCCGGGTCCAGGTTGGCGGTAGGCTCATCCATGAACAGGATTCTCGGCTCATGAACGAGCGAACGGGCTAACGCCAGTTTCTGTTTCATCCCCTTAGAAAATGAACCTGCCCGGGCGTCTTTTCTCTCCCAGAGGCCCAGCATCTTGAGAAAGCGCTCGATGTTTTCTCTCCTGCGTCCTTCAGGGCATTCATACAGTTTTCCGTAGAAGTCGAGGTTCTCGAAGGCGCTCAAATCTTCATAAAGGCCCACATTGTCAGGCACTAGGCCGATCATTTTCCTGATTTGCAGGGAATCAGCCTCTTTGCTTATCTCATAGCCAGCTATCTTGGCCTCGCCACTGGTCCTTGATATCAAACAGCAAAGCATCCTGACTGTCGTGGTCTTGCCCGCGCCATTAGGCCCCAAAAAACCGAAGATCTCCCCTTCCTCGACCTTGAAAGTCAGTCCTTCGACCGCCGTCACGTCGCCAAATTTTTTCGTAAGCTTTTCAACGGTAATCATATTAATATCATTAACCTTTCCGTGAGTTCCATAAGAGGTAGGGGAAAAGATGCTCTTACCAGGCTCGCGATTCTACACTAGCGATTGGAATCTATATTCTTGGCTGGTTTACTGTCCACCAGCAATTTGATCGGGGAAAGCATCCCTACACTAATTTCCACTTTGTGCTGTTCATTATCTCCAACATCAAAATGGAATTTCTTTGCGCTTGGCAAAGGGTAGAACTCGTCAGCTACGGTTCGACCATCCAGTTTGATCTTGATGGTTTTCCACAATAAATTCGTATCAACTTCGATTAAGTGTTTTTCCTTTTCGCCTATTTCAAACTTTTTTTTCGCCATTTGTCTGTCACCATCCTTTTTTATTCTGTTATTTATTATACATTAGTCGATAGCACACCACTTTCTCAGGAGTAAGTAACTTATATGCGCGCATGCCATCGACCGCCGTCACGTCACCGAACTTTTTGGTAAGATTTTCAACAGTTATCATAGCTCTTCACCAATAATTGTTTCCTTCATCGATAACAGCCCTGTTCATCTAATGTCTTCCTCTGAACCCCCTGGACGGCGCTTCTTCCGTTCGTCTATGGCGCGCCGGAGGATTAACTCTATCTGGCCGTTGACGCTTCTGAACTCCTGGCTAGCCCACTCGCTGAGTTCGTTCCACAGATCTTCGTTAATACGTAGCAGGTAGCTCTTGCGTTTTCCTTTTGTTGACATAGGACGGCTCTGAGTCACTGTCGTCATTGGTAAAGCGTCCCTGTATTTATTACTGGGGAAGCCGCCGACTCGCTGCACAGGACAACTAGCAGATTACTGACCATGCTCGCCCGGCGCTCTTCATCGAGCTCAACCAGATGCCTTTCCGAGAGTTGATTCAGCGCCATCTCGACCATACTGACTGCCCCTTGAACGATCCTGGTTCGAGCGGCTACCACTGCGGTAGCTTGCTGCCGGCGCAGCATCGCCTCGGCGATTTCGGGTGCGTAGGCCAAATGGCTCAGCCGAGCTTCGATGACTTTAACGCCAGCGCGGTTCAGCCGCTCCTGGAGTTCGCCCTCAAGGAGCTTATTGACCTGTTCGGCACCTGAGCGCAAGGTTAATCCCTCTTCCCGACCTTCATCTTCGAACGTATCGTATGGGTATGATTGCGCAAGATGCCGGACGGCAGCCTCGCTCTGGATAACAACATACTGTTCATAGTCATCAACCTCGAAGGCGGCTTTGAATGTATCATCAACCTGCCAGACGATGACGGCCGCTATCTCGATAGGATTGCCCATCTTATCATTGACTTTGAGCTTCTGTCCGCTGAGGTTGCGAGCGCGGAGGCTAAGATTCTTCTTTACAAAGAAGCGAATTATTAGGAGTATTACTGGTGCTGTAATGAACATCAAGATGCGAAGGCTAAGATTCTTCTTTATCAAGAACGGGTTCACCCAGAATAAACCGTTTTCCCGCACCGATCCTACATAGCTGCCGAACAGTATTATTACCTTTGCCTCGTTAGGATTGACAATGAAGAGTCCAGCAAACACGAATATGGCAATGATGATAAGCGCTATAGAAAGACCTACATAGGGCGAATTGTGGCTATTGTAACGTAGGATTACACCAGCAGCGACCAATAGCGCAACGCCCACGACGAGCATGAGATACCCATTTAATACGCTGGCTGGTCTCTCGTTCATTTTATTCCTCCCAATTGTATGTTGCGATATCATTATGATATCATAATGATAGCAAAAGTCAAGTCAGGCGACTGTATTGAGGAGATCGG